>NZ_JAMYKW010000106.1:0-10725 GCF_040317555.1 Mesorhizobium sp. M1406 | reverse complement strand
GAAGCCATCGCCCGAACGGGCCTGGAAGACTTCGGTGATAGTCACGCGCTGACCGGCTCGCTGGGCTTCCGCGTCAAGTGGTGAGCTAAGCCCGCTGCTGGTACTTACAAGCAGCGACGTCCCGCTCTTGAACAGCAGCCGTGGCTGTTCACACACATTCCGTCCAGCGTCGCCCTGATGCTGGCGGCGCTTGCGCCGAGGCTCCTCTGGCGCGCCGAGTGCTGATCAGATCGACTTGAGGTACTCGATCAGATCACTCTTTTCCTGGTCGGTCAGATCAAGGCCGAGATGGCCGTCATAGTGCTCGACAACGTCGTGGAGGGTGGCAAACCGGCCGTCGTGGTAAAACCCTCCCTTGTGGATTTTTTCCATGTTCCAAAGTGCCCGTAATGATGCGGTCCGGTAGCGCTCGTCCGGGGATCGCATCGCCTGGAAGTCGTCGATGCCGATCTCGTCGGCCGTATGCAGGTTCCAGCCCGGTTCGGTAAAGAGCGGCGGGACGTGGCAAGTCGCACATTTCGCTTTGTCATTGAAGAGCGCCTCTCCCTTCTGCGCCGCAGCGCTGTCGAAGACGCTCTCGGGCGGTTTGGGGGTTGGCAGCGAGAGCTGATAGAAGTGAAGTGCCGGCAGCTTGGCGGTGATCCGGTCTTCCTTGTCCTGCTTGTGGCCCTGCTTCGTTCTGGCTGCGACGGGATATTTCTCAGCGTCATCAAGACGCGGATCGTAAAACACGCCCTTCCCGTGCATCTCGAGGTTGCCGACGTAAGCGTTCCAGTAGCTCACTGTGCCCCACGCTCCGGTCCACGTGTGATTGTTCACGCCGGCCAATCCGAATGCGGGCGGATTGAGCGTGGCGGACGTCTTGCCGTCCGGGCGGAAAGCCTTGCCGTCGAGGTTCAGTTCGGCATCGAATTTGCCGGGCCCCCAGGCCTTCACCGCTTTTTTCACGTCCGCTTCGGGTATTTGCAGCATCTCGGTGAGCGCCGTGAGATCAGGCGCCAGGGCAACGATCGCCCCGATGTTGAGGTCGCGGTTGGGCCAGCCATCGAGTCTTTGCCCGATACCAGGCGCGTAAGCGTCATCAACGGTCGAATGGCACACCGCGCACTGGATACCCACCGACGTCAGCGTCTTTCCGTCCTCGGCGAAGAATCCGGTCACCCCGACCACGGCATTGGCCTTGAGCAGTAGAAGCGTGCTTGCCGGATCGGCGAGATCAACCTCGCCCTTGTTGAGCGCCTCGGCCACATCTTTGGGGATAGCGTTCACGTCGACCTTTAAGCCGAGTTCGAGGGCCTTCTGTGGGCTCAGGCCCGGCCCGATGCCACCCAGCTTCTCACCTGCGATCGCCTCGTGGAGTTTAAGTTTGCCGCCCCAAAATTCCTCGCTGCCGAACGTGTCGAAGCGGAATGTCTCGCGGCCCTCTTCCAGATATCGCTTGGCCTGCTCGGCGGCAGCGTTGTCGAAATCCTTCCCGCTTATTTTTCCTTTAGCGCTCATTTGAGCGGCGGCGGGAATCAAAGTTGAAGAGAGCAGAAGGGCGAAAATTATCTCTGTACCGTTGAAACGCAAAGGCATGACACGTCCCTCCTCAAGACATCGGCAGTCTTTGGCTTCGCGGCCTGAATTCCACGCAAAGCGGAGTGCAGCCGAATTACATTCGAACCTTCTAAATCAACAAAGGTTCCCGTTATCCCGCCGGTAGTCGAAAAGCATCTCGACGGGTTCGCCGAACCGCAGCCTAGTCACCGACTGATTGACCGCCGTGGCAGAGGGTGGACCGGCATGCCCGCACCACCGCGCATCTGTCGTCGGTGTGCGACGACTACTTTTCGGAACTGATCAAATTGCGCAGCGAGGAACTGGCGCGGCTTGATTATCAAAGCCAATCGACCGCCATCGAGCGTATCGAGTCAATCCGGGAGGCCGAGAGCATCGCATGCGACTTCCGGCGCCTCGACGGGTTTCTGTTTCCGGCCTCGGGAAAACACGAATCCGACCTCGGGCGCGAACTGAACGCCGGTCTGAAAATCGGTGTCGCGGTCGAAAAAACATGGGCCTACCATTTGCGTGCTTCTCGGATGCGCTGGCCCGCTGACCAGGCGACTTTCCACCCCGCTCAAGCATCTCCGCGGGCTGGCGGTCGGCATCCGCGCGCGCGGCGGTATCCTGTACCCGTTCTCCGGCCACACTGTCTTATTCGGCTGCTTCCAATGGGCTGACGAAGACATGGCTCCGCCAACCGCGGCGGGAGGCTCGCCGATACGCAAGCCAGCCGACCAATTGCTTTTGCAACCAGAATGCTGCCAAGCCTGATGCGAGACCGATCGAAATGGCCGCTGCCGCGCCGGAAGGCTGCTGCGTGCCCAGGTCGAGTTGCGGAAGCAGCCAGTCGGGGATTACGCGGTGAAAAAGATAGATGTGATAGCTGGCGGCAGAGACCGGCAGGATGAGGCGCGCCGCCCAACCGGGCAATGTAATGCGTGGAATGAAAAGCAGGACGTAGACCGCGCCGAGCACCAGCATGAACTTGACCCAGGAACCTGTCCAATTGCCGCCCGACCAGGCCAGCACCAGGCACAGAATAGTGGTGACGGAAAAGAACGCCTTCCGTTTCGGCGGCGTGTCGAGGAAGTACAGGCACCAGCCTAGGATGGCCAAATAAAGGATGTCAGGCAGTGTGAATATCTGCGGCCCGCCGATGTACCAGACGAGTGGCGTGAGGAACTTGGCTGCTACAGCAATTGCCAGCACGAAAATGCCAGAAGCGAGCGGCATTGCATGTGCGATGCAACGCGCCTGCGGAATGGAAAACAGGATCACCAATAAAAGAATGGTCTGCGCATACGCCTCAACGAACCAGTAGAGATACGGCACCATGTGCGGCGGTGCGGCAAAGCCGAGATTGCCACTCAGAAAGACCGAAGGCCATAGAACCTCGCCACGCGCCAGGGAGAAACCCGCGACGATGGGCGCATAGAGTGCAAGGTTGGCTGCCAGCGGCCGCAACACCGCTAGACCATCACCGGCGAACAGCCTCTGGCGCTGAAAGCGAGCCAGGCTGAACCCGACCAACATCACGAGTGTGGCGGCTCCGCCCGGAATGGGCCAGAGCGTTGCGTGATGGATAACAACCAGCAGGATCGCGGCAGCACGCAGGACCAGTTGACTGTCGATGGACCGATTATGGTTCTTGGGTTCGGCTGTTGGGGCAAGGTCGCCAAGGGGCATGGTTTCCCATCCCTCCGGCAGACTCCCGAGTTCACGTTCCAGGGTCAGCGAGAGCTGCACATAGAGCAGCGAGTCGCCGCCGAGCTTTTCGAAAGTGTCGCTGGGACCAACTTGACGCGGATAGAACGCATTCCTGAAGGCGTCCAGGACATTCGTGGCCATCTGCTGGCGCGGAGCTCGCAGGCGAGCCTGGAGTGAAGCATAGTCGATCTTCCCCGAGGCGAGTTTCCGCAACGACGTCGCCCTGCCGACTTCGAGGTGCGGCCTTGGCAGTCCGCTTGCAGCCATCATGACCTGGAGCACCTCGTCGTCGTCGACATTGGCTGTCGTCACCATCGCCAGAATGCGCTCATCGTCTCCGACGACTGCTGCGGCGATCCCAGCTTTCTCAAGCGCCGTTTCGATCGCGTCGTGGCTCAGGCGTAGGCCCGCGATCTTCGACATCCGCTTGCGGCGACCGACTATCGAATAGAACCCGCGATCATCACGCTTTGCGATGTCGCCTGTACGCAAATCCGGACTTCGTGTGCCGTTGCCAGATCCGTCCGTCGATGGGCATAGCCCATCATCACATTGGGACCGTTGTAGATGAGTTCGCCCGGCTCGCCATTTTGTTCGATTGGCCGGCCGTCTTCATCAGCCAACCAGAGTTTGCCGCCCGGGATGGCAATGCCGATGCTGCCCAGATTGCCCTCGAGCTCGCCGGGGGGAACATAGGCGATGCGAGCGGTTGCCTCGGTCTGCCCATACATCATGAAGAAGCAGCCAGAGTTGTCCGCGAGATGGCGCCGAAAGGTCTCGGCCAGAGCTTGTTGCATGCGTCCGCCGGCCACCGTCATGAAACGCAACTCAGGCAAGTCGTGCCTTCGGAAGCCGGCGTGGTCCATCATTTCGAAGGAATAGGGAACGCCACTGATATTGGTACAGCGCGCTTCGCGCATCTCTTGAGCGAAGGCGGCGTGGAAGGCACCGTGTTTCGGGAAATAGGTGCTGGCACCTGCCTCTAGATGAGAGTTCAGGACCGAGAGGCCGTAAGAATAGTGGAATGGCAGGATAAGCGCCGCCCGATCCCGATGGCCGAGTTCCAGATAGCTGACAATGGCCCCCGCATTGGCCTCGATTGCGGCGGCTGACAGGCGAACATACCGGCTCTTGCCGGTGCTGCCGGAGGTACCGAGCAGCACGGCGAGATCGGGATGCGGTGCGCCATTGGACTCCCCGGCTTCCGTGCGGCAGCGCCAGCGGGCGTCTACGCGTCTGCAGATGATTTCAGGCGAATAGTCGGCGACGAAGTCCTCCAGAGCCGACGCGTCGCAGGGCGGGATCAATGCGACGGCGTGCTTGCCGTGCATAGCTGCCAGATAAGAGATGACCGCGTGTTCCGTCGGCTCGGCTGCTACCGCGACTAGCTTTTTCTCCGGTCCGAACTCGGCTGCCAACGCTGTGACACGCCGCGCAAGATCGCGGTAGGTGATCGGCGTGCGTCCGGGAAAGATCAGCGCCGGACGATCGCCGTGTTCTTCCAAGCGCCGGGTTAACTCCATCCCCCTGATCTCCGTCAATTTGAAGAGGCCTATTGCACCCATCAGTGCAGTCGGGGACGGCGGCTATCACGTTTGTTGAGTGACTGCATCAACTTTTACCGGTTGTTGGCGCGCGACGGAGGGCGAGACTACGATGTCCAGCGTTGTCGCCGGCAACGTCTGCTATCGGGCAACAGCGAAGATCACCTCAATGACCGACTGCGCGTTGCCACCATTCGCAACGTGGGCAATGTGGATCACCGTTGGGTCAACGGCGTGAGTTTCGGCAGCCGACGAATTTCCTCAAAGGTCAGATCGGGTCATGCGACGCTCGCAACTGATCGACTGCAAGGGTCGGAGCTCGGTCGTTTTAGAGTGATTTGGGTTTTGGCAGCTAGAGCGACCCGGCACGAGGCGGTCCAGGGCGTGGCAGAGCGCGTCTCCTGGGGGACCCGCAAGCCAGTGCCATCCCCGCCGCCGACTAACCCCGGCGGCGGGCGCCTTGCCAACGTTCGTGGCCCTAAGTCGCAAAGGCGTATGCGGCCCTCAACCTCGAAGCGCAATTAGCGCTCACGGACCGTCGGACGCGAGATTCCCAACTGGTCAGCCAATTCCCGCTCCGTCGGCAGACGATCGCCAACGCCAAACTCGCCAGACCCGATCAGCTGTCTCAGTTGATCGGCGACCTGTCGATAGAGCCGACGCGGCTGAATAGCCTGAGTAGGCATCGCTCCCTGCTCCCCAAGTCGTCTTTTATCTAATTTGGCGAAATTTGGTCAATTGGTCTGGCCAATTGACCTTTAGTGTGGGCAGCAGGACTCAAGAGCGATGAGCCCCCCGCGACGGACAAACTACTTTTCGTAGTTCGGGGCTCCGAATATCCGTCGGATCACCCTGTTAGCATCCGCATGAAAGCAGCGGCCATGGCTGAGCACAATTCGCTGCGGTTGCCATGAGTAAATCGTTGCGATGGTCGCCTTCGCCTTTCGCCGCTGGACGATCAGCGGCAGGCGCATTCCGAAGAATATTTGGCCGTAGGGATGATACATCCCAGCGATCTTGGTCGCCGTTCGCCACGGTTCGGAAATCTTGTCCAGTTCGATGTTGATGATCGTATCGGTGAGTATCAGCGTCCTCGAAGGCTTATGGAAGAAAATGAACTCCTTGAAATAGCCGCCGGGAAAAAGCAGTTGGTCGATCTCCCGACGCCATTCTTCGGGCGGACTGACGTCGAGATCTCTCGTGAAGTCGATATCCACATGCCGTGCCCGTGCCCGCCGGCGCACACCTGGAGAGGCCCAGGAGATCGTTTCAGGAAAGGCCCTCGCCCATTCTCCGATGTGGGCATAATGGAATTGGTTGGGCGACACGAGATGGCGAACCCTCCCCAGGCCGCGCAGTTCCCTAGCCAGTCTCTCGTCTAACTTGATCGGCGAATGGAGGAAGAGGTCGCCGTTTGAGAGGCGCACGACTGTCATTCGGGTGGTGAACGGAAGCGGCAGCCTGATTCCGCCTACAGTCAAATATTCCAATGGTCCATCGACGATGCCGATGTCCGGCGCGAGCGGCTTATAGACGTTGATTGGCTCGTAGAGAGATGCACCCATGTTTCAAGTTCCAAACATGCCGGCGAAGCCGAAATTACCGGGTGGCCTAGGCTGACTAATGCTCCGAAAATCCTTGGGCGAAATCGGTCCTCTCAGAAAGTGCATCCGTCCGGTGCAAATCACCAGGCCTCATCTGAACGATTCCCACGGCCGGATACGCTGGGGTAATCCCTTTCCTTCAAAGCTGTCCCCAATGTCATATCCCGCGCGCGCTGGCGATCTGCCGCAAGCAGGAACTTCATGACGACATCCTTGTTCCTGTCGCGGCGCTCGCTCACGCCTCGATACCAGATCGGCGCGCCCGGTCGAGTGGCGCAAGCGGTTGGGCGGGCGCTGGCCCGGTTGCCTGTACGGCTCGTGGCGTAAGTTGGTCAGCCAGCAAAGACGGCCCAGTAAACGCATCGTAACCGGGGAGGACGTGGGTCCGTCTTCGCGTTCGACAGGAGCACGCCTGAGAGGGCGGCAGACTCCTATAGCACCGCCTCCCGTCTCGCAACTCGCCCGCTGGTGGCGGTGGCGGTGGCGAAGGTTGGATACAGTTGTTCTGCGTCTAATTGGTCACATAGACCATTTTGGGCAACCACAGCGTGATGGCGGGAAATACGATGCACAGAGCGACGCCGATCGCTTGCAGGCACAAAAACGGAACGGCGGACCGGAAGATCGTGGCCATGGTGATCTGAGGTGGGGCGACGCTCTTCAGGTAGAACAGCGAATAGCCGAAAGGCGGGCTGAGGAAGGCCATCTGCATATTGACCATGAAAATAATGCCGTACCAGAGCGGCACATCGCCTGGAGCGACCCCGGGCAGGCCAAACAGCCCATCGAACTGCAGGCTCTTCAATATCGGCAGGAAGATCGGCACGGTAAGAAGCAGGATACCGACCCAGTCGAGGAACATGCCGAGCACGAACAAGATCACCATCATCAGCACAAGCACGCCATAGGCCGCCAGTCCGGTGCCGAGAATTGAATCAGCGACGAAGGTCTGGCCGCCCTTGAGAATGAAAAAGCCGACGAACATTGTGGCGCCAAAAAAGATCCACATCACCATGGCGGTCGCCTTCAACGTGGCGATGCCTGCATCGCGAATGGTGTCCCAGTTGAGTTGGCGGTGGGCTGCGCAGACGATAAAGGCTCCAAAGGTACCGATTCCCGCCGCCTCCACAGGTGTCGCAATGCCGAGGAAGATGACACCTAGAACGAGGATGATGAGCAGGATAGGCAAGATGGTACGGCGCAACAGCTTCATTTTTTCGACGAAGCTCACCCGCTCGTCGACCGGCAGCGCCGGACCCAGTGCAGGGTTAATGTAACAGCGCAGGGTTACGTAGGCGACATACATACCCGACAGCAGAAGGCCCGGGAAAACCGAACCGACGAGCAACTCACCGAGCGACTGCTGGGCCACAACCGCATAGACGATCGCCATGACCGAGGGCGGGATGAGGATGCCGAGCGTGCCGCCGGCGAGCAGAGCCCCACAGGCGAGCTTGGCGTCGTAGTTCCGCCTCAGCATCGCCGGCAGCGCAATCATTCCCATGGTCACCTCGGTCGCGCCAACGACACCGACCATGGCAGCAAGCAACGTGCAGGAGATGACGGTGGCTGAGGCGAGGCCGCCTTTCAGCCCACCGAGCCATTTGTAGACGACATCGAACAGTTCCTCGATGATGCCGGCCTTCTCAAGGATCGCCGCCATGAAAATGAACAGCGGCACGGCCGAGAGCTGGTAATCCGTCATGAACGGGAAGATTCGCGAGGGGAGCATATTCAGCATCGCTGAATTGCCGAACAGAAACAGGAAGAGCACGGCGAGGCTGCCCGTGCAGAAGGCCATTGGCAGGCCGAGCAGCAGAAGCACGCCTAGTCCGCCGAACATGAGGACGCTCAGCCACAGGATCGGAAGCTCGAGCCCCATCGCTATTCGCCCCTTCCCGCCACGGTTGCGATATCGCGCAGCAGGCGGGACAGGCCTTGCAGAATAAGCAGCGCCGCGCCGATCGGCATGGTGAGTTTTACTGGCCAGTACTGGATGCCCCACTCGGTGAATGATCGCTCTCCGATCGCCATCGCGTCGCTGGCGAAACGCCAGCCCGTTACAAGCAGGGCGCCGGCAAAAAGAAAAAAGAAAAAAGAAGTGATGATGTCGCATATCGCGCGGCCGCGCGACGAAAGCTGGCTGTAGACGATGTCGACTCTGACATGAGTCTCGTCGCGATAGGCGTAGGCGCCGGCAAGCATGTATTGCATACCGAACATGAGGAACATGCTCTCGTGGACCCAATTGGTCGGTGAATTGAAAATGTAGCGGGCGACCACCTCGTAATAGTAGGCGAAGACGGCGAGCACGGCCCAATACGCGACGAGTTCGCCCGTCACTCGCACGAGCCAGTCGACCGGCCGAAAGGGCGGCAATGGTGGCCTCACCGCGCTGAGGGGCACGCCTGTCTCCAGAGGATGCGCCAATAGCGGCGTCGGCATGGTCTCACGTTGCCGCCGCCGCCTTACAAGACCTGGCAGAAGGAAGGCGTCGCCGAGGAGAAGAATCCCAAGCAGGACACCGGCGATGCGTGCGTATCCGTTCGCGCGATGGAGACCAGCGGTCGAGGCGGCGTGACGATCGCGCGCCGGCGTGGCATCAGCTTGAGCTTTGGCAAGACGCTGGGCTGCTCCAGCCTTGCCGGCGGCGAGGTCGGACTGGGCGCGCGTGAGCAGCCGTTCAGCGTGCTCGGCCTCGGAGCGGGCGAGAGACAGGCTTTCACGGGCAGTGCGTATGTCTGCGCTGGTCCACAGGACCGCTAGGAAGAACGGAATGAAGACCAGACCCAAGGCGCTCTTGAGATAAAACCGGTGCATCCCAAGAAAGCCGGCGGTGACCAGGAAAAGATAAGCCAGGAACAGGCCCGGTCGGCCGGCGTCGCGCCGCTTTTGCTCGCGAGATACGAGCCAGGCGGCGACCAGCGGGAACACGCCCAGCGTCGACCAGTAGAGCCAGTGCGGCATGACGAAGGTAAGTGATGGCATGGAAGCAACTGCCGGTGTTGAAAACCGAGCGAAAGAAAGCGCCCGCCTCTATCTGGGCGGGCGCCGATGTCTACAGGTTGATCGACAAGCCTTGATACATATCGGGCGTGACGTAGCCGACCGTTGGGTTTTCCATGACTTCCAGCTGCAGCTTGAAGATGCGGGCGGCATCTTTGTCCTTGTTGGCCCATTCGAACCAGATCGGGACCGCAATCTCCTGGAATCTCTGCAAGTCGTCCGCGCTTAGGCGATTGATTTCCGTGCCGGCGTCGATGAATTTCTGCCAAGCTTCCATGTCGGCTTTCTGGATCGCGCCGAAATGGGTGTTGGAATAGACTTGTACCTCGCCCTCGATGAACTGCTTGAGATTGTCGGGAAGCTTGTTCCAGACATTCATGTTGACCGCGAAATCCATCAAGTCGACGGGTTGGTACATCGACATCAGGCCGGGGGGACCCATGGAAATGTACTTCGTCACCTGCTGGAAGCCGAGCGCCCAATTAACCGCCGGGCCGGTATAGTCAGCGGCGTCGATCGTGCCCTTTTCCAATGCCGAGAAAACCTCGCCGCCGGGCAGCAGTGTCGTCTTGGCGCCCGCCTTGGCAAACGTCTCGGCGATCATGCCGCCCGGAACGCGCAGCTTCAGATCCTTGAAATCGTCAAAGGAGCGGATTGGAGTTTTCGAGTGAATGATGTTGGCTCCATGATGGATGCGGTTAACGTAGTAAAGCCCCTGCGCGGCGTAGATATCGCGACAGACCTGCAATCCGCCCTTGGAATAGAAGAAGATGTCCCATTCATGCGGATAGCGAAGGCCCATCGTATAGGAGCTCATAAATGCGGTCGCCGGGAGTTTTCCCGCCCAGTACAGTGAGAACGAGTTCATGGCTTCCAGAACGCCGTTCTTGACCCCGTCGAAAAGTTCAAAGTCCCCGACGATATCCTTGGCCTTGAAAGGCTGAAGCTCGAGCTGACCGTTCGTTTTGTCCTTGATCGTTGCACACCACTTCTGAAAGGTTTCCAGACCGACGCCAGCCGGCCATGAGGTCTGTATCTTCCAGGTTATCGTCTCGGCCGCCTCGGCCTTGCGCACCCAGGGCGCCGCAATGGTGACGGTCGCTGCGCCGGCAGCGAGCCCACTGGTTTTCAAAAAATTCCGCCGCGATGTGGGTGACTTGTCCTTCTTCATTTTGTTTCTCCTCCCTTAGTTCGGCGGACTCCGAACCTCAGAACGTCCGTCGCATGCGACATTAAGGTCGCGTCCCCACAGGTGGTGTAGCTCGGCGGTAGCGAAGCCGCTCGCGAGCGCGCTCTCGATAGCGCTGTAGCGAGCGAGC
>NZ_JAMYKW010000105.1:0-10915 GCF_040317555.1 Mesorhizobium sp. M1406 | reverse complement strand
GTTTAAACACCCCGCACTTTTTTTCCCCCTACGCCGCGCCGCGGGTGGTTCTCGTCCGGCCCGTGGGGCCCTCGGCGCCATGCGTTCCGGCGACTTCGTACGTTCGCGCGCCGCATAGGCGGAAGACAGATTTGTGAGCATGAGCCATGTTGTTGTTTAGCTGGTTTGAAAGACGGCTCGATCCGTTCCCCGCGGCGGAACCGGTCGAGCCGCCCAGGACGCTGGTAGCCTTCTGCGTGCATTATACGCGTGGCGCGTGGCCCTATATCCTTCTCGACGCGGTGCTGGTGACGGCGATCGCGATCGCGGAAGTGTGGATGTTCGGCTTCCTCGGCCGCATCGTCGACTGGCTGTCGGGTCTGAATCGCGAAACCTTCCTGCAGACGGAAGCCTGGAAGCTTGCCGGCATGGCCTTCATCGTGCTGTTCGCGCTGCCGGGCACGGTATGGCTGCATTCCCTGCTCAACCAGCAGACGCTGATGGGCAACTATCCCATGCGCATCCGCTGGCAGGTGCACCGCTACCTGCTCAAGCAGTCGATGAGCTTCTACCAGGACGAGTTCGCCGGCCGCATCGCCACCAAGCTGATGCAGACGGCGCTCGCCGTGCGCGAATGCGTCATCAAGCTGATCGATGTCCTGAACTACGTCATCGTCTATTTCCTTGGCATGCTGGTCATCGTCGGTTCGGCCGACTGGCGGCTGGCCGCGCCGCTCGGCGTCTGGCTGGTCGGCTACATCCTGTTGCTGCGCTATTTCATCCCGAAGCTGGGCAAGGTCGGCGAGGAGCAGGCCAATGCGCGCTCGACCATGACCGGCCGCGTCGTCGACAGCTACTCCAACATCCAGACGGTCAAGCTGTTCAGCCATGCACGCCGCGAAGCGTCGTTCGCGCGGGAAGGCATGGCCGGCTTCCTGCAGACCGTCTACCGGTCGATGCGGCTGGTGACGGTGCTTTTCGGCCTGCTCTACATCATGAATTCGCTGCTGCTGTTCTCTGTCACGGCGATGGCGCTGTGGCTGTGGCTCGGGCAGTCGGTGACGATCGGCGCGGTCGCCGTGGTCATCGGGCTGGTGCTCAGGCTATGGGGCATGTCGCAATGGATCATGTGGGAAATGTCGGGCCTGTTCGAGAATATCGGCACGGTGCAGGACGGCATCGCCTCGATCTCGTTGCCGCGCCTGGTCGAGGACCGGCCGGGGGCGAAGGACATCACCGTTTCCAGGGGCGAGATACGCTTCGAGGATATCCGCTTCCACTACGGCAAGCGGAAAGGGGTGATCGAGAACCTGTCGCTGGCGGTGAAGCCGGGCGAAAAGGTCGGTATCGTCGGCCGTTCGGGCGCCGGCAAGTCGACGCTGGTCAATCTCCTGCTGCGTTTCTACGACCTGGAGAGCGGAAAGATCCTGATCGACGGCCAGGAAATCGCCGATGTGACGCAGGATTCGCTGCGCGCCCAGATCGGCATGGTGACGCAGGACACATCGCTGCTGCATCGTTCGGTGCGCGAGAACATCCTCTATGGCCGGCCCGATGCCTCGGAAGAGATGCTTGTCGAGGCAGCGCGGCGCGCCGAGGCGCTGGATTTCATATCAGGGCTTTCGGACGCCAGCGACCGCAAGGGCTTCGATGCCCATGTCGGCGATCGCGGTGTCAAATTGTCCGGCGGCCAGCGGCAACGCATCGCCATCGCTCGCGTTATGTTGAAGGACGCACCTATACTTATCCTTGACGAAGCGACCTCGGCGCTTGATTCCGAAGCCGAGGCGGCGATCCAGGAGAATCTCTACAAGCTCATGCAAGGCAAGACCGTCATCGCCATCGCGCACCGGCTGTCGACCATCGCGGCGATGGACAGGCTGGTGGTGATGGACAAGGGCCGTGTCATCGAGGAAGGTTCGCACGAGGAACTCGTCGCCCAAGGCGGGCTCTACGCGCAGCTCTGGCAGCGCCAATCGGGCGGGTTCCTGCTTGAGGACGTCCCGACCGATGTCGCCAATGACGCACTTGCAAAGGGCCAAGCTGCCGAATGATGACTGCCGTCTATCGCTGGTTCGAGAACTGGGTCTACCCGTTCAGGGAGCCAGCCAGCCTTCGGCCACCGACCAGCGTCGGCGGCTTTCTCTGGCACTATGTCGGCCAGGCAAAGTTCGCCTTCTTCGCGATGCTGGTGATCGGCGGCATCGCGCCCCTAGTCGAGGCCGGCCTGTTCTACTTCGTCGGGCGGCTGGTCGACATTCTCGACCAGCTTCCCGCCGAGCGCAGCTGGCATTCTCTGTGGAACGCCGCCGGCCCTGAATTGGTGTTCATGATCGCGGTGGTGCTGGTCATCCGCACAATCGTCGTCGGCCTGTCGGCGCTGGTCGACGAACAGACGATCACGCCCGGCTTCTACAATCTGGTGCGCTGGCAGGCGCATCGGCACGTGTCGCGCCAGTCCTACGCCTTCTTCCAGAACGATTTTGCCGGCCGCATCGCCACCAAGGTCTGGCAGGCGGGCCAAGCGACCGGCGACCTGATGGAAAGCTTCATCGAGGTCGTCTGGTTCATGATCGTCTACACGGTGACGACGCTGGCGCTGGTCGCTGGCCTCGATCTCAGGCTGGCGGTGCTGGTGGTGATCTGGATTTCCGCCTTCGGCTGGCTGGCCAAGTTCTATCTGCCGGCGATCCGCAAGCATGCCGAGCAAACCGCCGAGGCCGGCTCGATGATCACCGGCCGCATCGTCGATTCCTATTCCAACGTGCAGACGCTGAAACTGTTCTCGGCCGACGGCGACGACCACTACATCAAGAATGGCTTCGACATCTATCTCGACGCGCTGCGCCCCTTCACGCGCCGGCTGACCGGCGTGCGCATGGCGCTGACGACGCTGTCGGGCATCATGATCACCGCGATCGGCTGCTTTGCCGTCTATCTCTGGGTCGAGGGCTCGATCACCGTTGGGGCGGTCGCCTTCACGCTGTCGCTGGTGCTGCGGCTCAACATGCTGCTCGGCCGGCTGATGATGCAGCTCAACAGCATATTGCGGAACCTCGGCGTGCTGGAAAATTCCAAGGCGCTGATCTCGCAGCCGCTCGGCCTGGTCGATGCACCCGACGCCAAAGAGCTCGTGGTGGCCGGCGGGCGCATCGCGGTGAAGAACGTCGAATTCCATTACGGCAAGGGGTTCGGTGTTCTCAACGGCGTCGACCTCGTCGTGCGGCCGGGCGAGAAGGTCGGACTGGTCGGCCCGTCGGGCGCCGGCAAGACGACGCTCGCCAATCTGATCCTGCGCCTCTACGACCTGGAAGGCGGGTCGATCACCATCGATGGTCAGAACGTCTCCGATGTCACGCAGAATTCGTTGCGCGCCAATATCGGCGTCGTCAGCCAGGACACGGCCCTGTTCCACCGTTCGCTGCGCGACAACATCAAGCTCGGCATGCCTGACGCGACCAACGCCGAGGTGATCGTGGCGGCGAAAAAGGCCGAAGCGCACGAGTTCATCCTTGGTCTGCGCGACAACAGGGACCGCGCCGGCTACGAGGCCTTCGTCGGCGAGCGTGGCGTCAAACTGTCGGGCGGCCAGCGCCAGCGCGTGGCGATCGCCCGCGTCTTCCTCAAGGACGCGCCGATCCTGATTCTCGATGAGGCGACCTCGGCGCTCGATTCCGACATCGAGGCGGCGATCCAGGAGAATCTGGCGCGGCTGATGGAGAACAAGACGGTCATCGCCATCGCCCACCGGCTGTCGACGATCGCCACGCTCGACCGGTTGGTGGTGCTCGACGGTGGCCGCATCGTCGAACAAGGCACGCATGACCAATTGGTCGTGCTAGACGGGCTTTATGCGCGGCTGTGGAAGCGGCAATCCGGCGGGTTTCTTTATCACGAGGACAGCGTGCTCGAAGAGACACGTCCGGCGGAGTAGCTCCATGGCTAAATCGCCAGAGATCGGCCCCGGGGTCCACTATGTGCTCAAGCGGCTCCGGCCAACCACGCCGGCCTTCGATGCGCTGAGGCAGGAAAGCCGGTCGGAAAGCTACTGGATGCTGGTGCGCCTGGCGGATGATTGGGCAAGCGGCCGCAACAAGTTCCTGAGCCGCGGCGAGGCGCTGTACGGTACCTGGCATGGAAGGGAACTCGTCGGCGTGTGCGGGCTGAACATCGATCCATATTTCGAGGGCAGGGGCCATGGCCGGGTTCGGCACCTGTTCGTCAGTGCGCGCCACCGTCGCACCGGCCTCGGCCGGATGCTGGTCGAGACCGTTATCGACAGGACGCGTCACCATTTCGCCGTGCTGAACACACGCGCGCCGCGAGAAGCCTTCGGTTTCTACGAACGGCTTGGCTTTCAGCGCGTGGAAGGCGAAGAATTCGTCACACACCGCATGGTCTTCGGGAAAGGAAGCTGAAATGTCCTTGCGTCCGCCATCTCATCTAGCCGGCGCTACCGCTGCCGAAGCCGCCTTCGACGCGCTCGGCCATGAAATTCTCGCCGAGAAGGCGGCCGCACTCGGCCGTGCCGGTCAACGGGTCGAGGAAACGCTGGCCAGGCTGCGCGACAATGCCGAGGAGCAACTGCGCGCCCGGCTGCTCAAGGAGGCAGCCGAGGCGGTGCACGGCTATTTCATCCAGCGCGAACTGTGCGGCTTGCGTAGGCATGACGCCGTCATCCGCGAATACAACATCCCGAAGGCCGTGCTTGCGAGGCTCGGCGCCAAATAACTCTGTCTTTGACCATGATCTTTCCGAAAACCGGTTCCCACTTTTCGGGATCATGGTCTATTCAAGCCATTCGGTGATGAAGCTGCCGTTCTCGTGGATGTCGGTCGTTTCCAGCGGGCCCGGACCGAGATTGGTGAATTTGTGCGGCGTGTTGGGTGGCACGATCAGGATCTGGCCGGAGGAAGCTTCGATCTCCTTGTCGCCGACCGTGAACAGTCCGGTGCCCTGACGGATGATGAAGATCTCTGCGTAGGGATGCGTGTGCAGCCGAGGACCGCCACCGACATCGGGCAGGTAGTTGAAGATCAGGCAGGAGTTGGAGCCGTAGGCGCCGCATTGCAGCTCGCCCTTCCAGCGGTCGGCGCGAACAGCCCAAGTGTCGCGGTCTATGATATGTGCCATGCCGTCTAACCCTTCGCCGGTATCCACGGATTGAACAGTTTCACGCCGGTATCTTCGAAATCCTTCGTGTTGCGGGTCACAACCGTCATGTTGTTGACCAGCGCGGTCGCGGCGATATACGCGTCGCGGTCTGGCTTGGGATCCGGGACGTGGAGCGGCGCGCAGCGAAGCGCAACAGCAAGATCCACGGGCAGTATGCGCTCTGCGATTTCGGCAACCAATCCGTCTACCCAGGCGCGCAGAATCGCTCCTTTCCTCTTGTCCTTTCGCTCCGCTCTGAGGGCGCCGATCTGGGCTTCAAGAATACTGACGGCCGAAACATGAAACTCACCTGGATTTCGGCCTTCTGCCCAGGCCCGAACGTTCGGGTCGCATCGGTCTCTCCGCCTGAGTTCGGAGAGGACATTGGTATCTAGTAGATACATCAGTCGAACTCGGGCGGGCGCAGGGACAAGCTCTTGAGTTCGGGTATGTCGAAATCAAAATCCGCTTCCGGTCTATCATCGGCCAGAACGTCCGCGAGGCTTCTATGTTTCTCTGGCCTGCCCAAGGCCTTCAGTTTCTCATATTCCTCCATCGACATCAGCACATGGGAGGGCTTGCCACGGTCGGTGATGATGACCGGCCCATTCTTGGCTGCCCGTTTGGCGTGCGCCGTGTCCTGGTTGAATTCACGGCTCGACACGATGGTGACCGTCTTCGTCGAGATGTTCATTTCAGCACCTCCGTCGAGAAGATGTAGACATATTGCTACATTTAGCCAAGCACGTCAAATCCATCGCTGCGCGGAACGCCCGCGACAATCTGCCCTTGTGCCTTGATCCGTCTGGACAAAAACGGGCTTCACGCATAAACCGAGGTCCAAATGCCGGAGGAATTCGCAAGCCTGTTCGCCATGCGCTGTCGGGTTGGCGTAATCGAGCGGGAACAAGGCTCAGCCACCGGCACGGAAGAGGCGAAAGGATCAGGCACCCGTGAGCGCAACCGACACCCAGGATCCCAACCGTCGTGATTTTCTCTACGTCGCCACCGGCATGGCCGCAGTGGTCGGCGCGGGTGCCTTCGCGTGGCCGTTCATCGACCAGATGCGTCCCGATGCCTCGACGCTGGCGCTCGCCTCGGTCGAGGTCGACGTCGCCTCGCTGACGCCGGGCATGTCGCTGATCGTCAAGTGGCGCGGCAAGCCTGTCGTGGTGCGCAACCGCACGGAACAGGAAATGAAGGACGGCGAGGCGGTCAATCTGGGCGACCTCAAGGATCCGATCGCCCGCAACGCCAACCTGCCGGCCGACGCGCCGGCGACCGACGCCAACCGCACCACGCCCGGCAAGGAAGCCTGGATGGTGATGGTTCAGGTCTGCACGCATCTCGGCTGCATTCCGCTCGGCCAGGAAGGCGATTTCGGCGGCTGGTTCTGCCCATGCCACGGCTCGGTCTACGACACGGCCGGACGCATCCGCAAAGGCCCTGCGCCGGAGAACATGGCAGTGCCGGTATTCAAGTTCATTTCCGATACCAAGATCCTTATCGGTTGAGGCAGGGGATATTTCGATGAGCGAGGGACACTCGACCTATACGCCCAAAACCGGTCTCGGACGCTGGTTCGACGCCCGCATGCCGCTGCCGCGGATGGTCTATGACAGCTTCATCGCCTATCCGGTGCCGCGCAACCTGAATTATGCGTGGACCTTCGGCGGTATCCTGGCGATCATGCTGGTCGCACAGATGCTGACCGGCATCGTGCTGGCCATGCACTACACGGCCGACAGCAATCTTGCCTTCGGCTCGGTCGAAAAGATCATGCGCGACGTGAATTCGGGCTGGCTGCTGCGCTACCTGCATTCGAACGGCGCGTCGTTCTTCTTCATCGCCGTTTATATCCACATCTTCCGTGGCCTTTATTACGGCTCCTACAAGGCGCCGCGCGAGCTGCTGTGGATCCTCGGCTGCATCATCTACCTCCTGATGATGGCGACCGGCTTCATGGGCTACGTGCTGCCCTGGGGCCAGATGAGCTTCTGGGGCGCCACGGTCATCACCGGCTTCTTCACGGCCATTCCGCTGGTCGGCGACTGGATCCAGCAGCTGCTGCTCGGCGGTTTTGCCGTCGACAACCCGACGCTGAACCGCTTCTTTGCGCTGCATTACCTGCTGCCGTTCATGATTGCCGGCGTCGTCGTGCTGCACGTCTGGGCGCTGCATGTCGTCGGCCAGTCGAACCCGACGGGCATCGAGGTCAAGTCGAAGACCGACACCGTTGCGTTCACCCCTTATGCGACCATCAAGGACGCGTTCGGCATGCTCGTATTCCTGTTCTTCTTCGCCTATTTCGTCTTCTACCTGCCGAATTATCTCGGCCATCCCGACAATTACACGGTCGCCAACCCGCTGAAGACCCCGGCCCACATCGTGCCGGAATGGTATTTCCTGCCGTTCTACGCCATCCTGCGCGCCATCACCTTCAATATCGGGCCGATCAACTCCAAGCTCGGCGGCGTTCTGTGCCTCTTCGGCGCCATCGTCATGCTGTTCCTGGTGCCGTGGCTCGACACCTCGAAGGTACGCTCGGCGGTCTATCGGCCCTGGTACAAGCTGTTCTTCTGGGTCTTCGTGGCCGATGCCGTCCTGCTCGGCTGGCTGGGCTCGCAGCCGGCGGAAGGCAGCTATGTGTTCATGGCGCAGATGGCGACGCTGGTCTATTTCGCCTTCTTCCTGGTCGCGCTGCCGGTGCTCGGTCTGATCGAGACGCCGCGAAGGCTGCCGAACTCGATCACCGAAGCGGTGCTCGAGAAGAACAAGGGCGGTGTCGGACATCCGGCGGGCGCCACGGCCGCACCAGAGACCAAGGGCTGAGCATGATCCCGAAAAGTGGGAACCGGTTTTCGGACAAGATCATGCTCAAACAGGAAGACAGACCGGTAGAGAATCTAAGGGGATTTGGCATGAAAAAGATTCTCACCTCGCTGGCGCTGATCGGCCTTGTGGCCGCCGGCACCGAGGCAGCAAGCAATTGGGCTGTCGCCGCCGAAGAGGCACATAACGCGGCCAATCCAACGCATTTCCCGATCAACGAACCGAAGGAAATGAGCTGGAGCTTCACCGGCCCGTTCGGCACCTATGACAAGGCGCAGTTGCAGCGCGGCCTCAAGGTCTACAAGGAAGTCTGCTCGGCCTGCCATTCGATGAACCTGGTGGCCTTCCGCACGCTGTCGGACCTCGGCTATTCCGATGCCCAGATCAAGACGCTGTCGGCCGAGTACACCATCCATGACGGCCCCAACGACGCCGGCGACATGTTCGACCGTCCCGGCAAGCCGTCCGATCATTTCCCGGCGCCCTTCGCCAATGACGAGGCCGCCGCTGCCTCTAATGGCGGCGCTGCTCCGCCCGACATGTCGCTGCTGGCCAAGGCGCGCGGCGTCGAACGCGGCTTTCCGCAATTCGTCTTCGACATCTTCACCCAGTACGACGCGGGCGGCCCCGACTATATCCACTCGCTGCTGACCGGCTACGACCAGACGCCTCCGGCCGGCATGGTCATCCCGGAAGGCACCCACTACAACCCGTACTTCATGTCCGGCGTGTCGCTGAAGATGCCCAAGCCGCTCTCCGACGGCCAAGTGACCTATGATGACGGCGCGCCGCAGACCATCGACCAGTATTCCCGCGACGTTTCGGCCTTCCTGGTGTGGGCCGCCGAGCCGCACATGGAAGATCGCAAGAAGACCGGTTTCCGCGTGCTGGTGTTCCTGTTGCTGTTCGGTGCGCTGGTCTATCTCACCAAGCGCAAGGTGTGGGAAGGCGTGGCACATTAAGCCACAAAGCCAAACGATCGCAAAAGGGCGCCGAGGGGCGCCCTTTTTGCTGAACGGAGCCGGCGACCTGGTGGTCAGGTGCGGTCTGTCGAACAGGTCCGTTGGCACGGCGCCCCGTGGTATGCCACACAGCATCCTTGACGAAAGAACTGTCGACGGCACGATGTTTGGATTTCGATGATGCGGCTCAGCGACTGTCACAACTTTTCCGATTTCCGCCGCATGGCGCAGCAGCGGCTGCCGGGGCCGATCTTCAACTACATCGACGGCGCGGCAGATGATGAGGTCACCTATCGCCGCAACACCGAAAGCTTCGACACCTGCGACCTGGTTCCCAACGTCCTGCGCGGGGTGAGCGAGATCGATATGTCGGTGACGGTCATGGGCCAGAAGCTGGCGATGCCGTTCTATTGCTCGCCGACCGCCTTGCAGCGGCTGTTCCACCATCAGGGCGAGCGCGCGGTCGCCAAGGTCGCCGCCAAATATGGCACGATGTTCGGCGTCTCCTCGCTTGGCACCGTCAGCCTCGAAGAGGCGCGCCGGATCAGCAGCAGCCCGTCTATCAGTTCTATTTCCACAGGGATCGCGGCCTCAATCGGGCGATGATGCAGCGGGCAAAGGCGGTTGGCGTCGAGGTGATGATGCTGACCGTTGACAGCATCACCGGGGGAAACCGCGAGCGCGACAAGCGTACCGGCTTTGCCATTCCCTTCAAGCTCAACCTGGCCGGCATGCTGCAGTTCGCGCTCAAGCCGGCCTGGGCGATCAACTATTTCACCCATGAGGGGTTCAAGCTGCCGCAGCTCGACGAGCATATCGATATGGGAGGCGGCACGATGTCGATCAGCCGCTACTTCACCGAGATGCTCGACCCGTCGATGACATGGGACGACGTCGCCGAGATGGTCAAGCTGTGGTCGGGTCCGTTCTGCCTCAAGGGCGTCATGTCGGTGGAGGATGCCAGGCGTGCCGTCGATATCGGCTGCAGCGGTATTGTGCTGTCGAACCATGGCGGCCGGCAGCTGGATGGCTCGCGGGCGGCGTTCGACCAGCTTGCCGAGATCGTCGATGCGGTCGGTGACAGGATCGACGTCATCATGGATGGCGGCGTGCGGCGCGGCACGCATGTGCTGAAGGCGCTGTCGCTCGGCGCCAAGGCGGTCGGCGTCGGCCGCTATTATCTGTTCCCGCTGGCAGCGGCCGGCCAGCCCGGCGTCGAACGGGCGCTTGAACAGATGCGGGTCGAGATCGAACGCGACATGAAGCTGATGGGCTGCAGTTCGATCGAACAATTGTCGCGCAACAACCTCCGTTTCAGGTAATCTCGAACCATGAAATCCTCACTAGAAGACACGCTGCTTGCCGCGATCCGCACCATTCCGGACTATCCCAAGCCCGGCATCCTGTTTCGCGACATCACCACGCTGCTCAGCAATGCGCGCGCCTTCCGCCGCGCCATCGACGAGCTGGTGCATCCTTATGCCGGCCAGAAGGTCGACAAGATCGCCGGCATCGAGGCGCGCGGCTTCATCCTCGGCGGCGCCGTCGCACATCAGCTCTCGGCGGGTTTCGTACCGATCCGCAAGAAGGGCAAGCTGCCCTTCGAGACGGTGCGCGTCGCCTACAGCCTGGAATACGGGCTGGACGAGATGGAGATGCACAAGGACGGCGTTTCGCCCGGCGAGAAGGTGATCCTGGTCGATGATCTCATCGCCACCGGCGGCACAGCGGAAGCCGCGGTCAAGCTGCTGCGCCAGATCGGCGCGGATATCCTCGCCGCCTGCTTCGTCATCGACCTGCCGGACCTCGGCGGCCGCGCCAAGCTCGAAGCGCTCGGCGTGCCGGTGCGGACGCTGATCGGGTTTGAGGGGCATTAAAGGGGCGCTCTTCCTTCTCCCCCTGTGGGCTAGCGTGCGCACACATTTGCTTCGGGTTGATTTTGCGAGGCGAGAACGAAGCCGTCTGTGATGGCGTTGAAGCGTCTGAGG
>NZ_JAMYKW010000104.1:0-10954 GCF_040317555.1 Mesorhizobium sp. M1406 | reverse complement strand
CGACGGCGAGCGCGATCAAAAAGAGCCTCATGTGTCAAGAAACTTTGCGCCTCCAGCCGAATATTAGCAATCCCTTGATGAAGCCCGGGACCGCTCCAGACCCATTCCCTTTGGCGCAGAGAATTGGCATTGGGGATCTGACCGCCACGGTGCGACGGCGGGTCGATGAGGACTTCGTAAGCATCTCGATTCCCCCCTATAATTTTCCGCATTCGATCATCGATCATTCAAAGGTGAAGCGCGGGCAGGAGATCGAGCTGACCGGCGTGGCCACGCGCATCGATGATCAACATCGACAAGGTGCGGCTGGTCGAGAAATACCGGGCTCCGACACGTAAGAGGCGGCAGCGAGAATTGGTGTATTAGCCTTGCCGTAGAGAGCCCGCGCCACGGAGGAGAGGGGGTGATGGCGCGGGCCTGCCGATGTTTGCCCACCAGCCTTACGCCGGAGCCAAGCTGCGGCATCCGAAGCATTAATTCAACTATTCGAGACCACTAATGTTCCGTCAGCATTGACTGCGCCGGACCTGTGCCGTTCCGCTGATGAACGGCGCATCCTTGCCGGTGATGTGTCCTTCATCGTCTTCAACAGGTTGTTCTGGTGGCTGCAATTACGAAGTCGCCCATTTGCCGCGCCAACAATACCGCGTGGCTGAAAGGCGGCGGCGGCCTCATTTTGAGGCCAGACCCGGACGCAAATGCGTGCGCACGGCCACATCTTCAACGGTCAACAACGCCTAAACGTCGAGCAAAACCGTTCCTTGTGGGCGGCTGCAACATGCCAGGACATAGCCGGCCGACTTCTCTTCAGCGTTCAGTCCGCCTAGGTCGTCCATCACAACTTCGCCGGATAGTTTGGCTATTCGGCACGTTCCGCAAACGCCCTGCTGGCAAGCGGTCGGGATGTAGATGCCACAATTCCGTGCCGCCTCCAGCAAGGTCTCTCCGGGCGTGCATTGATACTCCACGCCCGAGCGGGCGAAACGGACCGACGACGGAACCGCTGAACCCATTTCCGAACGCGAACCGTTGCTGCCTCCGAAACTCTCCTCGTGGTACTGGGCCGGCGGGAAGCCAATTGCGTCAAGGCAGGTGCGTGCCGTCTTCATGTACCCTTCGGGCCCACAGGCAAAAACGGTGCGCTTGTGGAGATCGGGAACCAGGCTCAGCAGCATCCGACCACCAATTCGGCCAGTTGAACCCGTCCAAGTGGGACCTCCCTGACTGCAAACCAAAGTCACTTGAACGTTGGGAAAGCGAGCAGCAAGTGCTTCCAGTTCCGATCGGAAGACGATGTCGCCTGGCGTTCTCGCACTGTGAATGAAGCGGATCTCCCTGTCATCCGCGCGATCGGTAAGTGCACGCAGCATGGACATGACCGGAGTCACGCCGCTACCGCCCGAAAGGAAAACGGGTTTCTGAGCCGGCAACTCATCAAGATTAAACGAACCGAGCGGCCCTTCGATCTCGATCTCGCTGCCTGGCCTCACATTGTCATGGAGCCAGTTGGAAGCAAGCCCGCCCGGCGTTCGTTTCACCGTGATCTGAAGATCAAGCGGTCGTGTCGGCGGTGATGATACAGAGTAGGAGCGCGTGATCGCGGCACCGTTAATCCTGAGATGCACGAGGACATACTGGCCGGCGCTGAAGCAGAACAGCCGATCCGCGGCAGACGTGAGAACGAATGTTTTCACATCGTGCGTCTCGTCGATTACGCGACGGCAGAGCACAACATCTCGCGTCTTTTGTGCCCATTGGCGCTGACGCAAGGTGGGCACGATATCGGAGGCTTGGACGGAAGCGTATGCGTTCATTGTTCGGCTCGGCTTTGCGATCGAGCGAACATGCCAGTTCTTAGCCCATAAAACAGCAGTATTAACCCAACGTTATGATCGCTAATTTCGATTAAACTTCCAGCGACATAACGGCGAGATGGAGAGCTCGGATGCCTTTGCGAATGATCGGTTCGTGTTTGCGACGTGCCAGTATCGCCGTGTGAACTGGCTGGTGCAGCGTCGGCGCTCCTTCGACGAGGAACGATG
This sequence comes from Mesorhizobium sp. M1406, assembly GCF_040317555.1. Taxonomy (NCBI): domain Bacteria; kingdom Pseudomonadati; phylum Pseudomonadota; class Alphaproteobacteria; order Hyphomicrobiales; family Phyllobacteriaceae; genus Mesorhizobium; species Mesorhizobium sp. M1406. The sequence continues at coordinate 8,912 of NZ_JAMYKW010000104.1, read as the reverse complement.
GAAGCTCGGCGGTGAACCGACGCGCATCATCGCTACGCATGTAGCAAGTGCCGCCCGTTCGCCGGAGCATGATCTCCGCCAGCGTTTCCGATCCGGTCGAAAGTCGACAGATCGCCAATTGAGCCAGCAGCTCCGCGTGCGTTTTCTCCAGCAGAACGGTGTAGCCTGGGCGGATGTAGGTGTCAGGATCAACATCCGACAGCGTTCTGGCCGCAGTCGAAACCATTACATATTCCTCGACCATCAGGTGCTCGTAGGCGATCTCGGGCAAGTAGCGAGGGGCATAAAGCACCGCGATATCCAGGTTTCCCATGCTCAAGTCGCTGACCATCTGGTTCGAGTAATCCGACTCGATATGAATCGAGGACTTCGGAAGTACCTGGCACAGTGTCTCGACCCACCCGGGTAGGACTGAGCGGGTCATGCCCACTTGGGCGGCAACGCGCAAGGTGCCTTCGAAACGGTTGAACGCGCGCACGTCGTGGCGAGCTTGCGACCAGGTCGACAGCAGAGACCTGGCGTAAGCTTCGAACCGGCGTCCTGCGGCAGTCGGCTCTGCCCCGGCGCGTCCACGCTGGAACAGTTCGGACCCAATTGCGCTCTCCAGGTTCTTGATGCGAGTGCTGATCGTCGATTGGGTCAAGCCCAACCGATCCGCGGTCCGATTGAAATTTCTTGACTCGACGATGTCGAGAAAGGTTTCGATGTAATCAAGCTGCATTGAACCCCCGATCGAAAAACGCGATCATATTCGCACGTTTCATAAGCTTGATCAAACGAAACCCAAGGCGGAAGCTGCACCAGTCAGCGACCCGGCAGCATCGCCGGGACGAGGCTATGGAGCCGAACAAAGTGTTTATAATCGACTGCGATTGTCATAATTACTGGTCAAGCGCCACGGTATTGCAGCCCTACCTTTCCGGCCTCTGGAAGGACATGTTCGTCGAAGGCGAGAAGACAGGTCCCGTTGGGGCCTTCCCGCACGGCCATCGTCCCTGGTTTCATCCGCAGGATTTCTCCCGCAAGGACGTCCGTCCGAAAACCGAGGCCGATAACTATCTCATCATGAAAGAGAAGCACCTCGACAAGTACAAGATCGACGTGGCGATCCTGACGGGTGATGAGCCGATCGAGGCGTCAACCCTTGCCAACCCCTATTATGCCAGCGCCTTGGTCAGCGCCTACAATGACTACCAGATCGATCAGTGGCTGCCGAAGGACGACCGTTTCATGGGCTCGATCATCATCGCGCCACAAGATCCAAAGCTCGCCGCCGCCGAGATACGTCGCCTTGGCAATCACCCGCGCATGGTCCAGGTGCTCGCGTCCCAAGGATCCGTCAAGCCGTATGGCGACCCGTTCTACCACCCGATTTACGAAGCCTGCGCTGAAGTAGGGTTGCCCTTCGCCATACATCTGGGCGGCCATGGCGGAGTGAATTCAACTGCCATCGCTCCTGCCCCAACGACATTCTTCTGGGAGACCCACGCTATCCTCCACATGTCGGCAATGTCGCACGTGGCAAGCATGATCGCGCATGGCGTCTTCGAGAAATGGCCGGACCTCTATTTCGTGATTATCGAGTGCGGCGTCGCTTGGGTCCCATCGGTACTCTGGCGCCTGGACGCCGACTACAAAGCGCTGCGCAAGGAGACGCCATGGCTGAAGATGCTGCCATCGGAATATTGCCGACGCAACATCCGCTTTTCCACGCAGCCGCTGGAACAGCCCGCAAACATCCAGCATCTGTGGTCCACGCTTGAGGCGATGGACGGCGAAAACACGCTGATGTTTGCGTCGGACTATCCCCACTGGGATTACGACGATGCAAACACGCTGCAGATCCCTCCTGCCTGGAAGAGCAAGATCATGGGACTGAATGCGCTGGAGGTCTACAAACGCATCCCGCGCGCGCAAGCGGCGAATGCCGCCTGAGGAACGATGTGATGCCCGAAAAGACCTACATCTGCCGCGTCGACGAAATCGAACCCGGGTCTCCCTTTATCGCCAAGATCCGCAGCCTTTCGATTGGCGTTTTCCGCATTGGAGAGTCGTTCCACGCGCTGCTGAATGTTTGTCCGCACCGCGGCGCTCCACTTTGCGAGGGACCGCAGTGTGGAACGACCGCGCCCGTCGAACAGGCGCAATTCATCTATCATCGCGAAAACGAGATCGTCCGATGCGCCTGGCACGGCTGGGAATTCGACATCAAGTCGGGTGAGGCCTTGGTCGATCCGACCGTTCGGGCTCGCACATTTCCAGTCACCGTCGAGGCCGGCGGCATCTATGTGACGGCCTGATTGGCGCAAAACCGATTGGGATTGGAAAAATTCGAAGGAAAGGTGGCCGCAGTCAAACCAGCAGATTTGTTCGCAGGTGCTTTGACGAGAAATAACGCGGAGAACTCCGCAATGGGAGAGTCAAATGTCAGAATCTGAATACAAGCTTGGTATCGCTCGAAGCCTGATCGGTGGCGGCAATGTTTCCCGCCGCGACTTCATTCATCTTGGGCTGGCCGCGGGCCTGACCGTCGCCGCCGCCGACAAGCTGTTCGTGAGCACGGCGCGGGCCGCACCGATGCAGGGCGGCTTCGCCAAGCTCGGCATGGCTCACGGCGCGACCACGGATTCGATCGATCCGGCCGGCTACCCCGATACGTTCACACAAACCGCATTTTCCGGCTCGCTGTCCAACAGCCTCACTGAGGTCGACGCCAAAGGCAATGTCCAACCGGATCTCGCCGAAAGCTTCGAATCTTCGGATGGGGCCAAAACCTGGGCCTTCAAGCTGCGCAAAGCCGCAACCTTCCACAACGGCAAGACTGTGACGGCGGATGACGTCGTGACCTCATTGCAATATCACATGGGCAAGGACACCAAATCGGCGGCGAAGTCGCTGTTGGAGTCCGTCGCCGAGATCAAGGCGGACGGCCCGGAAACGGTGGTCTTCACGCTCAAGAGCGGCAACGCCGATTTCCCTTACATTATGAGTGACTACCATCTGGTCATCATGCCAGCCAAGGACGGCAAGGCGGATTGGGCCTCAGGCGTTCGCACGGGCGCTTTCGTACTCGAGAACTTCCAGCCCGGCGTTTCGGCCAAACTCAAGCGCAATCCGAACTACTTCAAGAACGGCAAGCCATACCTCGACGAGGTGGAGTTCATCGCCATTACAGATCTTGCCGCTCGCATGGCGGCGCTGTCTACGGGGGAGGTGGACTATATCGGCCGCGCCGATTTGAAGACCCTCGGCATGCTGAAACGCAATCCCAAGGTGGAAATCGTCGAAGTCACTGGCTACGGTCACTATACCTTGCCGATGAATGTCACGATGGCGCCGTTTGATAATCCGGACGTGCGAATGGCATTGAAATGGGCGATCAATCGTCAGGAGATCGTCGACAAGATCTTTCTCGGCCACGCCACCGTGGCCAACGACAACCCGATCGCGCCAGCGATCAAGTTCGCCAAGGATCCGCAACCGCAGCACAGCTTTGATCCGGAAAAAGCCAAGCACTACCTGAAAAAGGCCGGAATGGAGAACCTGAAAGTGGATCTCTCGGTCGCCGATGCCGCTTTTGCTGGCGCGGTGGACGCGGCTTCGCTCATTCGCGAGACGGCAGCCCAATGTGGCATCGACGTCAATGTCGTGCGTGAGGCCGAGGACGCCTACTGGGACAATGTCTGGCTCAAGAAACCCTGGTGCGCTTCCTATTGGAGCGGTCGAGCGACGGCCGACTGGATGTTCACCCAAGCCTTCGCCGCGGACTCCAGCTGGAATGAGTCGTTCTGGAAAAATCCCCACTTCAACGAATTGCTTGTCCAGGCGCGGGCCGAGACGGACGAGGTGAAGCGAGCGGCGATGTATGCGGAGATGCAGCAGTTAACCCACGATGATGGCGGCAGCATCGTGCTGGTCTTCAACAATTTCGTCAGCGCTCAATCCAAAAAGCTCGCACACGGCGAAGTGGCGCCCAATTGGGAGAACGATGGACTGAAAATGGCCGAACGCTGGTGGATCGCCACAGCATGAGATGGCGGGCCGGAGCCGCGTTGACTGTGAGGCTCCGGTTGGCTTCCCTGGCTGTTGCAAGGGCTGCCGCCCAAAAAGGAAACGCACGCCCATGAACCCTGTCGCAAGAACGGTTCTGCAGCGGCTTGGGCTCGGCCTGATCACTTTGTTCATCGTGTCCATCATTATCTTCTCTGCGATCGCGATGCTCCCCGGCGACTTCGCCAAGGCCACGCTCGGGCAATCGGCGACATCCGAAACGGTCGCCGCGTTCCAGCGAGAAATCGGCATCGATCGTCCACCTGTCGAGCGCTATTTTGTCTGGGTCGCGCAGATGCTCCACGGTGACTTCGGCTCCTCGTTTGCGAGCCGCACCGGATACCGGCGTACCGTGGCCGAGATCATCGCGCCACGGCTATACAATACGATGTTCCTTGCAGCGGTGACCGCGCTGATCGCAGTCCCGCTGGCCCTGGGGCTTGGCATTCTCGCCGCGCTGCACCGCAACGGCTGGTTCGACCGGCTGGTGAATGCTGTGACGCTGACAACCATCTCGTTCCCGGAGTTTTTCGTCGCCTATATGCTGGCCTACCTGGTCATCTCGCGCGACACGTTCATCGGATCCGATTTCGCTCAATCGCTGCCGCATTGGCTCGCAGTCTCACTGAGCTGGGCACTCAATGCAGTTCCCAAATTTCCGACATTGTCGAATGTGAACGACCAGACGCCGTTTTGGGACCACGTCTGGAAAGTGGCCCTGCCGGCAATCACCCTTACGCTCGTGATCGTGGCCCACATGATGCGCATGACCCGAGCGGCCATCATCAACATGATGGCAAGCCCCTACATCGATATGGCGCGCCTCAAGGGAATGTCCCCGATGGTGATCGTGCTGAGGCATGCCTTGCCCAATGCCTGGGCTCCCATCGTCACCGTCGTGGCGTTCAATCTGGCGTATCTCATCGTCGGAGTGGTCGTGGTCGAGGTCGTGTTCGTCTATCCCGGCATCGGTCAGTTGATGGTTGATGCGGTGAAATCCAGGGATGTTCCGGTCGTCCAGGCCTGCGCCTTGATTTTCGCCGCGACCTATATCCTGCTCAACCTGATAGCTGACATCATTTCCATCGCCACCAACCCCAGGCTCTTGCATCCACGATGACCAGCTTCGAACCTATCGCGGCGATTCAAAGGCTGAGACGTTCGCGTGCCACCCGAGCGAAAACGGCGCTGAAGAGGGCACCCTTCAGCGCATGGTTCGGTATCGTCGTGATCCTCGGTTACGTTTTTGTTGCGGTCCTCGCGCACTGGATAGCGCCATACGGCGAGACTCAGGTCTTCAGCGAAGCCTTCGCGCCGTGGAGCCAGGAGTTCAAATTGGGAACCGATCAGCTCGGCCGCGACATGCTCACCCGTTTGATCTACGGTGCGCGCAACACCATCGCTATTGCAGTCGCGACCACGTTGCTGTCCTTCGCCGTTGGCGTCTCGCTCGGTCTTCTTGCCGCGTTGCACAGGGGATGGCTCGACCAGATATTGTCGCGTGCGGTGGACGTGTTGATGTCGATCCCAAGTCTGATCTTCGCGCTGGTGCTGCTGTCTATCTTCGGCTCGTCGATCACCAGCCTGATCGTAATCATTGCCCTTCTTGATTCCACCCGTGTCTTTCGGCTTTCTCGCGCCGTCGGGCTTAACGTGGCCGTGATGGAATATGTGGAGGTGGCGCGATTGCGCGGCGAAGGCGCGAGGTGGATCATCGCCAAGGAAATCCTTCCCAATGTAATGCCGCCGCTGGTCGCAGAGTTCGGCTTGCGATTTTGCTTCGTATTCCTCACCATCGCGGCGCTGTCCTTTCTCGGCGTCGGTATTCAGCCGCCGACCGCCGATTGGGGTTCAATGGTGCGCGAGAATGCAACCCTGATCACGTACGGAGATGTCACGCCGCTCCTTCCGGCCGGCGCGATCGCTCTCCTTACGGTGTCCGTCAATTTCGTTGTGGACTGGTTCCTGCACGCAACAAGCGGATTGCGGGATGAAAAGTAGCGGTCCAGGCTCGCGCGAAAAAGGAAAGGATCTACTGCAGATCCGCAATCTGCATGTGGAGGGATTCTCGGACGAGCGGTGGCATCCCATTGTGCGCGGGATCGATCTGACGCTGAAGCGGGGGGAGGTTCTTGGCCTGATCGGCGAGTCAGGCGCCGGCAAGTCCACCATTGGCCTTGCCGCAATGGGTTATGCCAAGCCGGGCTGCCGGATCACACAAGGCTCGATCCTGTTCGACGGGATTGATCTTCTGGCAGTCAGTGAAACAGGGCGCCGTCGCCTCAGGGGTTCCCGCATTGCCTATGTCGCGCAAAGCGCGGCGGCCTCTTTCAATCCGGCCCACCGGCTGTTGGAACAAACCGTCGAAACTGCGGTGGCGCATGGAATTGCCAGCCGGGAAGAGGCAAACCGGAGCGCCGTCGATCTTTATCGACGTCTTCAGCTCCCAGACCCGGAGACCATAGGCTTTCGCTATCCTCATCAGGTCTCCGGCGGGCAGTTGCAAAGAGCAATGACCGCAATGGCTATGGCTTGTCGTCCGGATCTCATAGTGTTCGACGAGCCAACGACCGCGCTCGATGTGACGACGCAGGTCGAAGTTCTTGCCTCCATTCGCAACATCGTGGAGGAATTCAATACGGCCGCAATCTACGTGACGCATGACCTGGCGGTGGTGGCGCAAATGGCGGACCGCATTATGGTTCTGCGCCACGGGCTCACTGTGGAGGAGGCTGAAACACGCCAGATGCTCGCTTCACCTGTCCAGGAATACACCAAAACGCTCTGGGCTGTGCGCAAGCTCGCGAAGCCCGAAGTTCCGGCCGACGAGCATCTGCTGACGATAGACCACGTTACCGCGGGCTATGCCCGAACCGTCAAAGTGCTCCAGGATGTCTCCATCAAAGTTCCACGCGAAAGGACGGTGGCTGTGGTCGGCGAGTCCGGCTCCGGGAAGTCGACCCTCGCTCGGGTCGTCACCGGCCTTCTGCCATCGCTTTCGGGGTCGATCTCTTTTGCCGGCCAGCCCCTTTCGAAGAGCTTGAAGATGCGCCCGAAGGAGGTCCTGCGCCGCATACAGATGATTTATCAAACGCCCGACAACGCGCTAAATCCGCGCCAGACGGTCGAAGACATCATAGCGCGACCGCTTGAATTCTACCTCGGCCTTAGTGGCGCGCAGCGGGATCGCCGGATCGGCGAACTCATGCATATGGTCGAGATGAGCGAAGCTTACTTGGACCGACTGCCGGCCGAATTGTCGGGGGGCCAAAAACAGCGCGTTTGCATTGCCCGGGCGCTTGCGGCCGATCCGGATCTCATCATCTGCGACGAGATTACGTCCGCGCTCGACCAGATCGTGCAGGAGGAAATCCTAAAGCTCCTCATGCGCCTGCAAAGTGACTTCGGCATGAGCTACCTCTTCATCACTCACGACATTGCCACCGTACGGGCGATAGCCGACGAAATTGTCGTCATGCACCAGGGGAAAGTCGTTGAGCAGGGTTTGAAGAGTGAAGTTCTTACGCCGCCGCATCCGGCTTACACCGAACGGCTCTTGTCATCCGTACCGGAAATGGATCCGGACTGGCTCACAAAGCTGCTGGCCAGTCGGAAAATCTGATAGGGATCGCAAGGTGGACAGGAAGAGAACCCCGTCCACCAGGCACCTGCCCATCCGTCCACGTGCTTTGAAGGGCATGATCGTGCTCCACTTCAATTGGCTGTCCAGGCATTGTCGCCCGACAAACGGAGCCCACCAGTTCACCGTCTCCTCGCTCGGAAGCTGACGACGAAGGAGGTCTCGGTATTGGCCCACGCAAGACAGCAGTTTCTGTTTGCCTTAACCGAGGACGACAAGGGGTGTGGGGATCCAGGGGCCGCGCTAAGGGCCAGCCCTCTGCGCATCGGAATCTCTACGCGCGCTCTTTTTGACCTGGAAGAAGAGCATAGCGTATTCGAGAAGTAGTCAAGGCGTATGCGGCTATGCAGCTTCAACGCGAGGACGCGATCCTCAGCAGGGGTGCCGGCTTTGAGGTCGTCGAGCGGTTACTCGCGCTGAACGATCCTGACGTTCCACCGTATGTTGAAGTGATCCTCTTGTCGCAGAACTCGCCCGACCTCTCTCTCCGAGCTTTCAAGTCGATCGATCACTATGAGCTTGTCGTCGAGACGGGTAGTTTTACTAGCGGGCGGTCGCTTGCGCCATTTGTCCCGGCGTGGGGCATCGACCTGTTTTTCTCAAACGCGGATACGGACGTAAAAGGAGCGGTGGACGGTGGAGCAGCGGCTGCACCTGAAGGCCTTTCTGGCTCATGAGACCGCGAACGCGAGCAATCCAATGGCGCGCGGCCCGTTTGGCAATTTTCTTCATAAGCTATCCGCATTGCGCTGTGTTTTCCTCAATGAGGGAAACGTTAGCAAGGTCCGCATCGCGCTTGTTACAGCTCGGAACGCCCCTGCCCCCGAGCGCGTCATTCGCACGCTGAGGGCATGGGGGACGCCGGCTGATGAGGCGCACTTCGCCGGCAGCCGTGAGAAAGCACCCATCCTAAAGGCACTCGGTGGTCATATTTTCTTTGACGATCAGGAGAAGCACGTCCTCGGCGCGGCGGCAGTGGTTCCTGCCGGCCATGTTCCCGGACCGCACGATCCGGTCGCGCCGGTAATCCCAGCCGGCTGACTCTTCGGGATTAGATCTCGGTCGCTTTGACTAAGCGAACGAACTCGACGGCAAGCGACCTGGGCAGTGCAAACTCGAATGGCGGCTTTGGGCCTAATGCACGAACCCGCTTCGCGGGAAGGCGCGGTTGGCAATGCAGTATGGTAATCTTCGGCTTTGAGTGCCTAACTGCCTGACCAGA
>NZ_JAMYKW010000103.1:0-10958 GCF_040317555.1 Mesorhizobium sp. M1406 | reverse complement strand
CCTTGCCCAGCAAGAAGGTTGAATCAGATTTGCACGCCGAAGGGAATCCCCGCCGATTCAGTCTCATTTCATCCCGCTCTAGCTTGCGAGCAAAGTGTGGTCCCAAGACCTATTGTCTCGTGGGATGCGGCAGCTGCGCTTAGCAGAATCTCCGGGACGCAGGTGAAGGGAAGGGGTGGTGGAACAAACCGGTGCGCGTGAGGGTCGCGGCGGGATCACCATTGTCAGTCGGTGACCGAGTGCTCAGACCATCGCTGTCCAGCCAAAGAGCGAACGGCGCCATTCCTAAGACATCCAGTTTCGAGCCCATAGCGGAACGGACTGACATAGCGCAAAGACACAGGCGAGCGCAGCGGTAGGTTTGATTGTTATCAAGCATGGGATGGTGACCGTTGCAGACCACGAAATTTCGAGAGGCCCGGCTGCCTTGGTACACTATCTATCCGGCTGTGTCGGAGTTCTCTGGGGCGGTCGGCGCCGAGGCTTATGAGGAATGGCTCAGGAACCTGCCGGCTAACGATCCGGTGTCACTCTATCTGCACGTTCCGTTCTGCCGATCAGCCTGCTGGTATTGCGGCTTCCCAACCACCATCACCCGCCGTGATGCGCCCATCCTCAACTATCTGGCGGCGCTGCGTGACGAGATCCGTCTGGTTTCGGAGCGAGTGCCGAAGACGTTGCCCGTGAGCGACATACATTTCGGCGGCGGAACGCCGTCTCTCATCGGACCAGCCGAGTTCCTCGCTCTGATGGAGTTCCTGCGATGCCGCTTCGCCATCTCGAAAACAGCTACGGTCGCCATCGAGATCGATCCACGAACACTCACGCCCGAGATGGCGGAAGGCTTGGGAGCGGCCGGCGTGAACCGCGCGAGCCTCGGCGTGCAGAGCTTCGATCCCATTGTTCAAAAAGCGATCAACCGGATCCAGAGCGAAGCCCAGACGTCGGCTGCCGTGGAAATGCTGCGCCGGCACGAAATAAACCGGATCAACTTCGACCTCATCTACGGCCTGCCGCGTCAAACGGTGGAGTCCTGCGTCGAGACAGCGAGGGCGGCGGTCGCCATGCGCCCCGACCGGCTTGCCGTGTTCGGCTACTCACATATACCATCCCAAATAAAGAATCAGCGCCTCATCGAGGAGGAATTTCTTCCCGACAGCCCTGTCCGCGCTGAACAGCATGCGGCTGTCGCCGTGACGCTGAGTGCCGCCGGCTACCAAGAGATCGGGCTCGACCATTTCGCCTTGCCTGACGACGAGCTCGCGCTGGCACAGAAAACCGGTCGCCTGCGGCGTAACTCGTTGGGCTACTCGGCCGACACCTGCAGAACCCTGATCGGTTTCGGCGCGTCGGCTATCGGCCGCATCGGCCAAGGGTACGTTCAAAACGAAGTTACACGGGATTCCTACATCCAGCACATCGCAGATGGCCGACTGGCGACATCGAAGGGCCATCGCCTCACCGACGACGACCGCGCGAGAGCCGCAATTATCGAGCGATTAATGTGCGATTTTGAGGCCGATTTGCCGGCAATCTGTGCCGCCTACGGATCTGATCCGATCCGTCTTCTCGATTCAGCTGAGCGCTTGGCGATCCTGGCCAAGGACGGGATAGTGGTTTTCGAAAACGGTTTTGTCCGCGTACGGCGGGAGCATCGCTTTTTGACTCGCGCTGTCGCTGCCGCCTTTGATGCTTTTCTCGATAGAGAGGGCCTATGTATACCCCGCAGGTGAAGGCAAGCATACAATACGGAAGCTACGCGCCCGCTAACCGGGCATCATCGAGCCGAGACCGCCCATCGTAAGCTGATCATGCACGTGGATGAGGGTAGATCTCAGCCGGGCTCATGCTCGTTCAGTATCCCACGATCTGCTCTTCAGAAAAGCGGCTGCGCTTCATGTACTGCCGCCCTCTGAGTGGGCCACGAACTTCAATCGGGATCAGGCCGCAGGGGCAACGTCAACACGCACAAAAATGTTCATGAGAGACCCACATTGTTGCTAGGTGTATGGTCTCGGAATGAGATGGTGCGGATTGATCTTGAAGATTGACGGGTCTTTCGTCCAGGCCTCGCAGATGACCTGGTAGGGCGTTCGCCATCGCAGAGCCTTGAGGTGCTTAGCGAAATTGTAGGCAGCGACGAAGGCCAGGACATGGGCCTTGAGGCTTTGCAGGTCGTCGTAGTGGTAGACCTTGACCGTGGCATCCTTGATGGTGCGGTTCATCCGCTCGGCCTGGCCATTATCCGGTATTGTGATCTGTGGTGCCTTTTCGTCCTACTGTTCTTCTTTGGGAACGGCCTTATGGTGAGCCCATCCGGGACGTGGGGCACCGGGAGCACGAAAGTGCGGGCAGGCCGTCTTTAGACCGTGGGCTGAGAGCCCGAGCTCGTTACATGGCCGCCCCTCGCGACTTTCCCGGATGCGGACACGATCGATGCCGGCGTTCTGGCGCAGCTCTATGCCAGCGGCTTCCTGCCGGAAGTCTGGATTCCGGACGAACCGACGCAGGCACTGCGCCGGCAGGTGACGCGGCGCAATCAGATCGTCCGGCAAAGATCACGCTTGAAGAATGTCATCCAGTCGATCCTTCATAGCCACCTCATCCCGTCCTGCCCGCATGCCGATCTGTGCGGCGCCAAGGGCCGGTCGTGGTTGAGCGAACAGATCGTGCCGGAAGACGAGCGCCTCGCGATCGATCGGCATCTGCGCGAGTTCGACCGATTGGGCGACGACCTCCATGTTATCGAGCGCGATCTTGCCCGCTCGACTCTTGAAGATGAAGCGTGAAGCGGCTGATGACCATTCCTGGCATCGACATGACCGTCGCGCTGGCGATGAAGGCCGCGATCGGCGACGTGTCGCGCTTCGAGGAGCCGCAGAAGCTTGTGAGCTATCTTGGCTTGAATCCGAGTGTCAGGCAATCCGGGCCAGGTCCGGCATACCATGGACGGATCACCAAGCAGGGTCGCGGCCATGCCCGCGGCATGCTCGTTGAAGCGGCTTGGGCGGCGGCGCGTGCGCCGGGGCCGCTGCGGGCCTTCTTCCTGCGGGTTCGTGCCCGGCGCGGCCAGCATGTCGCGGCCGTCGCAACCGCACGCAAACTCTCTATCGTAATCTGGCATCTGCTGACGAAGGTCGAGAGTAACGCGTGGGCTCGACCCTCCCTGCATGCCAAGAAGCTGCGCGATGTGGAACTCAAGGCCGGGAGCAAGGCTGTGCGCGGCCAAAAGGGGGCCGCGCATGTCTACAACATCAAGAGCCGCCGGGAAGAGGAGAGGCGCTGGGTGGAACAGGCCGAGGGCGCATACGCGCGCTTTGTCTCCGGCTGGAACCGACGAGGTCCGAAGAAGGCGCGCACGGATGCCGCAAATGAGGTACGACGATAGAGGCTTCGCGGCAGGACTCTCACCTCGATCCTGCTCTTCGCCACGCGGTCATCCATGCGCGAGAAGAGAATATCGCAAATCTGACCAAAAAGCGCTTGCTCGATGTCGTTAGCGATGCAGACGCGGTCGAAGATGTGCGGACCCAAGAAGCGGCGGCTGGGGCCGTCGCGGTTCTTGGGCAGGTCGGCGAAGGCCATGCCATTGTCGGTGAGCACGATGTGGATCTTGTAGGGGAAGACCTCCACCACGTTTTTGAGGAAGGCTGAGCCTTCCATCATCCCGGCGCTGTCGTGGACTCGACATAGGTGAACTTCGAGACGCGGTCGATGGCCAGGAACATGATGAGCTTGCCGTCGGCGTGGCGCAGCTCGCAGTTGTCGATGTGGACATAGCCGATCTCGTAGGTCTTGAATCGCTTGCGCTGCTCCTTGGTCTCTTCGACCGGCAGCCGGGAGACGCCGTGACGCTGGAGGCATCGCTGCAGGGCGCTGCGCTGAGGTTGGGGATGGTGTCTCTCAGGCAGCCGAGTACGTCGTCCAGCGGCAGCAGCGTCTTCTGCCGGAACGCCACCACGATGGCTTCCTCGGCCGGCGTCAGCACAGTGCTCTTCGGCGCCTTGGGACCCATCGGCGCATTGGCCGTCGTGTCCGGCTGCGCCATTTCTTTACCTCAATACGTCCGGATGCACGCCTCGCGACGCTAGGAGATTAGAACGCACCGCGTATCGATCGGGCAGCAAAGGCTTGCTGTCGGAACTTCGACAATGTCCGAAACGAGACAGATCGCGCTCAGAGTTAACGCATTGTCCCAGCATCATAGTTTCGATTGGCGCGAGGCTTGCTGGTCGACGGTCGCTCTTACGCTCTCACGTAAAACAAAGATCTAGTGATGATCCGGCGGAAGAGTGAAAACTCTGGCACAAAATGGAGCGCCAAAATGACTACGCCGATTCAGCAATTGACAAATCAGATCGATGACAGTTCTGGACCAAAATATCAGCCGCCTTGGGATTTCCTGCCAACCGACACGAATACAGGCGTCGGCGGAAAGTACATCTACATTGGCTATATTCTTGGAAACAGCAATCCTGTGACATCGATCAACTTCGTTGCATACAACGAAGCGCAATCGAATCCGCCTTCTGGTTGGCAATGGACGGGCCAAGACCTCAAACAAGGGGCAGGCGGGAAATACATTTACATGGTCTGGAAAAACGGCGAAACAGGCAATCAGCCCATCACAGCCCTCCAACTGCTTGTAACCAATCAGTCCACACCGCCAGCTATCGCTGGGTATGAGGCAATCAATCAAGACCTGAATCAAGGTGCGGGTGGACCTTACATTTGGCCGTATTACAGCACGACAATTTCGATGCAACAGAAGGAAGAGGCCATCCTAGCAAAAGCATAGACGAGCCAAGGCCACGCTGCGTCTGCGCTGCAGTTAGCTGCGGCGCGGATGCGTACTACTTTGCAATCCGCCCTCAAGAACACTGCGCACGGACGGCGTTTGTTTCGCCTGGCGAAGATGAAGCACCGACCATCCGCCTATGGATTTACGTCGGGGACCGGGCCTTTCTCCCACACTGACGCATACAGCGCTGACCGCGACGGCCTTCCGAAAGTCGCCGTATCGCCATGCGTAGGCATTTCGATCACATGATGCTCAGCCTCATACCCATCGACCAACATGCTGCTCGTCGAACTCAGGGGTGCCGGGAGCAGCCGACATGAGGTCGGACAGCCGTTCGAGCGCGGCATCGTAGACCTGCTCGTTCCTGATGACCCGGTGCGACGCTCCGTATCTGAGGCCAAGAGGGACGACATCGACAGCCTGAGCCATGACATCGCACGTGACGGATATGCCCCACAACTCACATCAGCGGAAACCGCAGCCCGCTCAATGAACGGCCCAGGATTCTCCCGGTGAATCATGCCTTTGGCAAAGGGTAGGATTTAACATTCAAGAAAGCGGAGATGCGCCAAATCAGAACCCGGTGAACTGTGTCTACTACCCACGCGGGATTGTTGGATTCGTTGCGGGCTGCCTCAAGCCGCGAGGGGCAGTTCCATGTTTCGCCGATCGAATAGCCCTCTGGTCAACGCCCTAGGATGACTGAAAGCGGCACTGCCACGTAGCCGGGATGTGGCGTTGTGTCGTTGGCCGCGGTCATGATGATCGGCGCTGGCAGCGACTCGTCGATCTTGGCTGGTCCAATTCGATCCCAATCGTAGAGGAAGATGTCCTCGTAGAATTTGGCAATGCCACGGTCGTAGAAGATCAGGCTCGCATCGCGGTTAAATCCGGTTCCGGCTGTGGTCCAATTGTGGCTTCCGATAAGCACCGCTTCGCCGTCCACTATGATGCCTTTGGTATGACAGTTCTTCTGCTTGCGGATTTTGCCTGTGTCGAAGCCGTAGTCCTTGGCATCGCTGATCGTCTCTCGGTCGTCCGAACCGAAAGAACGGAAGATGACGCGGACGTCGAGACCTGCTTTCTGCTGTGCCAAGAGGGCATCGAGCAGCTTGCAGTAGTTGTCGCCCACGGTTTTGGTGTTGAAACTCTGGTTCTGAAAAAAGATCGTGCGTTTCGCTGACCGGACGAACGGCAGCACTACGTCGATGTAGTTGTCGGGCGTAAGGATCGGCTGCACGTCGATCTCACGCGTGTCCGTCATCGGCTGGAAGTAACGCGGCTTCGCCGCCGCTTCGAGCGTGTCGAACGTCAGGTCAGCCGGCACCCACACCAGCGGCTCGTTCATCACCGATTCTGGCGCTCCCTTGGCCTCCTCGAGGTCGCGCAGGATGTGCGCTTCGTAGAGCTGGCTTAGCTCCTTGTCTTCAAGCACCACGTGCCACTCACGGTTGTATAGCCTGAGCGCGTTCGCATCACCCGGGTTGGTTAGCGGCGCCACCTCGGGCTGGTTGGAGCTCTGCCAGTTGCCGCTTGACAGCCACATTGCCGAGCGGTCGCGTACTGCGACCTTGATATGGTAGGCGGAATCGAAGATGCCAGTCTTGCCCACGCTCGCTGGAGCAAAGTTGAATTTGCTGCCCTTTTGGTCGCGAATCTTATCCACGGCTTCGTAATCGGTGAAATCGCCCGCGTGTACCTTGCCGCCCATCTGCAACACGAGAGACATCGTCTCCGCTTTGGTCTTGACCGCGTCGAGAACGCCGTTTACCACGTTGACGGCTCCAAAATCGTACATCGCCACCACCAGCGACTTCGTCGTTGCCGCAAGGAACGGCCCTAGCACCGGCCAGCTTGCGTCGGGTCCCGTATGCAATGTGAACTTTGTCGACGTCTTGCGTCGTGTGAGAGGCAGATCGGGCCGCGGCTTGTAGCTGGTATGCCAGCTAGGCGGTGCCTCGTCGCCGACGCTGAGTCCCATAAGGTCGGACGTCGAGGCGACCGTTACGTCTGTGCGTACGCCATCGATGTAGGAAGGAAGCGGTATCACCCCGCGCGACTCGAGCGCGCTGAGGTCGACCTTGCGCTTGACCGCGATAACCACAGCGCGCTCGTCGGTGATCTCACCATTCTCGAAGCGATACCCCGGTTTGACCGCAACGACGTCTTCGCGATTTGCAAGAAGAGCGCGTGCAGTGCGTACGGCGGCGAGCGTCTTTTCCCTGGCTGGAGGAGGGCTGCCCGCGGGCGGTGCGGCGTTGGTCGAGGCCGGACCGGCGGTAGGAGTTGGCGTAGGGCCGACCGACGAGGCGGCACCAAACATCGGCGACGCAGCGCCGTCGATCTCGACTGTAATCCTGAGCGGTACCGTGAAGCTGATACCACCCCGTCCAGAGCCTGAATTGCCTCCCCCGCTGCTGTTGTCGGGCCTTATAAATCCTCCAGTGTGCTCCAGTAGGCCGCGTGCGCGAGCAAGGCAGCGCTTGAGCTGGTCCATCGGCACCGCGTCGTTCTCAATGAATTCAATGCCGCGATAATGCAGCGCCACCACCTGCCCGGTACCGATGTCTATGACCGGTGAGCCGGAGTTGCCGCCCAAAGTCGCGCAAGAATGGGTAATGTTGTCGCCGCCAACGCCGAGGAGGTTGCCCACCGCCACCCGCTTCTTGTCGTAGACACCGCCAAAAATCTTGTTGACGAGCTGCTGATCCGAGAACCGGACGCCGCTTGCCGGATATCCGACCACGGCCACAGGCAGCTTTGCCCGCGGCGTGTCGGGGGCAAGCTGCAGCTTCATACGCCCGACGGATGACGAGTTCTGCGCGAGCTTTAGGAAGGCGACGTCGGGTAGGTTTTCCGGCGCCACCCAGACGACTCGCTCGACCCCCACAGGCTCGGAGGCTGCGTTCCCGAATTCCTGGAGGAAATCGATATCGGCACCGATCGGCGTGCGCGCGTCGAAGCCGAGCTTGAAGGTGAAGCCTGCCCCGCAAGTTTCCGCAAAGAGGTTGGCAACATGCCGAGTGGTGACCACCAGCCCGTCGTCGATGACCCAGGCCGTTCCGACAAACGGGTTGTCGAAATTACTCACGTCGACGCGACCGATCGAGGCCATGCTGCGATTGAGCAGCGGCGCGTTAGTCGTCAGGATCTGTCGCCAAGCCGTCGCCTCGGCGCGGGCGCTGTTGATGTCGATGGCGTTGTTTTGGACGAGGAAGACCGGCGTGCCCACCGCGAATACGATGGTTTCGTCATTGGTGATTGGCGGCGGGGGCGGTATAGGTGCGCCATCCGCGCCGCCGGGCGGTGGTGCGCCTGGAGGGGGCGGTGCCCCGCCGAGGGCCGCCTCCACACCCTCCTCGGCCGGCTGCGCCGTGGCCCGCGGCCCGGGGCCATAGCGCGCGTTCATCGCCTTGGTGGCATCGGCCACCCATCCGGAATGCTCCGCTTGTCTCTGCACTTCGCCGATATTGGCCAGCACTTCCGGCGAACTCGCGTCGGCAATTTGCTTGGCTATGGTGCGCAGCCGTTGCGAGTCGGCGACTGTCATTTTGGACCCTCCACCCAAATCTTACAGTGACTTCCTAGCAAATATACCGCGGAGTATACGCCTGTAACTTTATTAGTCGGCGCATATTATGACCAGGATTGCATGCCTGCTTCTCTTGCTAACCCAAAGAACAGAAATGCAGACGATATTTGTTTTTTATAAAAAGACTAGCCTTGTTTTGCGTGTCACCTAAAATCCGAACATTGACGCAGCCATCGAACGGGCTCGGCACAGGAGCGGGCTACGCCTGATTTCCCTCAGCAGCACGACCTACACCGCTGCTCGATCGGTCACGGCTAAATCTTGACAATCCGAAAAAGCACTCCTCCCAAGGACAGCCCCTGGGTCATGGGGGGTGAGTTCGACCAAGGGCGAGCAAACTTCCACAACGGGTCTGATCGCGACACTCGGAAATAGACTGCCGCTGTCGAGAATTGGCGGATGGAGATGATGGCGTCCGCCCGTCGTTCTGCCAGTCGAAATGCGTCCGGGAGTCGAGCGAGAAATGCTTAAGGGTTACTCGGATTCCAATAGCCGTCGCCTAACGAGGCATTCCCGTTTCACCAAGCTTCAGACGATCTTCTGTGGCCTTTCAGGTCCATGCTGCAGTGAGATCATCTCGGCGGCCCTTTCGTACGCCTTTTGAAAACGGTCTGGGCTGTTTGCACGCAGATTATTCACTACCCTCACATGCATGGACCTATCGGTCGACCACTCTTTGATTCCGAATCTTTCACAGATGTTCGCCGCGGGCTGGCGACCCCATGAATCTTCGCCCGTGCAATCGGGGTGCACTACAACGCTATGGAAATAGCCGTCTGTTCCCACTTTGGTGTCCCATGATTGATGCTTCGCATGGGCAACCATGGCCGTTGCCTGCGTGCCTGCAATGTCTTCGAGGGCTTGGGCAAAAACCGCTGCGAATTTCGCAGGCAGAGCGGGCTTTGGCCGTACATTGATCGGATGAAGGAACTGCTCGTTTTTCGAGATCACCCCGGCAGCTCGCAACACATGCGCCTGATCTGCCTGTTGCCGTATTGGAAGAAACCTCAGGCGCTCTTCATCATATGTTCGGGTTGCAACGCCTGCATTGCGAACGTTGGTGGGCAACGTTCACGCGCCAAACGAATGACAATTGAACTGTTGAATTCGGCGATCTTCTTAATGCCCCTCGCATCATAGAGGAGGTCATTGTCATCCCCGACGTAAACGCGGAGGGGCACCATCTGCGCTTCTGAGATATTGTCGGAACGCCCTCGAAATAAGTCACCTTGGCGCCCGACGCCTTGTCGGGCTCGACGTCTTCCGGGCCGAGTTCGATGCAGGCGCCGAGATAGGTGTTCATCGAGCGCTCGCCATCGGGCGTGACGAAGATCATCGAGCGCGCCGTCGGCGGCTGGCCTTCGAGCGGTTTGGTGTCGAAGGCGACGCCCTGGGCGTGGATGTCGTGGGCATAGATCTCGCCGAGCGCGTCGTTCGACACCTTGCCGAAGAAGGCAGCGCGCCCGCCGAAGCTGGCGACGCCGGCGGCCGTGTTGCCGGCGCTGCCGCCCGAGGCTTCGATCGCCGTGCCCATGCGGCTGTACAACAGCTCGGCGCGCCTTATGTCGATCAGGTTCATCGCGCCCTTGATGATGCCGTTGGTCTCGAGAAACGCCTCATAACACTGGGCAATGATGTCGACATTGGCATTGCCGATGCAAAGCACGTCATAGTCCGGCATCAATGTCTCCGCTTGGGAACCCGCCGGCCTTCTTGCCACGCCGGTCGGGAGCGGGACTAGCAAGTGGGCTTTCCGTTTGCCAATGCGTTCGTTGCCGGCCCTCACGGGGCGGAGTCCCTGCGGTGAGCGCCTCACCTGAGGCTACATGGCGGCCGTGGAGATTACCTCAGCAGCGGCGCCCGATCGGAAACCTTAGCACCTCAGCGCTTTGGCGTGGCTGCTTGAACTCTTCAACGGCAACCGCCTCAATTAGCAGGTCCAAGGCTTCGCGGCCCCTTTGACTCATCGGGTCATCCCCGCAAAGGTAGTCATACGCTCGATCTAAATGCACTCGGGCGGCGGAAAAATCGCTTGTCATATCATAGAACCCTCTCTACCCGCCCGCATTGCCGTCTACGAGGTGAAGGTAGTTCAATCGTCAATATATACAGACAAATTTGAATTAAATCGGAGATGATCATGGAGGTCGAGTTCCCTGACCTGATGCCGCCATGGAGCCCGCCGACGACCACTCGCTGGCGCTCGGTCGGTTCATAAATGCCGAGCACCCCGTCCCGAGACCACCTCTGACCTCCCTCCTACGATGCTAGACGCGTGGAAGACATGGCTGCGCCGCCGCTGCCAGAAAGGCGTGTCCCATCGCGCGACGGCTGCATAGTGGGCAGCCAGGGCCGGGAGGTAGTCGGCAAAGCCGCGTGTGGCGATTGTTGCATAGCGGGCGCAGGCGAAATCGCCACGCCCGTCCAGCATGTCCGATGCCGCGTAGCCCGCCAGGATGCCTGAGCGGAGTGCATGCACGATCCCGCGTGATGACAGTGGATCGGCACAGAACAGGCAGTCGCCCGCCGCGACCCAGCGGTCACCGGCGGCCGGATCGATCGTTG
>NZ_JAMYKW010000102.1:0-11071 GCF_040317555.1 Mesorhizobium sp. M1406 | reverse complement strand
CCTCGAAATTGTCACTTCAAACGAATGCCGAAATTACTTCCTCGAGGCCGGCTATGACCGAACCTAAAATCATCCCGCTCTAGCCGCGCTAGGCTCGCAACCTAACGCCCTCCGGATCGAAGAACGGTATCGGCGCCACCACTGCGCGGGTCGGCCTGCCCTCGATGTCGATGCTGAGCTCCGTGCCAATGGCCGTGAACGGCAGCCGCAGATGCGCGGTGGCCAGCACCTTGCCGAGAGAATAACCGTGGTCGCTGTAGGTGACCATACCGGCATCCTCGCGGCGATCGCGGCGCGGCGAACGGACCAAGCCGTTGCAATGGCGGTGCGTCAGCCGGCGCGCTGCTTGTCCGTCGCTTTCCGGTCAATCGCGAGCTCGCCCGAGAGGACCACGCCAAATTTTTCGCTGGCTTCCGCAGGCGTGTAGTACCCCAGCGCCACATCGCGCAGCACCAGATCGGCATTCCGCTCACGCGGATCGCCATAGCCACCGCCGCCAGGCGTGCCGACCCTGACCCGATCTCCAGCCTTCAGCGCGATGTCCTGCTCCTTGGACAGGTGCGGCGGCACATGTTCCTCTCCGTCGCGGAAGACCGTCACCGTGTTGACCGCGCCATCCTTGCCGCCGAGCGCGCCTTGCGGGCCGAAACGGCCGTGATCCATGACGAAGGAGGCGCGGGCATCGCCGCGCAGTATCTCGACCTCATAGGCGAGGCCGAAGCCGCCGCGATGCTTGCCGGCGCCACCGGAGCCTTCGCGCAAGGCATAGTGGCGGTAGAGCACAGGAAAAGCCTGTTCCATGATCTCGACCGGCGGCGATTTGGAAATGCCGATGGTCGAGCAGCCATTGGTCAGGCCGTCATGGCTTGAATTGCCGCCATAGCCGCCGCCGGAGATCTGGTACATGACGTAGTCGCGGCCGCGCGCCGGATCGTTGCCGCCGAGCGCGAAGTTGCCACTGGATCCGGCGGGGGCCGCCGTCACCTTCTCCGGCAATGCCTGCACCATGGCCGCGAACACCGCCTCGGCGATGCGCTGCGAGACTTCGGCCGCACAGCCGGAGACCGGACGCGGATATTTGGCGTCGAGGAAAGTGCCTTCCGGCCGCTTGACGATCAGCGGTTCAAACGCGCCGGCGCTGATCGGCACGTCGGGGAAAATGTGGCGCATGGCCAGATAGACCGAGGACAGGGTCGTCGCCAGCACGCTGTTCATCGGTCCGGCGCACGGCTTTGACGAGCCGGCGAAATCGAAGGTCAGCGTGTCGCCCTGTTTCTCGACGGCGAGCGCGATGGTCAGCGGCTCGTTGACCACCCCGTCGGAATCGACAAAGGCCTCGGAACGGTAGGTGCCGTCGGGGATTGCCGCTATGTTGGCGCGCATCTGCTCGGCGGCGCGGCGGCGCAGTTCGGCGATCGCCTCGACGACAGTTTCGTCTCCGTAACGATCCAGGATTCCGTTGAGCCGATCCTGCCCGATCAGCAGTGCAGCCGCCTGGGCCCTGATGTCGCCGATGCGCTGGTCGGCGACACGGATGTTGGAACAGATGATGGCGTAGATCTCTGGATCGAGCACGCCCTTCTTGAACAGCTTCACCGGCGGCAACCTCAGGCCTTCCTGCTCGACCGCCGTCGCCGAGGCTGAAAACCCGCCCGGCACCGAGCCGCCAATGTCGGGCCAGTGGCCGGTGTTGGACAGCCAGCAGAAGATTTTGCCGTCGCGATAGACCGGCATGGCGAAGCGCACATCCATCAGATGGGTGCCGCCAAGATAGGGGTCGTTGACGATGTAGATGTCGCCCGGATTGGGCGGGAGGCAGCGGCCATCGGCGATCATCTCGATCACCGTTTTGGTCGAATACTGCATGACGCCGACGAACACCGGCAGGCCCTGGCTGCCTTGCGCGATCAGCGAACCGTCGACGGCCGAATAGATGCCGTCGGAACGGTCGTTGGCCTCGGCGATGACAGGCGAGAAGGCGGCGCGCGAAAAGGTCAGGTCCATCTCGTCGCAGACCTGCTGCAGCGCCGCCTGGAGGACCGAAAGGGTGATGGCGTCGAGCTTTGCCATATCAGGCCTCGCCAATGTCGATGATGATGTTGCCGTCGGCGTCGCAGCGTGCGCGGTCGTCGGGTTCGAGCACGGTGGTGGCGTCCATCTGTTCGAGGATCGCCGGCCCTTCGATGACCGCGTCGAGCGGCAGCTTTTCGCGTGCGTATACCGGCGTGTCGTGCCATTGGCCGCCATACCAGACCGGCCGGATTTCTCGTCGCGCCTCGTCGAGCGTCTTGGCGCGCCCCGCCGGGTCGATCAGCCGCGACAGATCGATCGCCGGACGCACGCCGGTGACCGAGGTGTTGAGGTTGACGAGATTGGCGCGGATTTCCGGCAATTCGACCTTGAAGCGGGCGAAATAAGCCTTTTCGAAAAGCTGCTGCAGCGTTGCACGCGTCACTGACGACGACGGCAATGGCACGTTGATGATGTGGGTCTGGCCGACGAACTGCATATCGGCGGAGTGCGTGACGCGGATCGTCTCCGGCTTCACCGCTTCCTTGCCGATCAGCTCCTCGCCTTCGTTTCGGTGCCGTTCCAATACCGCGTGAAGGTGGTTTTCGTCGAGTACAGTCACTGGCTGGTTGATCGTGTTGACGAAGTCGTGACGCAGATCGGCGACGACGCAGCCGAGCGCGTTGGTGATGCCTGGCCGCGCCGGCACCAGTACCTTGGGCAGGCCGAGCTCGCGTGCCAGTGCGGTGGCGTGCAGCGGGCCGGCACCGCCAAAGGCGAACAGCGCGAAATCGCGCGGATCGTGGCCGCGCGACACCGAGACCATGCGGATGGCGCCGGCCATCTTCATGTTGCCCAGCCGCAGCACCGCACCCGCTGCCTCGACGCCGGACAGGCCGGTCGCCTTGCCGATCTTGTCCTTGAATATGCTGGTGACGCGCTCTGACGTGACGGGATTTTCGACCGCCAGCAGCTTCTTGGGCGCCAGCCGGCCGAGCACCAGGTTGGCGTCGGTGATGGTCGGCTCCAGGCCGCCGCGCCCGTAGCAGATCGGGCCAGGATTGGCACCGGCACTTTCCGGGCCGATCTGGATCAGGCCGGCCGCATCGACACGGGCGATCGAGCCGCCGCCGGCGCCGACCGTGTGCACCGCCACCATCGGCACGTGGATAGGCATCGCATATTCGATCTCGATCTCGTTCGAGACAGCCGGCTCGGCGTTGCGGATCAGCGCCACGTCGGTGGAGGTGCCGCCCATGTCGTAGGTGACGAGGTTTTCGAAGCCGGCGCGCTTTCCGGTATAGGCGGCGGCGATTACGCCCGAGGCCGGACCGGACATCACCGTCTTGGCTGACTCACGTGTGACGAAGCGGGCCGAGATCATGCCGCCATTGCCGTTCATGATCAGGAAGTCGCGGGCATAGCCTTTCGCGCCCAATTCCTTGCGCAGCCGCTCGACATAGCGCTCGAGGATCGGCTGTACGGAGGCGTTGACCGAGGCGGTGACGCCGCGCTCGAATTCGCGCGCTTCCGACAGAAGCGCGTGACCCGCCGTGATGTAGCCGTTCGGCCAGAATTCGGCGGCGATTTCGGCGGCGCGCCGCTCATGCGCCGGGTTGGCGTAGGAATGCAGGAAATGGATGACGAGGGATTCGCAGCCGGCCGCGATCAGCGTCTTCACCGCCTCGCGCATTTCCGCCTCGTCGAGCGGCGTGCGGATCGCGCCTGACGCCTCGACGCGCTCCGACACTTCGAGCCGCAGATTGCGCGGAATGATCGGCACGAAGCTGCCGGTCATGCCATAGGCCTGCGGCCGTGTCCGCCGGCCAAGCTCGATCACGTCGCGAAAGCCGCGCGTGGTGATCATGCCGGTTTTCGCCAGCCGGCGTTCGAGCACCGCATTGGTGGTGGTTGTCGTGCCATGCACGATCAGGTCGATGCCGTCGATGGGAAATCCGGTGGCGCCGACTGCCGAAACGACGCCGAAGGCCTGGTTGTCGACCGTGGTCGGGGTCTTGGCGATGTGCACCCTGCCGCCGTCGCGTCCGTCGATCAGGAGCAGGTCGGTGAAGGTGCCGCCGACATCGATACCGGCAACGACATTTCCCAGGGAATCATGTGCTTGCGCCGAAAAATTCTCTTCCATCGTCGAAACCCGAAATGCGCGGACTACGGATATGCGTCAGTTTGGAAAGCTGTTTTAAGGGAGCATCTTGACGCAAATATCGTTTGTATACTAATAAATTCGGGACACAAGAGCTTGCCGCTTTGGAGTGTGCGAACAGCACGCCGGGACCTGAATGGTTCGGGCGCGCAGGTGAAGGTTTGGCGCCCGCATCCACAGTTGGGCCAGAAGGTTGGATTTGATGAACACCACATCCGCTCTCAACACCGTCGGCGCCCGCCCGCTGCAATTCCCGATTCCGGCCAACGTCTACGCCGAAACCGTCGTCTCGGTGAAGCACTACACCGATCGGCTGTTCTCGTTCCGCATCACCCGTCCGCGGTCGCTGCGCTTCCGCTCTGGCGAGTTCGTCATGATCGGCCTGCCCAATGCCGAGAAGCCGGTGTACCGCGCCTATTCGGTGGCAAGCCCGGCCTGGGACGAAGAGTTGGAATTCTTCTCGATCAAAGTGCCGGACGGCCCGCTGACCTCGGAACTGCAGAAGATCCAGGTCGGTGATACGATCATCATGCGGCAGAAATCGACCGGCACTTTGGTGGTCGACGCGCTGACCCCGGCCAAGCGGCTGTTCATGATCTCGACCGGCACCGGCATCGCGCCCTTCGCCAGCCTGCTGCGCGACCCCGACACCTACGAGAAGTTCGAGCAGGTCATCCTGACCCACACCTGCCGTGACAATGCGGAACTGACCTACGGCCAGGAACTGGTCGCGGCGCTGGAAAGCGACCCGCTGATCGGCGAACTGACCGGCGGCCGCGTCACGCTCTACAACTCGACGACCCGCGAAGAATCGGAGCGCATGGGCCGCATCACCGCGCTGATCGGCTCCGGCAAGTTCTATACCGATCTCGGCATCGACAAGCTCAATCCGGAAACCGACCGCATCATGATCTGCGGCTCGATGCATATGCTGAAGGACGTCAAGGAGCTGGCCGAAAGCCTCGGCTTCGTCGAAGGCTCGCTGAGCCATCCGGCGACTTTCGTGGTCGAGCGCGCCTTCGTCGGCTGAGCAGCACTCAGCATTTCAATTCTGCGTTTTGACCACGTGGTCAAAAATTGGCTGCTTTCGCCGCCTTTTTCGGTTATGACCGCCTGAAGGACTCGTGAAGTGCGACTTCACGGGCTATCTTCGTGCGTGTCGCCCAAAAGTGTCGAGCGGTTTTGGGAAAACGATACGCACCAAGACATAAGCACACGTCGCTGAATGAAAGGGCAGGAGATGAGCAGCACAATCCGCGAAGCCGATCTCGGCACCAAGGTGACGCCGCTGCCCGCGCGTGCCGCCGCCAACACAGCCGTTCCGCTGGACCATCGCATCGCGCGCAATCCCGGCATGAAGCTCGACCTCGGCTTCATGGAATCGGTGCGCGGCGTCAATCGCTCGGCGCTGGAGCGGCGAGTCGCCAGCCTGACCAAGCGGCGCTCGATCAAGGCCGACAACCAGGCGGCCTGGCTGCTGCGCGCCGTCGCCTGCATGGATCTGACGACGCTGAATTCCAACGACACCGAGGAGCGCGTGCGCCGGCTCTGCGCCAAGGCGATCAACCCGTTCCGCCGCGACATCGTCGAGGGTCTCGGCATTGCTGGGGAACCGATCCGCCCGGCGGCCGTCTGCGTCTATCACCCCTTCGTCTCCACCGCCGTCGATGCCGTGCGCGGCACCGGCATCCATGTCGCCGCCGTCTCCACCGCCTTTCCGCATGGCCTCGCACCGCTGTCGACCCGCCTGCAGGAGATCGAGGCATCGGTCCGCGACGGCGCCGACGAGATCGACGTCGTCATTCCGCGCGGGCTGGTGTTCGGGGCCAAGTGGCGGGAGCTCTACAATGAGATCGTCTCGATGCGCGCCGCCTGCGGTGACGCGCATCTGAAGGTCATCCTCGGCACCGGCGACCTCGCCACGCTGCGCAATGTCATGCTGGCCTCGATGGTGGCGATGATGGCAGGCGCCGACTTCATCAAGACCTCGACCGGCAAGGAGAGCGTCAATGCGACGCTGCCCGTCGGCCTCGCCATGGTGCGCGCCATCAGGGCGTATTTCGAGGAAACCGGCTATCTCATCGGCTTCAAGCCTGCCGGCGGCATTTCCACCGCTAAGGCTTCGCTCGACTGGCTGGTGCTGATGAAGGAAGAACTCGGACGGCCGTGGCTGGAGCCCGAGCTGTTCCGTTTCGGCGCATCGAGCCTGCTGACCGACATCGAGCGCCAGCTCGAGCACCATCTGACCGGTCACTATTCGGCCAATCATCGCCACGCAATGGCATAGGGATCGGGCTAAAGCTTTGAACGTGGAGTTCTTTCGCGCGAAAGAACGCCTTCCAAGACAATTATCTGGAGCGATCCATGAACATCCTCGACCGCTATCACGCCATGGATTACGGCCCGGCGCCGGAAGCTCGCAACGAGGCCGATGCCTGGCTTGCCGCACGCGATTTCGGCAAGGCGCTGTTCATCGGCGGCGAGTGGAAAGCCGCTTCCGGTGGCAAGACTTTCGACACCAGCGAACCGTCTTCCGGCAAGCTGCTGGCCAAGGTCTCGGACGCCACTGCCGCCGACATCGACGCGGCGGTTGCGGCGGCCGCCAAGGCGCTGCCCAAGTGGAGCGCCAGTTCAGGCTATGCCAGGGCGAAAGTGCTTTATGCCATCGGCCGTGCCATGCAGCGCCATCAGCGCCTGTTCGCGGTGCTTGAGACAATCGACAATGGCAAGCCGATCCGCGAAAGCCGCGATATCGATGTGCCGCTGGCGATCCGTCATTTCATCCACCATGCCGGCTGGGCACAGGCGCTGGACAGGGATTTTCCCGGCCACGAGGGTGTCGGCGTCGTCGGCCAGATCATCCCGTGGAATTTTCCGCTGCTGATGCTGGCCTGGAAGATCGCGCCCGCACTCGCCGCCGGCTGCACGGTGGTGCTGAAGCCGGCCGAGTTCACGCCGCTGACATCAATCCTGTTCGCCGAAATCTGTGAGCGCGCCGGCGTACCGAAAGGCGTCGTCAACATCGTCCAGGGCGGGCCTGAGGCCGGCGCGTCCATCGTCAACCACCCCGGCATTCATAAGATCGCCTTCACCGGCTCTTCCGAGGTCGGCAAGATCATCCGCAAGGCAACCGCCGGCTCGGGCAAGAAACTGTCGCTGGAGCTCGGCGGCAAGTCGGCCTTCATCGTCTTCGAGGACGCCGATCTCGACAGCGCGGTCGAAGGCTTGGTCGACGGCATCTGGTTCAACCAGGGCCAGGTCTGCTGCGCCGGATCGCGGCTCTTGGTGCAGGAAGGCATTGCCGATGCCTTGATCGCCAAGGTCAAGGCGCGGATGAGCCGGCTGCGCGTCGGCAGCCCGCTCGACAAGAACACCGACATCGGCCCGCTGGTCGACTTGACACAGCTCGACCGGGTCAAGGGTCTGGTTGCCGAGGGCGCCAGACAGGGCGCCGTCTGCTGGCAGCCGGATGCGGCGCTGCCGTCCACCGGCTACTATCATCTGCCGACGCTCGCCACAGGTGTTTCGCCGGCTAACATCCTGGCGCAGGAGGAGGTGTTCGGCCCGGTGCTGGCGACCATGACCTTCCGCAACACCGAGGAAGCGATCGAGCTTGCCAACAACACGCGCTATGGGCTGGCGGCTTCGGTGTGGAGCGAAAACGTCAACCTCGCTTTGCATGTCGCGCCGCAGCTGAAGGCAGGCGTCGTCTGGGTCAACGGCACCAACATGTTCGATGCCGCCTGTGGCTTCGGCGGCTATCGCGAAAGCGGCTTCGGACGCGAGGGCGGACGCGAAGGCATGTTCGAATATCTCGCGGCGAAACTGCCGCTCGGCCCGGTCATCAAGCCGGCGACGATCTCGGCGCAACCGGTCGAGCAATCCGACGGCGACGCGATCGACCGCACGGCAAAGCTGTTCATCGGCGGCAAGCAGGTTCGCCCGGACGGCAATTACTCGCTGGCGGTCGCCACCGCCAAGGGCAAGCTTGCCGGCGAGGTCGGTCTCGGCAGCCGCAAGGACATCCGCGATGCCGTCTCCGCCGCCCGCGCCTGCAAGGCATGGCCGGAGGCGACCGCCTATAACAGGTGCCAGGTGCTCTATTATCTGGCCGAGAACCTTTCCGGCCGCGCCGGCGAGTTCTCGGCGCGTCTCGTGCAACTCACGGGCGTCTCCGCCAAGGCGGCGCGCGACGAGGTCGAGCAGTCGATCGAACGACTGTTCCTTTATGCCGGTCTTGCCGACAAGTTCGAGGGCCGCGTGCACCAGCCGCCAGCGCGCGCTGTCACGTTGGCACTGCATGAGCCGGTCGGGGTCGTCGGCATCGTCGCGCCTGACACCTCGCCGCTGCTGGGTCTGATCTCGCTGGTTGCACCCGCACTCGCGATGGGCAACACGGTGGTGGCAGTGCCGTCCGAGCGCTATCCGCTGCTGGCGACCGATCTCTATCAGGTCATCGAATATTCCGACGTTCCGGCCGGCGCCATCAACATCGTCACTGGCCGCACGGCCGAACTTGCCGGCGTGCTGGCCAAGCACGACGATGTCGACGGGCTGTGGGTCTTCGCCGACGCCGACACCTGCGCCAAGGCGGAAGCCGAGTCGATCGGCAACCTCAAGCGCGTCTGGAGCGGCAATGGCCGCGGCCTCGACTGGGCGTCCGATGAGGCTGCCGGCGACGCCTTCCTGCGCCGGGCCGTCGAGGTGAAGAATGTGTGGGTGCCCTACGGCGATTGAGCCCACGTGGCTATCGCGATGGTGATCGTGTTCGGGCTTGACGCTCGAACAGATGTTCTTTAACGAGAAAAAACATCTTTATCAGTGAACCGACGATGGCGCAGGCCACCCGATGGCGCGTGACCGGCACATGACGTCTTGGCCAGCCGCCGGTAAATGCGGATGACCCAAGCGGACGAGGAGAACAGCATGGCGGATCTGGCAGGCAAGGTCGTTGTCGTCACGGCAGCGGCGCAAGGCATCGGCAAGGCGAGTGCGCTGGCCTTCGCCAAGGCAGGTGCTGTCGTCCATGCCACCGACATCAACGAGGTGCTGCTGGCTGAGCTCGCCAAGACATCCAGCATCAAGACCCGCAAGCTCGATGTGCTCAACGACGAGGCCGTCAACGACGCCTTCGCCGAGATCGGTGCCGTCGACGTGCTGTTCAACTGCGCCGGGTTCGTCCATTCGGGCTCGATCCTCGAAATGAAGGACGCCGATCTCGACTTCGCCTTCAACCTCAATGTCCGCGCCATGATCCGCACCGTGCGGGCCGTGCTGCCCGGCATGCTGGAGCGCGGCGACGGATCGATCATCAACATGTCCTCGGTCGCCGGCGCCGGCAAAGGCGTGCCCAACCGCTTCGCCTATGGCGTCACCAAGGCCGCCGTCATCGGCCTGACCAAGGCGATCGCCGCCGATTATGTCGGCAAGGGCATACGCTGCAACGCCATTTGCCCCGGCACGGTCGAGAGCCCGTCGCTGCAGGACCGCATGCACGCGCAAGGCGACTATGAGGCCGCCCGCGCCGCCTTCATCGCCCGCCAGCCGATGGGCCGGCTCGGCACGCCGGAGGAAATCGCCGATCTCGCCGTCTATCTGGCCGGCGCCACCTATACGTCCGGACAGGCCTACAATATCGACGGCGGCTGGTCGATCTAGAGCGCCCCGCTCGAGAAGATCGGTACCTCGTTCCAAAGGTCTGAAAATGATGGTTCGCCCGACATCAGGCGTGGCATCCACGCTTGCCTGGCCACCATCCACTGGCTAGGTTCCGCCCGCCCAGAACCACGTCGTCGCGGCGACGGAGCGAAATTGTAAACGGCCGTTGGCCGCAATCAGGAGAAGATGCATGAAACTGCTGCGCTATGGCGAGGTGGGAAGCGAGCGCCCAGGTCTGCTCGATGCCGATGGCACCATCCGCGATCTGTCCGCTCACGTCAGCGATATCGGCGGCAAGGCGCTCGATCCGGCGGCGCTGGCTGATCTGGCCAAGCTCGATCCGAAGTCGCTGCCGGCGGTTCCCGGCAGCCCGCGCCTCGGCGCCTGCGTCGCCGGCACCGGCAAGTTCATCTGCATCGGCCTCAACTATTCCGACCATGCCGCCGAAACCGGCGCCACCGTGCCGCCGGAACCGATCATCTTCATGAAGGCAAGCTCGGCCATTGTCGGGCCGGATGACGACGTGCTGATCCCGCGCGGCTCTGACAAGACCGACTGGGAGGTCGAGTTGGCCGTGGTCATCGGCAGGACCGCTAAATATGTCAGCGAAGCCGATGCGCTGGACTATGTCGCCGGCTACAGCGTTGCCCACGACGTCTCCGAACGCGCCTTCCAGGCCGAGCGGCAGGGCCAGTGGACCAAGGGCAAGTCCTGCGACACCTTCGGACCCACCGGCCCGTGGCTGGTGACCAAGGATGAAGTGGCCGACCCGCAGAACCTCAAGATGTGGCTGACGGTCAACGGCAAGACGATGCAGAACGGCTCGACCAGGACCATGGTCTACGGCGTCAAGTATCTGGTGTCCTACCTCAGCCAGTTCATGTCGCTGCACCCCGGCGACATCATCTCCACCGGCACGCCGCCCGGCGTTGGCCTCGGCATGAAGCCGCCGGTGTTCTTGAAGGCTGGTGATGTGGTGGAGCTCGGCATTGAAGGCTTGGGTCAGCAGAAGCAGACGTTCAAGGCTGACGTGTAGGAGCGATATTTCGGAGGCTCGCGCCGCCCCTCATCTGGCTGCCGCCATCTTCTCCCCGTTGAACGGGGAGAAGGACGCTGCCGTTGATGCTTTCGCCAATCGCCAGCGCTTGAGCTATCTGTCCAGCCGATAGATGGGTAACAGTTTGAACCGGATACATAGGTAACAGTTTTCCCCCTTATGATTGGTTCGTCGGCGCGCCA
>NZ_JAMYKW010000101.1:0-11144 GCF_040317555.1 Mesorhizobium sp. M1406 | reverse complement strand
TTGTCAAAACACCACAGTCCCAGAAACACCCCACCGCCCACCCGGGGGCTGGGGTTGGCGGGCCCCCGTTTTTTCCAAACCCACCCCCCCCTCCCCGGCCGCTGCGCGCCCACCTCTCCCCACTTCCGTGGGGCGAGGAACCTCAATGCGTATCCGCGCTCGCCCTCAGCTCCGCCCGCTTCTCGTCCGACAGCACAGCCAGATCCAGCACCTTCTGCAATTCGGCCGCATGGTGGAAGGACGGTTCGGCCTGCACGCCGGTTCGCACCGCATCGGCGAAACGCTGGTAGTTGGTCGCCACCGTGCCGGCGTCGAGCTCTTCCCATATGGCGTTCTCGACATTGTCGCCGACGCAGGCCTTGAGCGCCGAGCCGTCGAGATTGTGCACCACCTCGAGGCCGCCTTTGTCGCCATAGATGCGCAGGCGCAGCTCGTTGAGATGGCCTGATGCCCAGCGGCTGGCATGCACCACGCCGAAGGCACCATTCGAAAAATCCAGCGTCATGGCGAAGCTGTCGTTGGCGTCGAGCCCGTAGTCGCCGATGCGGTTGCCAGGTGCCTTGTCGAAGCTGCGCAGCCGGCAGAAGACATGGTCGATGTCGAGAGCCGCACCATAGCTGGCGAAATCGAGGATGTGGATGCCGACATCGCCGAGCACGCCGTTCGAGCCGTGGCCCCGCGACAGGCGCCAGAGCCATTTCGGATCGGTGCGCCAGTCGCCCCAGAATTTCGACACCAGCCAGCTTTGCAGATAGGACGCCTCAACATGCCTGACCGTGCCGATCTCGCCCGCCCGCACCATCTGGCGGGCCTTCTGCAGCGCGGCGACGTTGCGATAGGTGAGGTTCACCATGTTGACGATGCCGGCGGCCTCGGCGGCCTCGGCCATCTCGGTCGCCTTGCCGAAGTTTTCGGCCAGCGGCTTCTCGCACAGCACCGGCTTGCCGGCGGCGATCAGCGCCATGGTGGTCGGGTGGTGGATGCGGTCGGGCGTGACATTGGCCACCGCGTCGAAGGCACCCCATTTCAGCGCCTCCTCCAGCGAGGTGAAGCGGTTGGCGATCTTGAAGCTGTCGGCGAAGTCGCCGACGCGCGCCGGATCGACATCGACGGCGCCGACGATGTCGACGCCTTCGATGGCACTGAAGCGACGGGCATGTTCCTGCGCCATCCAGCCGGTGCCGAGTATCAAAAGCCGCATTTATTGCTCCCTGGAGATATCGGAACCCCCCGCCCGATCGACGCCCTCAAATAGCGCGGATGATGCCGCCGTCGACCCGGATGTTCTGGCCGGTGATGTAGCCGGCGCCTTCGGAGGCCAGGAAGGCGATAGTGGCGGCGATCTCTTCGGAGGTCCCGTAGCGCTGCATCGGTACGCTGTCGCGGCGCTCCTCGGTGGCCGGCAGGCTGTCGATCCAGCCGGGCAGGACGTTGTTCATGCGCACATTGTCGGCGGCATAAGTGTTGGAGAAGATCTTGGTGTAGGCGGCAAGCCCGGCGCGGAACACCGCCGAGGTCGGGAACATCGGGCTCGGCTCGACCACCCAGGCCGTCGAGATGTTGATGATGGCGCCGCCCTTCTGCTTGACCATCTGCGGTGCCACGATGCGCACCGGCCGGATGACGTTCAACAGATAGACATCCATGCCGGTGTGCCACTGCTCGTCCGTGATTTCGAGGATCGGCGCACGTGGCCCGTGGCCGCCGCTGTTGACCAGCACGTCGATGCGGCCATAGCGTTCCAGCGTCAGGTCGACCAGGCGCTGCAGATCGTCATTCGACTGGTTGGAGCCGGTGACGCCGAGCCCGCCCAGCTCCTTGGCCAGCGCCTCGCCCTTGCCGGACGAGGAAAGAATGGCGACCTTGAAGCCGTCCGTCGCCAGGCGCTTGGCCGCCGCCGCACCCATGCCGCTGCCGCCAGCCACGACAACAGCCACTTTTTCTACACTCATCGGATTTTCCTTTTCGGGTTGGCGGGCACCGCAAGCGGTGTTTTCGGGAGTTGAGGGTTGATATAACTGGTTTTCCCCACCGGTTCGAACCAGAATGCCTGAAATCAACCTGTAGAAAAACTCCTGCATGCCCGAAGCCTTCCTCAGCCTGCCGCCGTTGAACGCACTGCGCGCCTTCGAAGCCTCGGCGCGTCATCTCAACTTCCGCATCGCGGCCGAGGAGCTCAACGTCACGCAAGGAGCGGTGGCCCAGCACATTCGCGGCCTGGAGGCCGATCTCGGCACAAAACTGTTCGAGCGGCTGCCGCGTGGCCTGGCGCTGACCGATGAGGGCCGCGCCTATGTCCCCAACATCCGCCGCGCCTTCGACCTGATCTCGGAGGCGACGCTGCTGCTTCGCCCCGAGCCGGCGCGGCTGGCGATCAGCGTGACGCCAAGCTTCGCTACCAAATGGCTGATCCCCAGGCTGCAGGATTTTGTGACGCACAATCCGCTGGTCGATCTGCGCGTCCTGGCCAGCGAAAGCCTGTCGAGCTTCCAGGCGGACGGCGTCGACATTGCGGTCAGGCAAGGCCGTCCGCCCTTCGGCGCCGGCCTGATCGTCGACCTGTTGTTTCCGCAGCAGATCATCGCCGTCTGCAGCCCGGCCCTGCTGCCGGCAGGTGCTACCGAAATCGCCGCGGCCGAAATCCAGCATCACGTCCTGCTGCACGACGCGCACAATCTGTGGCCGGAATTCATGGAAAAAGCGGTCGGCCTGAAGATGACGACGGAGCTGAAACGCATGCGCTTCAACCAGACGGGCCTGGCCATCGACGCGGCCATCGCCGGCCAGGGCATAGCGCTGGCCAGCCGCTTTCTCGTCGCCGCCGACCTCGCCGCCGGCCGGTTGGTCCAGCCCGTCAGCGGCGAAATGCGTGGCACGCAGGATTTTTATGTCGTGATGCCGAGAAAACAGCGGCACCCCGAGCCGACGCAAGCCGTGCGGCAATGGCTGCTGGATGCGGGGGAGCGGCCGCCGGTCTAGATCGGCAACAAGGCGTCGGGCTTCACATTGGCGATCGAGGCGTAGGTGTGCGTCTCCCGCACCCCGGGAAGCGGCAGGATGACCCGCTGCAGAAAATCCTGGAACATCGCCATGTCGGCGATACGCGCCTTGACCAGATAGTCGAAACCGCCGACCACCATGTGGCACTCGATGATCTCGGGCGCCCGCAGAACAGCCTCCGCGAAGCGGTCGAAGACATGCGGTGCCGTGTGGTCGAGCCGCACCTCGATGAAGACGAGCTGTGCCTGCCCGATCCGGGCCGGGTCGAGGACGGCACGCACCGCGCGGATGAACCCTTCGGCGAACAGCCGCTTGACGCGCTGCGCCGCCCCGGTCGGCGACAGGCCGACTCGCCGCGCCAGATCGAGCGTCGTGCGGCGGCCGTCCTCCTGCAACAAACGCAGCAGCGAGCGGTCGATACGGTCGAGAATTTCCATTTCAGTATTCACACCTTTTGGTCTTCGAAGGCGTGATAGTCACGCCAAAAAGACAAAAATAGTATATTTCATCGCACTCGCGGATCGCAATACCGTTGTCCTGCAACCGACAACGAAAGCGTACCCCATGACATCAGCCCAATCGATTATCCGCAGCGCCCAAGCCAAGGGCGACACGCCAGTCCTCATCCTGAACGAGGCCGAGGTGAAAACCTGCATCGACCCGCGCCAGCTCCTCGAGGCCTTGGCCGGCGGCTTCAAGGCGCTGTCCGGCGGCAAGGTGGTCAGTCCGGCGCGGCCGCAGCTCGACATTCCGCAGGCCGGCTATTCGCTGGCCATGCCGGCCTGGACGGCGGGCATGCATCTGACGGTGAAGATCGTCAACGTCTTCGAGGGCAACATCGCCAGAGGCATCCCCAGCCACCTCGCCACCATCCATCTGTTCGACCCGCGGAGCGGCATGCCGGTCTGCGTCATGGACGGCACCTACATCACCGCCGTGCGTACCTCCGGCTCGGCCGTGCTCTCGGTGCGCGAACTTGCTCGCCGCGACGCCAAGGTCGCGACAGTGGTGGGGGCCGGCGTGCAGGCCGGCCAGCATCTCAATCTTCTGCCGCTGGTACGCGACTTCGCCGAGATCCGTGTCGTCTCGAAGGAATTCGCGGATGCACAGGCGCTTGCCACGCAGCACCCCGGCGTCGTCGCCGTCGCCGATATCGAGGCCGCGGTGCGCTCGTCCGACGTCGTCTGCCTGGCAACGCATTCCTATGCGCCGGTGATCTCGGCCGACTGGGTGCGACCCGGCACGCATGTCTCGTCGGTCGGCGTTGCACCGCCCGGCGGCGAACTGCCGGTAGAGCTTATCGAAAGGGCCAGCCTGTTCGTCGAGACCAGGGGGGCCTTTGCCCCGACACCGGTCGGCTCCTGCGAACTCGCTGGCCTCAATCCGCAAACCGGAACCGAACTCGGCGAAATGCTGCTCGGGCTGCAACCGGGGCGGGTCAGCGCCGACCAGGTCACCGTCTACAAGGCCATGGGGGTCGCCATGGAAGATCATGGAAGATATGGTGGCCGCCGACCTCGCCTACCGCGAGGCGATACGGCGAGGAATGGGGCGGGTTGTTGAGCTGTAGGGTACTGCCCGCTTAATTGTCGAAGCCAGCGCCGCTCCTCATTTCCCTGCCGGGCATTTCTCGCCGTAGAACGGGGAGAAAGAAGCTCTTTCCGCAACGCTGGCGATTGGCGAAATCGGCCATGACAGCGTCCTCGTTCACGGGGAGAAGATGGCGGCAGCAAGACAAGGGGCGGCGCAATGTTCGGGCCAGACCGCGCCTATTTCAGAAACTTTCCACACTCCTGCTTGAGCGCTGGCACCAACCAGGCAGCCCCTCAGTCTTCCTCGGTCCAGATCAGCCGCAACAGGCGCAGCAGCGTTGCCCGCTCCTTTTTCGTCAGCCTGTGCAGGAACCGGTCCTCGTGCCGGCGAACCTGTTGCCGCCATCCCGGCATCGCCTCCCTGGCGGCCTGCGTCAGGTTGAGCACCTGCACGCGTTTGTCCCCGGCATGGTCGTCGCGCTCGACCAGCCCGCGTTCTTCCAGTTCGGAGAGCAGCGGCGCCATGTTGGCGCTCTTCATGCCGAGCAGGCGGCAGAGTTCGGCGGCGCGGATGCCGGGCTTCTCGTCGATCAGCGCCAGCATGCCGTAGGTGACCGGGCGCAGCGCCGCATCAGACAACTCGACGGCGAAATCGTTGAGCGCGAGCGCCGAGGCACGTCTGAGATTGTAGCCGATCTGCGCGTCCAGCGCGTCTTCGGCCATTGCACTTGGCGCGCTGCGACCGGGGTGAAGTCGGGTATCATCCATGCTGCAACCGATCGCCGCGATCATAGCCCTTGTCAAGCGAAAAAGACTATGCGACATAGCAAACATAAAAGCTATGCCACATAGCAATTTATGCTGATGACAAAGCGGAACGGGAGGACATGACCATGACCGAAGAGACCGTAGCCTTCGACGTCGAGAACGGCATCGCCTGGGTGCGCTTCAACCGGCCGGACAAGCGCAACTGCATGAACCCGGCGCTCAACCGGAGAATGATGGAGGTTCTCGACGAGCTTGAATTCCGCGACGATGTCGGCGTGCTGGTGCTGTCCGGCGAAGGCAGCGCCTGGTCCGCGGGCATGGACCTCAAGGAATATTTTCGCGAGACCGAAGCCAAGGGCCTTGCCGCCATCCGCAAGGCGCAGTCTGAAGCGTATGGCTGGTGGCGGCGCTTGCGCTGGTATGGCAAGCCGACCATCGCCATGGTCAATGGCTGGTGTTTCGGCGGCGGCTATGGCCCGCTCTTCGCCTGCGATCTCGCCTTTGCCGCCAACGAGGCGCAGTTCGCTCTGTCCGAGATCAACTGGGGCATCCTGCCCGGCGGCGGCGCCACCAAGGTGGTGGTCGACCTCTTGTCGATGCGCGACGCCATGTACCACGCGCTGACCGGCGAGCTCATCGACGGCAGGAAGGCCGCGGCCTGGAAGCTGGTCAATGAAAGCCTGCCGCTGGCCGACCTCAAGGCGCGCGTCACCGAGGTTGCGAACGTCCTGCTGAAGAAAAACCCGATTGCCCTGAAGGCGACCAAGGACGCCATCCGCCGCGTCACCGAGATGACCTACGACAACGCCGAGGATTATCTGGTACGGGCACAGGAGGCGGCCAATTCCCACGACAATGACGGCCGCAAGGAAGGCATCCGCCAGTTCATCGACGAAAAGAGCTACAAGCCGGGTCTCGGTGCCTACGACAAGGCGCGATAAACCACCGACGCAATCTGGGAGGAGATGCGAATGCCGGCCTGGACAACGCCAGATCCCGTGGCCCTGCACGCCGGGACGCAGCCGGATCGTCTTGCCTGTGTCGACCTGGCAACCGGCCGGCGCTGGACCTATGCGGCACTCGACGAGGCCATCCAGCGTACCGTCGGCGTCCTCGAAACCGGCCATGGCATCGAACAGGGACAACGGATCGCCACGCTTGCTCGCAACAGCGCCGACCTGGCTATCCTGCAGCAGGCCGCGATGCGGCTCGGCGCCATCTTCGTGCCGCTCAACTGGCGGCTCGCCAGAGCCGAACAGCAGGCGATCCTGGCCGATTGCGATCCGATCCTGCTGCTGCATGACACCGTCCTTGAAATGACGCTGCCCGAGGGCTGCACGCCAATCGAAGTCGCTGCCTTCGCGGCGGCGGTCGAGGAACACCCGCCCGCACCGCGCCGTCCCTTGCCGGCCAGCGATGCGCCGTCGATCATCCTCTACACTTCGGGCACATCCGGCCAGCCGAAAGGAGTTGTTATCACCGAGGCGAACGCCTTTGCCACCGCGGTCAATTTCGGCGTGCTGGGGCGGGTCGGCAATGCCAGCGTCTTCCTCTGCGACGCGCCGATGTTCCATGTCATCGGCCTCATCACCAGCCTGCGCCCGACGCTGCTTCAGGGCGGTACGGTGCTGATCTCGCCCAGCTTCGACGCCGGCGTCACCAACCGTCGTCTCGCCGATCCCACGCTTGGCGTCACCCATTATTTCTGCGTGCCGCGGATGGCCAGGATGCTGCGCGACCATCCCGATTTTGCGCCTTCGAATTGGACGTCGCTGACCGCCATCTTCACCGGCGGCGCGCCCAATCCCGCCGCCGACATCCTCTGGTGGCTGGCACAAGGCGTGCGCATGGCCGACGGCTTCGGCATGACGGAAGCCGGCACCGTGCTTGGCATGCCGGTCGAGGCCGACCGCATCGCCGGCAAGGCGGGCGCGTCGGGCCTGGCTGGACCGACGATCGGCCTGCGCATCGTCGACGACGCTGGCCGTGACGTCGCTTCCGGCGAACCGGGCGAGATATGGCTGTGCGGCCCCAGCATCACACCTGGCTACTGGAACCGGCCGGAAGAGACGGCACGCGCCTTTACCGCCAACGGCTGGTTCCGTACCGGCGACATCGGGCGGCAGGATGAGGAAGGCTTCGTCACCCTCGTCGACCGCCGCAAGGACATGTTCATCTCTGGTGGGGAGAACGTCTATCCGGCCGAAATCGAGATGGTGCTGCTCGACCATCCCGACATTGCCGAGGCAGCGGTGATCGGCGTCGCCGACGAGCGTTGGGGCGAAGTCGGGCGCGCCTTTGTCGTGGTCAAGTCAGGTTGCGTGCTCGATCCGGCTGATCTGGCAAGCCACTGCGGCGCCCGCATCGCCCGCTACAAGGTGCCGAAAGAATTCCTGCTCACCGATGCGCTGCCGCGCACCGCATCCGGCAAGATCCAGAAACACATTTTGCGCGGCTGGACAGCACCGGCCGGCGGGCATTGAAGCTGCCGATCTCCCTCCTTGTGGGGAGATTGGCGGCGTCACCGGCCGCGTCCTTCCAAAGCGTCCTCACAACATTCGCCGGCATTTGAATAAAACCCGCCTGTGGATATTTACCCCGCGTTCCGCCAGGCCCGGCAAGATGGACATTAGGGCGGGATCATGGAGGGAACCATTGACCAGCGATTTTTCAGCCGCCCGCATCCACCTCGAACGTGCCTATCACTATCTGCAAGGCAATGACGAGACGAGCCGCGCTGCCTGTGACGCCCTGGATCTGTTGATCGAAGCGGTGGCGGAAGCACAGCACAGGCGACCCGAGGCTGGCGTGCTGGAGTTTCCGAAATCGACCGCGCGGCGAACCGCATAGAATGTGTTGAGACTCAGGTCAGGCCGGCCGGCCTGACCTGAAACGCGGCACACCCGGGATCACGAAGCCTTGCGGGCCACCACCACCACGGTCGCACGCGAAACAATCTGCTCCAGCGGCTCTGGCCGATGCAGCAAGAATCCCTGGCCGTAGGCGACGCCCATGTCGCCCAGCATCGTCAGCGTGTCCTGCCGTTCGATCTTCTCGCCGACCACGTCGCAGCCGAGGCTGCGGGCGATGCTGGTGATGGCCAGCACGATTTCGCGGTCGAAGCGGCTTTGCGTGATGTGCTCGATGAAGGAACCGTCGATCTTGATCGTATCGACGGGGAAGCGCCTGAGATATTCGAACGAGCTCATGCCGGCGCCGAAATCGTCCAGGCTGACCCGGCAGTGCCGCTCGCGCGCCTTGCGCACGAACTGTTCGGCGGCGTCGAAATTGGTGACGGCGGCGGTTTCGGTGATCTCGAAGCCGATGCCCGAATGCGGCGCCCCGGTCTCCTCGATGACGCTGTCGACGAACGCCCACAGCTGCGGATCGCTCAGCGTCTGCGCCGACAGGTTGAAGCCGAGCGTCAGCGCGCCTGAGCGCAAGGCGGCACCATGCCGCGACAGCGCGGCGCGGATGATCCAGCGGTCGAGCCGCGACGCGATGCCGAAGCGCTCGGCCACCGGAATGAACTCACCGGGCGGCACCAGCCGGCCGTTGCGTGCGACGAGCCTGGCCAACACTTCGACATGGCGGCTTTCCTGCCAGGGCCGGCCCAGCAAATGGATTTCCTGGCCGAACAGTTTCAGCCGCCCGTCTTCCATGGCATCGACGGTGTCGGCGGCGACGCGCGCGGCATTCAGCCCGCCCGATCCTGCTTCCGCTGCCGCGGAGAACACCGCGAAACGGTTGCGTCCGGCAGCCTTGGCCGCGTAGCAGGCGTCGTCGGCGCAAGCGAGCGCGTCGGCCACCGTGATGTTGGCGTCGTCGACGAAGGCGATACCGATCGAGGCCGCCAGTTTGCGCGTCGACGCGGCCAGGCCGAGATCCTCCTCGCGCACCGCGCCAAGCACGGCAGTGGCGATCCTCTCGGCCAGCGCGGCATCGCAATACGGCACCAGCAGCGCGAATTCATCGCCGCCCAGCCGCGCCGCGTGCGCGCCCGGCGGCAGGCAGCCGCGGATACCGGCGGCAACGCTCTTCAGCGCCAGGTCGCCGGCGGCGTGGCCGGCAAAATCGTTCAGCGCCTTGAAGTAGTCGAGATCGACATAGAACACCGCCAGCGGCGCACCCGCCGCGATATGGTCGGCGAGCAGCCGGTCGAAGGCGGAGCGGTTACACAGGCCGGTCAGCGCGTCGTGACGGGCGGCATAGGCGAGTTCCTGCTCGCGCAGCTTGTCCTCGGTGATGTCGCGCACCGTGCCGAGGATCTGGCCTGCGGCACCCGCGCCGGCGATGGAGCGCACCAGCGATTCGACATGCCGGACCTGGCCGTCCCGCCGGATGAT
Organism: Mesorhizobium sp. M1406; assembly: GCF_040317555.1. Lineage (NCBI taxonomy): Bacteria > Pseudomonadati > Pseudomonadota > Alphaproteobacteria > Hyphomicrobiales > Phyllobacteriaceae > Mesorhizobium > Mesorhizobium sp. M1406. The sequence continues at coordinate 1,498 of NZ_JAMYKW010000101.1, read as the reverse complement.
ACGGTATTGCGAGGCCGTGACACCGTCCGAGCCAGGCGGCGGCAGGTGAGCCTGCTCGGTGGCCTCCTTGTCGTCGGGATGCAGATAGCTGTGCCAGAGGTCGGCCGTCACCTCGTCGGTGTCGGCGACGAGGCCGAATATGTCCTTGGTGCGGGCGTCCCAATAGCTCCTGTTGGTGGCGATGTCATAGTGCCAGATGCCGGTGCCGCTGGCGGCGAGCGCCAGGCGGAAGCGCACATTGACCTGCTCGAGCTCGGCTTCGGCCGCCTTCTGCTTGGTGATGTCGGTCTGCACGCCCATCAGCCTGAGCGGTTTTCCGGTCGCGTCGCGCTCGACGACGCCGCCACGATCGAGCACCCACACCCATTGACCCTGCTTGTGCTTCAGCCGCAGCTCGGTCTCGATGGCATCGGTCTGTCCCGCAATGTGGCGGTCGCCGCTGGCCAGCGCCCGCTCGCGATCGTCGGGATGGGTCAGCCGCAGCCACAGGTCGCTGGTGTCGGCAAGCTCGCTCTCGTCATAGCCCAGCATCCCCGCCCAGGTCGCGGAATAGAAGCAGTCACCGGTGCGAAGATCCCAGTCCCAGACGCCGAGATGGGCGCGTTCCAAGGCCTTGACCCAGAACGTTCCATTGCGACTTTTCTTGTCCCGACCAGCCATCGTCTGTTTCGCTCATCCCCCACCGAGGGGCAATCTGCGACAAAACCAGAGAAGAAAGCGTTACTTGGGCTGAGACAGGCGGTTTCGTGCCTCCTGACCTGCCACCTCTGCCCTCCCGCCTTTCGATTGGCCGGCAAGAACCGGAGTTTTTGCGCCCGCCGGATCGTCCTAGTCATGGCTCCAGGTCGTCGGCCAATCCGATGATCGCGTTGCAGAGACAAAGAGGACCTCCCAATGACCAGCCAAGAAGACAATAAGGCCATCGTCGTCAGATGGTTCACCGACTTCTGGGGTGAAACATGCGATCTCTCAGTGGTCGACGACATCGCCGCGCCCGACATGCTGTTGAAATATTCGCTGCACGAGCCGCGCCGCGGCCGCGACGACATCAAGGCCTTCATGACCGACTTCCGCGCCGCCTTCCCAGACCTCAATTTCTGGGCCACGGCCGACCTGGTTGCAGAGGGCGATTATGTCGTCGGTCAGTGGGAGGGCGGCGGCACGCACACCGGCCCGGCTTTCAGCGATTTCCTCGTGGGTTCGCTGCCCGCCGCCACCGGCCGCACCATGCGCTTCACCGGCATCACCGTGCTGAAGGTGGTCGACGGCAGGATCGTCGAGGAGATCGGCCTCGATGACGGCGTCGCCGCCCTCACCCAACTCGGCCTGATCAAGGCCGCCTGATCGAACCGCATGATTGAACGTGGGGCCAAGCCCCCCCCCCGGGGGGCCCCCATAGGAGGGTGGTGGGGGGGGGGGGGCAGAAAGGCGCGCGGGGGGGGCCCAGCCCCGGGGTGGGGGCGGCACACAAAAAGGAAACACAAAATAGCCAAAAAAT
>NZ_JAMYKW010000100.1:0-11777 GCF_040317555.1 Mesorhizobium sp. M1406 | reverse complement strand
GCCTGTCAATTGGTGTCACATCGAGTGACTCAAATTCTATGATGGGTTAAATCTGGCGCTTCAGGTTTGCTGTCAGAGGCAATGCGGCTTGCGCTTCCAAGCAATTCCCGTCCTTGTGGAGTCGAATACGAGCGGAATCGAAACCGCCTCCCTGTGAGCGTTTATGGCACAGGGCGAAATTACAGGCGGCTCAATGCCGCTGGGCTACACCGATCCAGTCCAGCCGCGCAGCCGGCACCAGGCCGTAATTGTAGAAATTGATGCCATCGACACCAGGCGCCAGCGCCGGCTTCACCTTCGCCGCAAGGGTGTCAGGCCCGGTCATTTCCGGGTAGAACAGCCGATAGCCGGCACCGAGGAATCTTTCCGCGCCGAGGGCTGCCCGACCAGCCACCATCAGGCTCGCGACACTCGCCGCCTGCATGTCGTAGGCGCACAGGATCGCTCCGTCACAGACCTTGCCGAGCGCCGCGAGATCGCAGCCGCCAAGCCAGCCGTCCTTCAAATCGATGACGACGACGCGCGTCGCCGGGTCGGCCACCTCGCGTAATTCCGCAACCAGGCTGGTCACCGGCTCGAACCGCCACAGGAGATAGGCGTGGAGTTCCGGCCAGGGTCGGAACGTCTCGAGGCCGCTCACCGGAAAATCCGGAAAACGCCGTTGCGGCACCGCGTGCTCGCAGGTTTCGGCAATCCAATGCCTGACGAGTTTGCGCGCCGGCTCGCCATCAACTCCCGCGCTCGCCGCGCGCGCAAGGCAGGACGGGCAAAAGCACAGTGACAGCAGAAAATCGTCTTCCGGCGTCAGCCCGACGCCGTCCTTCTCGTGATGGTATTCATGGGCAAAACCCATGAAGGATGGGCTTTCGAGTTCGATCCTGTCTGGCCGGTAGCTGTGCGAGATGTCGGCGACGAGCGCACGGACATAGGCGCGCGCATCGGGATGCGACGGGCAGAGATTGTAGTAATTGGCATCGCCGAAAGCATTGCGGGTGACAGCCTGCGGATGAAGCATGCCGAGGCGGGTGTTGTGTAGGCAGACCGTCCAGCACGAAACGCCAAGCCCTCCGGCGTCGCGCCGGCGGATAAGGTTGCCAAGCACATCGCCACCCTCGGTGGTCACGTCAGCCACCTTGGGCTGGATGGCGAGGCTTCCCCAGCGCGCCGCGGTCGGCTTGAAATAGATGGTGCCGTCCTCGGGAAAATAGGCTTTGCGGCGCTGGCTGCGCGGCTGCAGGAAGCGGCCGGCATGATAAGAGGTCGCGAGGCTGATCATGTTGAGCCCAGCGCGCTCGATAAGATCGCGTTCGACCGTCTCAAGGCCGAGATCCTGGATGTCCCAGGGATAAGTCCACATGGACAGTTGCTGCATCGAATATCCTCAGTCCTGATCTTGATATCGGCGCCCGGCCTGGCACGGCTTCATGGTTAGCCCTCGACCGGCTCAGCGACCTGCATCAGGCAGTCACCCGCCTCGCACATCGTGTGGAGCCGCCGCGACAGCACGATGCCGCTTTCGGCGAAATGCAGCGCCTCCTCGGCAACATCGAGCCGTTCGAGATCGTGATACCAGCCGGCCAGTTGTCCGGCGCTGACACTGTCGCCTAGCCTGACGGCGGGCTCAAACCAGCCGCGGCGGGTGGCGTAGACGCCCTGGCTGTGCCGGGACAGCGACAGCAGCCGTGTCGGCGCCGACGGCGTTTCGCCCGCGCCAAGAATCGGTGCGTCGACCACACCCAGTGCTACCATCAGACTGTCGAGGGCACGGGCGGTGATCGCCATCGAATCGACGGTGGCGGTGCCGCCGCCACCGAACTCGCCGCTGACACCGATGGCTCCGGCCCGGCGCGCCGCACCCATCGAGGTCGGCGAAGCTTGGCCGTTGTCGGCGACGAACCCGTAGGGCATGCCGAGCGTGCGCATCAGTTCCACCCCGCGCCGATGGCGCTCGGGATCGGCATTGCGTTCGACCAGTGCGGTCGGCAAATGCTCCATAGATGTGCCGCCCGAATGGATGTCGAAGATGACGTCGTGGCGAGGGAACAATTCCGTCTCGAGGAAATTGGCGAGCCGGCTGGTCGGCGTGCCCGAGGGATCGCCTGGAAAGGCGCGGTTGAGATTGCCGCCGTCGAGCGGCGAGCAGCGTTTGGCGGCCATTACGGCCGGCGCATTGGCCATCGGCATGATGGTGATGCGGCCCTTGATCCGCTGCGGATCGAGCCGGCGCACCAGCTTTGCCAGCGACAGCTCGCCCTCATATTCGTCACCGTGATTGCCGGCCATCAAAAGCAGCGACGGCCCTTCGCCGTTGCGGATGAGACAGATCGGCAACGTGACCTGGAAATAGGGCGAACGGTCGATCGAGAACGGAATGCTGAGATGGCTCAGCGTCTTGCCGTCGCGGTCGAAGTCGAGCGTATGGCTGTGGCCAGTGTGCATTGTTCAGACCGCCGCGACCGCGGTGACCTCGATACGCAAATCCGGGTCGGCGAGACGCGCCTCGACGCAGGCGCGAGCCGGCAGGCGCGCAGGGTCGACCCAGGCGTCGTAAATGCCGTTCATGGCGTCGAAGTCGCCGATCTGCGGCAAGAAGATGTTGACCGCCACCAGCTTCGACTTGCTGCTGCCGGCCTCGACCAGCAGCGCCTCGACCTTGGCCAGCACGTCACTGGTCTGGCTCTCGATGCCTGCCTTGCGGTCGTCGGCCACCTGGCCGGCTATGTGCACGAGGCCGCCATAGACCACCGCCTGCGACATGCGCGAGCCGGACTGAAAATACTTGATCATATCGGATCCTTTCGAGGTTCTCTTTTTGGGGGATCTGGTCAGCCGAACCATGTGGGGAAAGCGTGGCGGACGTGGCCGGTCGCGTCGACGCCGAAGATCACGCGATAGCGGTCGAGGCAGGTGCAGGGATGCGAGATGCCGAATTCGACGACGTCGCCGACGGCTATGTCGTCGCTCGGCGCAATCGACAGGAAGGCATGCTGATCGTTGAGCTTTATAACCTCGGCGCGCGCTGCCGGCATGGGCAACGGCTTGCCGGCACGAAAGACGGTGAGCAGCGTTGGAAAGCCCTGGTCGAACGACACGTCGCGCATGCCCATCCCGCAGATGACGAGGCCGGGTTCCGGCCGCGACAGCACTTCGGCCCACAAGCGCAGCGCGGGCCGAAACGCATGTCGCGCTGAAGCGCTGATGCCGCCGATGGTAAAACCCTTGCGGGCATCGAGGGCGCCGAGCGATCGATCGTAAGTGCCATGGTCGTGGAAGAAGATAGCGCCGCTGCGCAGAACCAGCGTCGCATTGCTGTCGCTGAAAACCACCGGCGACAGTGCCGCGACCACCTTGTCGAAGAAGACCGAACCGCCAGCGGTGACGATTAGCGGCGCGTTGCCACCGACGCGGGCGCGCAGCCGCAGGAACATGTCGGCGATCATGGCCAGCAAAGCGGATATCGCCTCGTCGGTGCGGCCGGGCTCGGGCTGGGCCGCCGCCCCTTCATAGGTCGCAACGCCGGCGATCAGCAGTCGCCCGCCGGCAACCATGATCGCATCGGCGATGGCCTCGGCTTGCGCGGTCGTGCGGGCGCCCGCCCTGCCCGCGCCGAGTTCGACCAGAACGCGCAAGGGCGGCAGTGCCGCATTGGCGCTCCAAGCCTCGGCAAGCGCGTTCACGGCGTCAACCGAGTCGGCAAAGACGAAGAGCTCGGCGTTCGGCCAGGCACCGGCAAGCGCCGCCAGCCGGCTTGCGCCGCCCGATCCGCCGACTTCATTGGCGATGATCAGCCGTGTCAGGCCGGCCCTGAGCATCACTGTCGCTTGCCTGATATCGGCGACGGTGGTGCCCCAGGCTCCGGTCTCGACCAGCGACCGGGCAAGGTCGGGCGCCATCGGAGTCTTGGCATGCGGTGCGATCGCAACCCCCTGTTCACGCGCATAGCGCAGGAACAGGTCGCGGTTGGCGGCAAAGGCCGCCTCGTCGAGGGTCAGCACCGGCAGCGCCATGCGTCCCTCGGCTGGATGCCAGTGCTCGGCTGCGACAAGGCTGCTGTCCAGCCCGGAAGTGCCGGGAGGCACGCCGCGGATGCGGTCGTCGAGCAGAAAATTTTCGCGCACGCCAAGCGAGACTGGTGAGTTTTCAGTCATCCGATGCTAACCCTTTCGCCGTCGCAGAACCCTGCCGGGATCGATTGCCGATGCCGGTCACCGCATGAGAGAGACGCGTGCCAGAACCCTACTCCGGACCGATCATCGACGCCCATCATCATCTTTGGGATCTCGGCCTGGGACGGCATCCCTGGCTCGCCGACACGGCCGGCGAGCGCGGCGGCCTGGGCGCGCTTGGCCCGTTGCGCCAAGACTACCTTACGCAGGATTATGTGCGCGACGCCGGCAGGCACAATGTCGTCGCCACCGTGCATGTCGAAGCCGGCTGGGCGAGCGACGACTGCATCGGCGAGACGCGGTGGCTGGAGACACTCGACAAATCGCGGGGCGTCGCCGCGCGCTATGTCGTCCACGTGCCGCTCGCCGACCGCCAGGCGCGGGCCTTGATCGAGGCGCAGGCGGCCTTTGAACGTGTCGTCGGTGTGCGCGACATACTGAGTTGGGATCCGGACCCGCCCCGCCGCTTCGCGACCCGCGACGGCACCATGGACGATCCGGCTTGGCGCGCCGGCCTTGCCCTGCTTGGCCAATACAGGCTCGCCTTCGACCTGATGGTGTTTCCGCGCCAACTCGCCGACGCGGTGCGGCTTGCAGCCGCCTTCCCCGACCAGCAGTTCGTTCTCAATCACTGCGGCAGTCCGATCGATCGTGACGCCGAAGGAATGCGCAGATGGCGCGACGGTCTGCAGCTGTTGTCGGAGCACGACAACGTCGCCATCAAGATATCGGATCTGGTCGCCTACGATCACGACTGGACGCTCGACAGTTTGAAACCGGTCGTCCTGCATTGCATCGACTGTTTCGGCACCGGGCGCGCCATGTTCGGCAGCGACTTTCCGGTCGCCGGCCTGCATGCATCGTTCGACGACATATACGATGGCTTCAAAACCATAGCGGTGGACTTTTCCGCAGACGAACAGACGGCGCTGTTCTACGGCAACGCAAGGCGCATCTACCGGCTGGATGATGTGTCATCGGCGCGCCTGCTCCCGGCCTGAGAGAAGCAGCAGGCCCAGGATGAGCGAGCCGAACAGGATGCTGCGCCAACCGGGCGATGCGTTGACGACGGTGATCAGCGCGGTGATGGTGACCAGCAGGATGGCGCCCGGGATGGTGCCGGCATAGGTGCCGCGTCCGCCGAGGATCGAGGTGCCGCCGAGCACCACAGCGGCAATCGAGGCGAGCAGGTAGGGATCGCCGATCCCGACATAGCCTTGTCCGTTCATGCCGAGGACCAGCACGCCGGCAAGTCCCGAACAGAAGCCGCTGATGCCGTAGACCGTGAGTGTCGTGGATGTGACCGGAACCCCCGATAGTGCCGCGGCGAGTGGATTGGCGCCCATGGCGAAGATCCGGGCGCCGAGGGATGTCGCATGCATCGCCGTCAGCACGATGACGGAGACGACCACCCACAACAGCACGCCGGCCGGAATGCCGGCCGGCCGCGCATTGCCGAGCCAGTGCACCAGCGGGTTTTCAGCAGTCACCGCACTGCCGCCGGCGACGATGATCAGCAGACCTTGCAGGAATGTCGCCATGGCCAATGTCATGATCATCGGGTGGACGCGCAGCAGCGCGACGCCCAGCCCGTTGACCAGGCCGATTGCCGTCGTCAGTGCAAGAACGGCAAGGATGGCGGTGATGCCGGTCGGATCCGCCTGCCACGACAGCAGTGGCAGGCTGACTGCGCTGACCGTGACGATGGCCGCAACCGAAAGATCGATGCCGCCGGCGATCACCACGAAGGTCTGCCCCGCCGCAACCAGGCCGATGACGGCGCCGAGCTCGATCAGATAGCGCAAATGGCCGTAGGCGCCGAAGCCGCGCGAAACGAAGCTCGCCACGATCCAGACCGCAGCAACGATGGCAACGGTCAGGAACGGCCGGCTGCGCAGGACCGTCAAGGCGCGTCTGCCGCCCGCGCTTTCAGTCCATGCCGTCATTGCTGCACCTTGCGGAATTGCGGGATGGCGACCGCGCCGATGATGATGAGGCCCTGGGCGACATACTGGGTGACTGGCGTGAAGCCGAGGAAGAACATGACGCTGATCATCAGGCTGAGCAGCAGGCTGCCGGCAAGCGCGCCGCGCATAGTGCCCTGTCCGCCAAGGAAGCCGATGCCGCCGAGCACGGCGGCGGCAATCGAATTCAGCGTAAAGGCGGCACCGATGACCGGATCGCCCGAACCCGTTTGCGCGGCGACGAATAGGCCGGCGCCCGTGGAGAGCAGACCGCTGATCGCATAGGCCGCGATGCGCGCACCATCGACCGGCACGCCGGAGCGATAGGCGCCGACCGGATTCTCGCCGGCGGCATAGAGGCTCAAGCCGAGTGGCGTGGCGAGATAGAGTTTCCATAGCGCAGCGATGAGCAGCAGGAGCGCGAATGCCGCCGGCGTGTTGCCGGCAAGCAGATCGGACAGCCACGCTGGAATGGCGCCGCCAGGCCGCGGCAGGATGAGCAGCGCCGCACCACCGATGATGAAGGAACCGGCGAGCGTCACCACGATCGCCGGCAGGCGAAGCCGCACCACGATGAAGCCGGTCGTCGCCCCAATGCCGAGGCCGGTCAGCGCCACCGCGGCGGTGCCGCCGGCGACGCCCAGCGGCCCCGCCATCGTCGTCGCTGCGATGACCGCGCCCAGGCTGACCGTGGCGCCGATGGCCAGGCTGATGCCGCCGGTGAGCATCAGGATCGCCTGCGCCATGGCGACCAGCGCCAGCGGAAACCAGCTCTGGGTGAATTTGGCGAAGCCCGCGGCCGTGAAGAGGCCGGGAAAGAGGATGCCATAGGCGACGAGAAACGCCAGGACGACGGCGAACAGGCTGCGCACGCCGACATTGCGGCGCAACTGAACCGGCCAGTAGAGCGCGCCGGTCTGGTTTGCGGAGGAAGGTGTGTTCATGCCGCAACCTTCCGCTGTCCGGCGCCCATGGCGGCGGAGACGACGGCTTCCTCGCTGAGCGCCCCGCGCGCCAGCATGGCGACGATGCGGCCTTCGCGGACCACGGCGACACGGTCGCAAAGATGCACCAGTTCGGGCGTGTCGGAGCTGAGCAGCACGACCGCCTTGCCGGCAGCAGCGAAGTTGCGAAGCATATGATAGATTTCACGCTTGGTTTCGACGTCGACGCCGCGCGTCGGATCGTTGAGGAGAAGCACGAGCGGGTCGTGCGGCATCCATTTCGCCAGCGCCACCTTCTGCTGATTGCCGCCTGACAGGGCCTGCGCCGACCGGTCGAGGTCGCCCTTGATGCCGAGCTGGGCGGCAAGACCTCTGGCCGTCTCGCGCTCGGCGCGGCGGCTGCGCAGCTTCAGCGCCGGCACCCGCGCAAAGGCAGGCAGCATCATGTTGGTGATGATGGGATGGATCAGATGCAGGCCTTCACGCTTGCGGTCGGCCGGCACATAGGCCAGCCCGAGCGCGTTGGCCTTCGGCACGCCGCCTGGCAAACCTGAGGCACCGTTGACGGTCGCTGATGCCGTCCGCGCCGGAATGGCGCCGTAGAGGCCGAGCAGCAGATCTTCCTGGCCTTGCCCGACCAGGCCGCCGATGCCGAGCACCTCGCCTGTCCTGATATCGAGATCAACGTCACGCATCAGACCGGCTGAAAAATTGCGAACCGAGATGGCGTTGGCAGGCGAAGCTGAAGGCTGCCATTGCGGAAAGAGGTCACCCGGGTCGCGGCCGACCATCAGCCGCACCAGCCCGGCGGCATCGGTTCCTTCCAGGGTGCGATCCGCCGTGCAGGTGCCGTCCTTCAGAACGGTGACATGCTGGCATAGCGACATGATTTCGTTCAGCCGATGCGAGATGTAGAGGATGGCGATGCCCTCGCCGCGCAGCCGCTCCAGCAGATCGGTCAGGATTTTCGTTTCGGTTGCCGAGAGTGACGAGGTGGGTTCATCAAGAATGAGCACGCGCGGCCGGCGGTAAAGTGCCTTGGCGATCTCCACCATCTGCCGGCGGCCGAGCGACAGATGTCCGACCGGCGTCGACAGTGGTTCGTGAAGGCCGACGAGGTCGCACGCGGCCTTGGCCCGGGCGGCGAGTTCGGGGTAGTCGACCAGGCCGAACCGGCGTGGATAGGCGCCAAGGCCAATGTTTTCGGCGATGGAAAGGCTGGCCGTCAGGCTGAGTTCCTGCTGGACGACGGCGATCCCGGCCTGTCGCGCAATGGCGGGAGTCATGCGTGAGACCGCGCGTCCATCGACCTCGATCGTCCCGCTATCCGGACGCAAGGCGCCGGACAAAAGGTTGATCAAGGTCGACTTTCCGGCACCGTTCTCGCCGAGCAGCGCATGCACGCGGCCCGGCTGGAGAGCGATGGAAACGTCGCGCAGGACGGGGTTGCCGAAGAAAGACTTCGACACCCCCCGCGCGGCAAGAAGCGGAGCCGTGATCTGCAATTTATGCGGCCTTTCCGGCTTACTTTTGAGCCAGCAGCTTCTTGAACAGTTCCTCATCGTAAGGCGAATAGATATAACCGTCAGCCGGGAAATCCTTCGCCCGGGCGAGATATTCGTCGATGTTGGAATTGTCGATCACCGGCAGCGGGATCTTGACGAAAGCCGGCACATCCGTGCCTTCCAGCGCCTGGACGGCGGTGTAGGTGGCGAAGGCGCCGAGCCAGTTCGGCTGCATCGTCGCCCAGCTCTTCAGGCTTTTTTCCTTCCAGAGTTCGAGGAACTGACGGGCGTTCTCGCCGGTGATCGGCACCTGTTCGCGGCCCTGCTTGTCTAGGGCGAGCACGGCACCGGCCGACAGCGCGCCGCCGAGCGACAAGATGCCGTCGATCTCGGGGTTGGCGAAGAGCAGACTGGTTACGGCTTCCTGGGCAGGGGCGACATTGTAAGGCGTGTTGGTCTCGGCAAGGACCGTCACGTCGGGATGAGCCTTGAGCTCGGCGTCGGCGCCTTTGCGCCTGTCGTCGCTGACCGAGACGCCGGCCGGGCCGTTGAGGATCAGAATCTTGCCCTTGCCGCCGATGGCGTCGATCAGGAACTTGGCCGCCTGGTCGCCCCATTGGGAAGAATCGGTATTGACCTTGGCCGTCACCTGATCGGTATCGACGAGGCTGTCGAAGTTGATGATGGCGATGCCCTTGGCGCAGGCGTCGGCCAGCACACGGGTCGGCGCCGTCGACGAGCCGGCAATCAGGATGATGGCATCGGCGTTGGAATCGATCATCGACTGGATCTGCTGGATCTGGACGTTGGCATCGCCCTGGGCGTCGGTCACGACGAGCTTGTCGACAAGACCCTGCTTCTTCAGGGTCTCGACTTCGGCTTCGATCGTACCTTGCGTCTGTTTCATCCAGGTCGGCACGGAATAGATGTTGGCCCAGCCGATCGTGTACGGCGCCTTGCGGTCGCCCTTGATGCAGTTGGCGGCGGCGTTGGCCTGCGAACCGGCGCCGAGGCTCAGCACGAGACCGAGGCAAAGGGCGCTGGCGGATGCGAAAAACGATGATTTCATCATGACTGTTCCCTTCAGAGGTTGTGGCTCGACGTGCGGAATCGGGACGAGGAAACCCGTCGGTTGCCGAGCTCGGAAACCGCCTGTTCTCGTCGGGACTTTCTGCGTCAGGCTCGTTAGTTTGTCTGGTATTTCAGACATCCTGTCTGTATATCAGACAAATGGGATGCTAGACCGAGCCTTGACATCTTTCAAGCGTCTTGGGACGAGCACCGAAATGATTCTTGAATGGACGCGGCTGAGATGAGCGACGGGGCTACTGATCTGATCGAAAAGGCAGCCGGCGCGGAGCCGCGCAGTGGCGAACGACGACGCGGCATCGACCGCGTGATCATGCTGCTCGAGGCTTTGCTGCGGCACCGCGCGCCGATGCGCGTCGGCGACATGGCCAAGATGATCGGCGCACCGCGTTCGACCACCTACGAAATCGTCAACAGCCTGCTTGACGCCGAAATGCTCGAAAACGTCGGCAGTGAAGGCTACGTCTATTTCGGGCGCGCGATGCATCTGTTCGGCTGGGCCTATTCGCATCACAACGCCCACTACCGGCGCATCATCGAGACCCTGGACAGGCTGGCCGCGGAGACAGGCGAGACGGTGCAGCTGTGCGGTTTACGCGGCAACAAATATATCGTTCTGGATTGCCGGGACTCGCCCGGCCCGTTCCGGATTTCAAGCGATGTCGGGGTCGAGGTGCCGATCCCGTGGACGGCATCGGGACGACTGCTGCTCGGCCACATGAACGAGGATGAGCTGAGTGACTTCATCCCCGCCGCCGACTACAGGCTTCCCGACGGCCGCATCATTGCGCCAGCCGAGTTCTTCGCCGATGTCGCCACGGCGCGCCGCCAAGGTTACAGCGAGACCGCCGCGCTGGCCGACCGTTTCACCTGGTGCATGGCCGCGCCGATCCAGGACGGCCATGGCGCCATCAACAGAACCTTGTGTTTCGTGTTGCCTGTCGACACGCCTGAAGCGCGGCGCAGCGACCTGCTTGCGCTGTTGCGCGAGCGCGCCCGCGGATTGTCGCTGGCGGGAGGCTGACGATCAGCCGTCGCGCGTCTGGTCTTTCATGTGCTCGCGGCTGCCAGGGGCCTCACATCTCAGCGTGAGTTTCCGTCACAAGCCTATCGAACACCGGCTTCAGAAGCTTGGCTCTCGCTTTCGCTGCGGCAGTCGCGATAGAGTCTTCAATAGAAGTCTCAACAGCAATCGTTGGTATGAAAGGGGCATCGAGACTGCGGTCGACTGTCCGTTGGATGATAACCTCATCATCCGCCGCCTAACACCGGCATTCTTCGTCGCGACGAAGCTGGAGGCATATCTCGGCAGAGGTGGGAACGATCTGCTCTCCGGCCGGGATGCCGAGGACCTACTTTTGATCATCGACGGCCGGGAAGAGTTGGTCGCTGAACTCGGAGCCGCTAACACACGAGGTCCGCACCTACATCGGCGGCCAGTTCAAAGCTCCACTTGAAGCACCAGATTTCGATGACTTTCTGCAGGGCAATATCAGAGGGCCGCAGGGCCGGGTCGAGATCGTGCGCGAGCGCTTTATCGCAATAAGCCAGTATGCCAATGGTGGCTGAGGGCCGGCACCAACGCATACAAATGGCCGCTTCCCTGTCCAGCCCGGAGACATAGGTAACAGTTTGTACCTAAGACATGGGTGACAACCTCGTGCCGAACGGGTTGTCGATGGTCTGCAAGGTCCTCTGTTCCAAGTCGATATATCCGAGATCGTAATGCATGAAGCTGACGAGCCAAATGCCGTCGTCGACTTCGGTGATTCCGAGCCTCTGGCCGGCGAGCACGGTGGAGACGTTGATCTTCTTCCTGTGCATGCAGATGCGGCCGCAGGCGGTGACCAGGATGTCGCGGTCGTGGAAGGGGTATTCCAGTTCCGGCAAGCCCTGATAGGCTCTTGAGGACTCGGGATCGAGCTTCATGGCCGGCCATCTGCTTGCGCCACGCCCAGCTGTGACGGAGCCACGCCGAACGCTTCCGCGACTACCTCCTTCACCGATGACCCCACTGCGCTCTGGCTAGAGCGGGATGATTTTAGGTTCGGTCATAGCCGGCCTCGAGGAAGTAATTTCGGCATTCGTTTGAAGTGACAATTTCGAGGG
>NZ_JAMYKW010000099.1:0-11974 GCF_040317555.1 Mesorhizobium sp. M1406 | reverse complement strand
AAATCCTCGGCGAGGTCACGTCAACCGAATGCCGAAATTACTTCACAGAGGCAGGCTATGCCCAACCTAAATTCATCCCGCTCTAGTGCCGCTCTTAGTGAACTCTGCCATGTCGATGAGCTCGTGGTGTGAATTGCTGGCAAGAAGCATTAGCTGTGGCGCGCCGCTTTCAGGACGAGAACCTGCTCGACGCGACAGTCCGGTCCGCCGCAATACCAAGGCTGGCGCCTACTGACTCAGTGGTGCAAGGCTGCAGCGCGTAGTTATCGACCATCAGCTCGCCAAAATGACGGCGTCGTGCCGACGGTGCCGCCGCAGATGGCTCAACGTCGGGGCTCACCGCAAACAATGCTGTCCCATGGAACGACACTGTCGCGAAGCGAACAGACGAACCTTAGCCGAAACGTTTGCCGTTCGTGCTTGGGTGGATCCGCAAGGCAAAAACAAGGAAGCGCGAACCAAGGTCCGCCCGCACAATTGAGCTTCAAGCCGTAGCTAGATCGTCAGGCTGGCACGTCATTTGCGGTCGAATGCAATCGAACCCTTTTGTGACGCCTACCTCTACCAGCTGAGTTGACGGTGATGATTGTACAAAATTTTGCATACCCCCATTACGTCGATAATTATGTATCGGAAACTAAACTTAATATCTAACCACAATTACCAGAGTACATTCTCGGCCTTCCTTCAGAGTTTAGCTGCCGGCGCAGCAAAATTGCGCGTATTTCAAAGTTGCTCACAGAATCACTCGCGTCCATCCCTTTATTATTCAAGCGGAGATCGACAATGACCATTAGGAGCCTCCTCCTCGGCTCAACTGCGGCACTGATTGCCGTTTCCAACGCTCGCGCCGTCACCACCCTCGCCGAGCCTGACCCGACAGAGTACGTCAAGATCTGCGACGTCTACGGCTCGGGGTACGTCTACATTTCAGGCACCGAGACCTGCCTGCGAATCGGCGGCTTTGTCCGTTACGACGTCGGATTGTTTGACCACTCAAGAACCTCGGATGTGAGGACTGGTGAGCATCAGGGCACGTGGCAAAACAACACACGCTTCACATTGAAAACCTGGACCGGCCAGGAGACCGAACTCGGCACGTTGAAGACCTACACCGAGACCCGCGTGAACTTCGGCGACCACCACACATCGGTTTCGGACAGTTCTCGGTCCTATGCCTTCAACGGAGACAGCATCTTGACTTTCGCCTGGATTCAGCTTGGTGGCCTCCGAGTTGGTAAGGACTGGTCGGCCTTCGACATGTTTATTGGCGGCGCGGGTGATGTACTGAACCAGACGCCAGTCCCGTACGGCGCTTTCGATACCAATTTGATTCAGTACTACTTGGACGCCGGGAACGGCTTTTCGGCCGTGGTTTCGCTCGAACAAGGCTCGGGCGTGGTCGGCACAATCGACAGCTACGCTCCCCACGTAGTCGGCGGCTTGAAATACACACATGGCTGGGGAGCGATCACCGGCGTTGCCGCTTACCATAACAACTACGAAACGCTGGCCGCCAAGGTCCGTGTCGACATCAATGTCACCAACGAACTGTTGCTGTTCGGAATGTTCGGCTACGGTTCCAATGGCCAGCTCAACTACGACTCCACGAATGCGGTAGACGCTCATGGTCGCGGCTTCTATAAAATTTGGGGCGGGAACTGGGCTTTCTGGGCTGGCGCCGCTTACGAGCTCAACGAGATAACTTCGTTCAACCTTCAGCTCTCGGGTGATCAGCTCAAGAACTATGGTGTCGCTGCGAACGTCGCCTATGCGTTTCTTCCAGATTTCACTGTTACGGCTGAAGTCGACTATGACCGCTACGGAAACTCCGCTGTCGGAAAAGTGAAAGCTTCCAACGTGAACTGGACCAATGCCAACAAGAAGAGCAGTGTCGGCGGCATCCTGCGTTTCGAACGCTCATTCTAATGATCAGATGAACCGAATCGGGTGGCGCCGATCCCATTGGACTCCATCGGCGGCTTTAACCCCCGGCCGGCTCGACGGAGTCTTGGCGGCTGGTGCGGACATCGCGGCGGTGGTCACCGACATCACCTTGAATGGCGATCCCGAAGCGCGCACGCGAGAGCGGACCGAAAAGACAAAGCCATGGCGCTGAGGCATGAACCGCATGTGCTTGTTCCGGAGGGACCGGGCTGCAGCGGCGGTGATGGAATCGAGCGCGATATCGAGACGCTCTCCTCCTTGGGCATGCGCAGCTGTCTTTCCGTCACTGCGGTACGACATCGTCACGGACATACTTCATCTACAACCCCCGTCTGGTTGGCGATCAGATGCGTTCGGCGCTGCAGGCCAAGTCGTCACACCCAATGTTATTGAACTGGCGCTTCTCGCCGGCTCAGAGCTGGCGGTGGATGAGGTCGGCGCGCTTCAACAAGGACAACAACTGCTCGCCGCCGGGGTTCAGGCCCTGCTGAAAGGCGGCCACAGCTCAGGACCTCGCTCAACGGATGTTTACGTTGGCCCACAACCCGTGCGTCTCGACGCTCGTCGGCTGGCAAGGACTTGGCGGCCATCTGGCGGTCGATTGAGGAAGCCGTGCTAGCGTCGCATAAACCACCGCGTCTGCCGCTCCTCCCATTTGGGATAGGGATGGTTCTTATCCAGACAATTGATTTTACCAATCTCTGACGATACCGCATAGCGGCGCCGGCGGAATGATCACCGTTAGGCAATGAGGATCGCACTTCGGTTAACGTTATCAGCGCAGGCCATTTTGCTGGCGAGGCAAGGGCCGCGCGCAGGAATTTGCAATGCTAGTGGCCGGCAGGCGTGCATCGCGACCGACGTAAAAACCAAGCACGTCTGCGGCCACGTTCCGATCGGCCGCATCGGCGCGCCGAATGAGATTGCCGGCGAACTAGCCGTGACGGCAGTCATCTCACCGGCGCATCCCGCCGATCGATGGCCTGCCAGTTGGTGCAGCATGGGCTGACACTGTTCACGGAATGAAGCCGCTCGCGCTCCGGACGGTTGAAATGGAGGAAATTTGCGTGGAACCGATCAGTCTCAACGTGCTTCTGACCAGCGTCGGCAAGGAACTCGGCGTGTCGCCGTGGCGGGTGGTCTCGCAGCGGATGATCGATCAGTTCGCCGAAGCCACCGATGACCACCAGTTCATCCACTGCGATCCGGAGCGCGCCAAGCGCGAGACGCCATTCGGCGGCACCATCGCGCATGGCTTCCTGTCGCTTTCGCTTTTGTCGGCAATGACTTTCGAGACCATGCCGGCGCTCGAAAACAGCAAGATGGGTGTCAACTACGGCTTCGAATCGCTACGCTTCCTGGCGCCGGTGAAAACCGGATCGCGCATCCGCACCCGTTTCGTACTGGCCGACGTCAAGGTCAGGCCGTCAGGCTGGGTGCAGACGACGCAGGGCGTAACGATTGAGATCGAGGGCTCGAAAAAGCCAGCGCTTACCGCGCGCTGGTTGACGCTGACGCTGATCAAACGCCAGCCGGAAGCGCCTGAAGGGCTCTACGAGCGTCAGCAGGGATGATCTGCACACGCCGGCCAACCTGCAGGGCGATGTAGACGACCAGCGCGCTACCGATCGGCAAACGCGGCCACGTGGGCCGACAGGTAGAGTGGCAGGAATGCCTGATCAGGCTCCGTCGGAGAGGGCGTGGATGTATCGGAAGCGCCTCGCCTTTCTCTTCACGAAGATCTATGGTGATTGCGGACCACGTCGAAAAATCGGCTTGTGATGAGTTGGCAGATCCTCCCCGACTGAATCAGCCTCAAATGGGGTGTTCTCGATCAACCGGGTCCAACTTGACGGCGCGGGTGTCGCTGATCGGCTGCTCGTCGACGGGCCAGGTAAAGGCAGAACGCGGCGGTGCAAGAGCTACGCAGTTGATGTGGACTCCCAGAGCTGGGAGCCGGAAAGCCACGATCAGAAAGACCCCCGAGCCCCTCAGTCGGGATCGAATAAAGTGGCTTGGCGAGAGGCCTTCGAAGACGGGGGCGAGAGTAGACGGACGAGCTCGACACGCGTATTGCGCAGTATTGTCGAGAGACGGAGGATTTACGCTCGCTACTCAACTGACAATTCAGCGAGACGCCTCGATCGAGGCTTACGGCTCTGCTGCTTGCATGCCGAAAAGCAAGGTTGGACAGTCGTCGACAGCAAACCGGCCGCCGATCTGGGCACGTCGCTGTTGCATCCGGCCTTCAGGAGCGGACCAGCGATGCAGGGCAGATTCGTGATCGTGCTCGCAGAGCCGATGGATCGCCTGACCCTGACCGCTGCAAACCGGGCAGCCTGGGCTGGTCAAACGTTGCAACAGATCCTTCAAGGAAATTCATAGAGTCTTAGCAACTCCGGCTCGCTGTGAATGGTAGGGTTGTTGCACCCGTCTGAGGTCAGTGGGTCAAAACCGTGGCCCCGCTAATCTTCGCCTCGCGCCTAACTGCTTGCCATTTCGGCTAAAGGCAAGAAGAGCGCCCATTTGTTTGTTCGACACAGCGATGTCGGCCGTCGTTGCGGCCACCGAGATTTGTCCGGTCGCTAGACAACCTGAAAGCTGCAACTTCTGTGGAGAACGCGAAATGAGAAATTCGGTAGGGCTTGGTCCTGACCCATGATGACACTGGTGAGTCGCCTACGCATGGCAGCGCATTCTGACCGCCTTCGAATACTGGGCCTTTGTGCGCATGCGGACCTAACTGTCTGCGAGCTAGCGGAGATTATGGGCGTGTGTCGAGAGCGGGTTGCGCGACACGTCCGGCTGCTCGCCAGAGCCGACTGTCTTTGCTGCAACGAGCAGGCTCCATGGCGCTCGTACCATCTCAAAGCAGAATCCAACGACGGCGGGCTGGTTCGACTACTGGTCGATCTCCTGCCCCATCGCGACGGCTATCATAAACAGGACCTGCAGCGGCTTGAAGCGGTACGAGACACGCGGCCGAAGGGGACCGCATGCTTGATCGTGAAATAATCAATCCAATTGGAGCGCGAAGCTACCATGGACACCATCGCCCGGTCCGACACCCCTGAGAGGTCATCCTTGGCGGCGGTTGATTGCCGCGTTCACGAGCTGCTTCAGAGACAGAAGCGGCAGGAGCGGACGACCCTCAAGCTCATCGCCTCAGAGAACTTTGCGTCCTCGGCCGTGCTGGAAGCGAACGGCTCGATTTTCACGAACAAGTACGCCGAGGGGTACCCCGGTGCGCGCTACTACGCTGGAAACGAGATCGTCGATGAGCTTGAGAATCTAGCCATTGAGCGCTTGAAAGAATTATTCGGCAGCGAGCATGCCAACGTCCAGCCTTATTCTGGCTCGCCGGCCAACCAGGCTGTCTATCGTGCGCTTTTGAGCCCCGGTGACAAAGTCATGGGCTTGCCCCTTCCGGAAGGGGGCCATCTGACTCATGGTTGGGCCATCAACTTTTCCGGAACTGACTATCAACGCGTGCCCTATGGTCTAGATGAAAAGACACAGCAGATTGACTATGACCGCTTGCGCGAGACAGCCAAGCGGGAACGGCCGCGGCTCATTTGGGTCGGCGGAACTGCTTACCCGCGTGTCTTTGACTACGCGGCAATGGCAGAAATCGCCCTGGAAGCGAACTCCTATCTCGTAGCCGACATTGCGCACATCAGCGGCCTGATTGCCGCGGGAGCGCACCCGAATCCCGTGGGCCATTGCGACGTGGTCAGCAGCACGTCCCACAAGTCGATCCGCGGCCCCCGCGGTGGCTTCATTTTGTCAAGGAACGAAGATCGCTATCAGGCCCTGTATCATACAAAGAGCAAATACAATCTCGCCAGACGAATAGACCGGGCGGTCTTCCCTCACCTGCAAGGCGGGCCCCACATGAATGCCATCGCTGCGCTAGCGGTTGCCTTGCACGAAGCCGCGAACCCGTCCTTCCGAAGCTACGGCCAACAGACGGTCAAGAATGCCAAGGCTCTGGCACATGCACTGCTTGAGCGAGGTTATGACCTGGTGACCGGGGGGACGGACAATCACATGCTGATCCTTGATCTTCGCGATCGGCCCCTATCGGGCAAGGCCTATGCCGAGCGACTAGCAAAGGCAGGAATCATCACAAACTTTAATATGGTGCCTGGCGACCCGCGGGATCCGGCGGTCACAAGCGGAATTCGCCTGGGGGCGCCAGCAGTGACGTCAATGGGCATGCGCGATGTGGAAATGGTGCAAATTGCTGGCTTCATTGACTCCATCCTCCAGCGACCAGACGACGAAGATCTCCATGCCTGCGTGCGACGAGACGTTGCCGACTTGTGCGCTGCGTTCGAGGCCCCGGGCATCTGCGACAAGTAAGGTGGGCCAAGCAAAATGCCCATACCACGTCCAACACCCGAAGCGAGGTATTCATGGCTAGGCAGTTCGTGTTCTCTTCCGAATCGGTTGGCGCGGGGCACCCGGATAAGTTGGCCGACAACATCTCGGATGCCATCCTCGATGCCATCCTCCGCACAGATCCCAAGGCGCGCGTCGCCTGTGAAGCGTTGGTAAAATCAGGGATAGTCGTTCTGGCTGGCGAGATTACCAGCGATGCGCAGGTGGATTACAGCCAAGTTGCGCGCGATACGATTCTCGACATTGGGTACGACGACGAGGCCGTCGGCTTTGACGGCCGGCGTTGCTCCGTCGTTCATGCCCTCACCGAGCAGTCGCCCGACATCAGCCAAGGCGTTGACGAGGGAAGAGGGCAAGACCTCCAGCAGGGAGCGGGAGATCAGGGCCTCATGTTCGGCTACGCATGCCGCGAAACCGATACCCTGATGCCTTTGCCGATCCAGCTCGCTCATCGCTTGACGAAACGGCAGGCGTATGTCCGGAAGGCACAACAGCTTGGCTGGTTGCGTCCTGACATGAAATCCCAAGTCTCAGTGCGGTATGAGGGGTTGCGCCCGGTCGCCCTGGATACCATCGTCGTGTCGACGCAACATGACGAGCAGGTCTCGCAAGAGACTGTCCGCGAGGGCGTCATTGAGGAAATCATAAAGCCTGTCCTGCCGACCCACCTGGAGACGGAAGGCATCAGAATTCTGGTCAACCCGACGGGGCGGTTCGTAGTCGGCGGGCCGCGCGGCGACTGCGGTCTCACTGGACGCAAGATCATCGTCGATTCCTATGGCGGGATGGGTCGTCATGGCGGCGGCGCCTTCTCGGGCAAGGACCCGTCCAAGGTTGACCGCTCAGCTGCCTATGCGGCCCGCTATGTCGCAAAGAACATCGTCGCTAGCGGACTTGCGGACGTGTGCGAGGTGCAGCTTGCTTACGCAATCGGCGTGGCCAGTCCGGTTTCCGTCATGGTCAACACGTTCGGGACAGCCAGGGTTGAGGAAAGCAGGATCGAGCGCCTCATTCTTGAGTTGTTCGATCTCAGACCGAAAGGCATTATCAAGATGCTTGATCTCTTACGCCCTATATACCGCAATACAGCGACCTATGGCCATTTCGGCCGTGAAGAGCCTGATTTCACCTGGGAGAAGACAGACAGGGCGGACGAATTGCGTCGCGAGGCAGGACTCGCCGCCCCGTGAGAGCCGCCGGCGAACGGATTGGCAAGCGGAAGCCCATTCCCACCGGTCAGACCCGCGCCGGGCCGGCATGGCAAGAAGCCGGCTCGGGTTTTTGGCGGAGACATTGATGCCGAAATATGACGTGCTTTGCATCGGCAATGCCATTGTCGACATCATCGCCCAGTGCGACGAGGAATTCCTCGAAACCAACGGCATTATCAAGGGCGCGATGAACCTCATCGACACAAAGCGCGCCGAACTGCTCTACAGCCGCATGGGCCCGGCGATCGAAGCCTCCGGCGGCAGCGCCGGCAATACGGCGGCCGGCGTTGCCAGCTTCGGCGGCCGCGCCGCTTTCTTCGGCAAGGTCTCGAACGATACGCTGGGCGAAATCTACGCTCACGACATCCATGCCCAGGGCGTCGCCTTCGACACCAAACCGCTCGAAGGCCAGCCGCAGACGGCGCGCTCGATGATCTTCGTCACCCCCGATGGCGAGCGTTCGATGAACACCTATCTCGGCGCCTGCGTAGAGCTCGGACCGGAGGATGTCGAGGCCGACAAGGCATCTGGCGCCAAGGTCACCTATTTCGAGAGCTATCTGTGGGACCCGCCCCGCGCCAAGGAAGCGATCCGGCAGACCGCGCGGCTGGCGCATGCCGCCGGCCGCGAAGTGTCGATGACGCTGTCGGATTCGTTTTGCGTCGACCGCTACCGCGACGAGTTCCTCGAACTGATGCGCTCGGGCACAGTCGATATCGTCTTTGCCAACAGCCACGAGATCAAGTCGCTCTACCAGACCAAATCCTTCGACGAGGCGCTGGCGGCGATCCGCAAGGACTGCAAGATTGCCGCCGTCACCCGCTCGGAAAAAGGCTCGGTGATCGTGCGCGGCGACGAGACCGTCACCATCCAGGCGACGACGATCCGCGAACTGGTCGACACGACCGGTGCTGGCGACCTCTATGCCGCCGGCTTCCTCTACGGCTACACAACCGGGCGCAGCCTGAAGGATTGCGGCGATCTCGGCTCGTTGGCCGCCGGGCTGGTCATCCAGCAGCTCGGTCCTCGGCCGCGGCAGAATCTGCGCCGCGAGGCTGAACGGGCTGGGTTGCTGTAGATGCGCGAGCAACTAACCAGCTGCCCTACTGACGCGATTATCGCAGTGGCCGAACTGTGGCAAAGCTCGCTCATATCGAAGCCAGTCGGTGAAGGCCACCGAAAGCGGCGGAGTTCGTGGCTTCGACGCCGGCAAGAAGGTCAAGGGCCGCAAGCGGCACATCGTCGTCGACACGCTGGGCCTGCTGGTAGGCGTCGTCGTTCACGCCGCCGACATCCAGGACCGCGACGGCGCGCCGGCCGTCCTGAAATCCATACTCGAGCGCTGGCCGTGGCTGCGCCATGTCTTCGCCGATGGTGGCTATGCAGGGCCGAAACTGCGGGGCGCCCTGCAAAAGATCGGCAAGTTCACCATGGAGATCGTCAAGCGGTCGGACAGCGCCAAAGGCTTCGAAGTCCTGCCGCACCGATGGGTCGTGAACCGCTGTACAATGTTGCCAAGTTTGCCTTTGAGTGGTCGGTGCGCATCGAGCGTCCAAGCCGTAAGCGGCAGCTTGTTGAGGCTCGTCGCGGTCGGAATGCGAGTCGATTTGTCGCGGGCGAATCAGAGCCACCACAGGATTTAATGCGCCATCGACGGCCCAGCTGCGAGCTGGCCGATGGAGGCGCACATGGTCCGGCGCAAGGATCGCCCTGTGCTGCGCGTGCATGTGTCGTTCGAAGCGACAAGAACCGGCCCCCAACATCTGCTCGAGGCCTATGCCCGCCTTGTGCCGATGATACGGCGCACAAGCCAGCGGCCGGACGGTCCTCCGGGCCGCTCATCGAAGGTGAAGGAAGTAATGGCGCGATCGGGAGGTGAGCAATGACCGAGATGCGATGCGCGCTCTATGCACGGGTATCCAGCGAGGCCCAGACGCGCGACAACACGATCGCCAGTCAGGTCATTGCGTTGCAGGAACGCATTGCCGCCGATGGCTTCGTGCTTGAGCCAGGTCACAGCTATCTGGATGACGGCTACAGCGGTTCGATTCTGCTTCGCCCGGCGCTGGAGCGGCTGAGGGATGCGGTTGCCAGTGGCCACGTCGAGCGTCTCTACGTCCATGCTCCCGATCGGCTCGCCCGCCGCTACGCCCATCAGGCGCTGCTGATCGACGAGTTCCGTCGTGCCGGTGTGGACATCGTCTTCCTGAACCGCCCCATTGGTGGCACGGCCGAAGATGATCTTTTGCTCCAGGTCAGGGGGTGATCGCCGAATATGAGCGGGCCAAGATCCTCGAGCGGAGCCGTCGCGGTCGTCGTCACGCGGCCCGTTCCGGCTCCGTCAGCGCGTGTGCCGGCGGCTCAAGCAGATGGGCTGCCAAACGCGGGCAGGAGCCATGCACTGGCACGCCTCCACGATCCGCGGTATGCTTGCCAATCCCGCCTATGTCGGACGCGCCGCTTTCGGGCGAGCCCGCTACTTGCCACCACGACCACGGTTGCGGCCAATCCGCGGCGATCCGCAGCCCTCGTCGCGGGCCACTTGCCGCGTTCTCGTTCCGCCTGAAGAGTGGATCGAGATCCCTGTTCCCCCACTTGTCGACCGCACCGTGTTCGAGGCGGCCCGTGCACAGCTTGAGGAGAACGGCAAGCGCAAGCGCCAACGCATGCCCGGCGCGGACTGGCTGCTGCGGGGCCTTACGGTCTGTCGGCGTTGCGGCTACGCCTATTATGGCAAGCGCGCCCCGAGTTCCCGCAAGTATGACCCGACGAACACGCTGCGCTACTATCGCTGTATCGGTGCGGATGGCTACCGCTTCAGCGGCCACGCCGTGTGCAACAACCCGGCGGTGCGCGGCGATCACCTGGAAGAAGCGTGTGGATCAGGTGAAAGGCCTTCTGGAGGACCCGCGTCGTGTGGCCGACGAATATCGCCGCCGCCTCCGCCAAGCCCGCGACGAAATCCGCGAGCCGGATGAGATCGTCCGCCTGGAACGACAGATGGCCACCTTGCGTCGCGGCATCGGCCGGCTGATCGACAGCTATGCCGAAGGCGTCATCGACAAGGCGGAATTCGAACCGCGTATCGCTGGCCTGAAACAACGCCTCTCCCAGCTTCAGGAGCGGCACCGAGCGGCCGTCGAAGTGGCCGAGAACGAACGCGACCTCTCACTCCTCATCAGCCGTCTGGAAGAAGGTGACAGCAGGGCTCGCCGGCCTCGATCGGGCCGGCATGCGGCAGATCATCCGCTCCGTGGTTCGTCGGGTCGAAATCGACGATGCCCACATCGAGATCATCTTCCGGGTTCCCCCGCTCGATGGCCCAGCACGCCCAAAATCACCAAGCAAAATGACCAGTTCCACGCAACATTGTACAGACGTTCGTCGAGCGGACCTTGGCATGGCTGGGCAGATGCCGAAGGCTGGCCAAGGACTTCGAGCGATCCATCGAATCCGCACAGGCCTGGGTCTTCATCGCAAACATCCGCTTGCTCACCCGACGCCTCGCAAGGACCTGAAAATATGGCGGTCATTCCGATTCAGACACCAATGATCCCCCACATCGCACCGACGCTCCGACACCAGTCTTCGAGTACGGTCCGGATACTCGCTTCAGGATCGGCGTCGCGTTTGAACGCCCACCAGATTAGGGATCCCTGCCAAATGCTGGCCATCTGCCAACCCATTCGCTCGGCATGTGCAGCTTGGTTCGTCAGCCGTCTGCCTTTACCGCAAATTCATCAAGCGAATCAGGGTAGTTGTCATGGGGCGAGGCACTTATGACTTTCTCGCCAGGGACGACGCCCCTTGGGCCTACTACGACCAACGTCCTCTTGTTGTCACGTCCCAGCCGATTCCGAATCCTAAGGGACGTCTGGAGACGCGCAGCGACGTAGACGATCTCATCACCGAAGTCTCAGCGACGGAGATGTGTGGGTTCTCGGCGGAGGGAAACTGCAGATGGCGTTTATCGAGTCGGCCCTGAATAACGGTTAAGGCGTTGATATTCCGAACCCGTGAAGAGGGATGGAAGCATCCGATTTCGCCGTTTTGGACTGGAGTGTTTGCAGGCACCAGGCAAGCCAAAGAGCGAGAACCGTGAGGATCAGGCGCAGATTTTGGCCTGCGGCGACGAGCAGCGCATTGATCCCATCGCCAGCATGGCCGCGGAGGAAGTTGCGGTCCACCGGGCTGCTGGCGCGCCTTTCATGGCTTCTTGAGAAGGCGCTGTCGCGAACGGAACGACTTTCCGATCATTGTGATCCAGGAAGCCGGTCTCGACGGGTTCTGGCTCCTGAAGGGATCGAAAGCCACGTCGTCGATCCCACCTCGATCGCGACCCGTCGCCGACAGGCGAAGACTGACAGGATCGACGGCGAAGCCATGGTGCGGGCGCTGCTGGCCTACAAGCG
>NZ_JAMYKW010000098.1:0-12068 GCF_040317555.1 Mesorhizobium sp. M1406 | reverse complement strand
GCCGTGGCACGCTGATCAGCCCGGCCCCATGCCGGAGAACGCGGCGACCAAGCCGTCAGCTACACCACTTCCTGGGACACGATCCCAAGGAGAGCATCGAGGCGTCCATTCCGCTCTTCAGGCAAGCCGTCACGATAGACCCGAGGCTTGCGCGGGCATGGGTCGAGATGGCGGCTGCCTACGACGCGCTGCCGGGCTTTGGCGCAAAACGCGCCGAGGTTCAGCCTGAGGCGTTCGCTGCGGCCGGAAAGGCACTTGAGATCGACCCGCAGGACGCGCATGCGCACGCAATCATGGCGATCGTCCTTGGAGATATGAACGATCTTAAGCGGGCAGAGGCAGAGTTCGAGATCGCCCTTCGCCTCAATCCCGGCTCCGCCGACGTCATGACCCTCTATGCGCTGTGGGCAAACGCGTTCGGCAAACCCGAGCGCGGAGCGGAGGCCGCGGACAAGGCGATCCGGCTCAATCCCAACTACCCCCCGTGGGCCGCCAACGGATTCCGATATGCCTATTTCATGGCAGGTCGATATGAAGACGCGCTCCATGTTCTGGAGCGACAACCGCTCGAAAACTATACCCGCTTCTCCTGGATTGTTCGCGCAGCCGTCTATGCTGAACTCGGCCGCGACGAGGAGGCCAAGGAGTGGGTGGCCAAGGCCCTCGCGAAATATCCGGAATTGACCATCGAGGGTTTCTTCAATGAACCTGGGTGGAGCGACTCCGAGCGGAAGCGAATGATGGACACGATGCAACACGCGGGTTTTCCGCCTTGCGCTCTGCCGGGTCAGCTATACGGGGTTACGAGCCCCATTCGCATACTGGAATGCGTGAACTCAAGACCGCAGGCCGTCGGCCCTGTGACCGGAGTCGATAGTGTGACCGAAGTGCGGAATCGCGCAACCAGACATTACCGGCGTCGCGGTCCAATCGGCAGTGCCGGTACATGGTGACGTCCATTGCCGGCGATTCCATCGGTTTCATGAAAATGTCCAGTTCGAGACGTTCGGCGACCAGGCGCGCAAAGTGGACCAGGTCGCTCGTCGCCACGGCTAGCGCCACAGCCTGGAAATGCGGAACTGTGATGGCGACCTTGCGAGCGTTCCATGCCATGCTCCGCACACCGAGAGGTTTGCGACAGAGCCATCTCAGACGGTGCCGAAATCCTAAAGCGTCTGCTGACGGCCAGCTGCGCTATCGGTTGCGGGCACCCTGAGCGAACGTACCTTCTCCGTTCAAGCCCGAACCTCACGTCCTGCGCGCGGTCTGACCCGGAGAAGTTACAGGTCTCAAATATCGCAGTCACAACATCGAAATTCAAACGCCAGGATATGCGGCAACAATCACAAAGCTGCTGAGTGAGGAGCATTATCGATGTGCAGGGCTACCGTTAGTTGTACGTCGAGCATATCAAAGTTTTATCGCACGTTTGCCTGTTTAGCCGCCAATTGCGGTGCGATCAGCGGCCATTTTGCTTCCGCCACTCCGCAAATTCGATCCGGGGAGCATCGCTGGTTGCCGGGTAGAGCCCGATGATGGTTGCGCCGTTCTGAACTTTCTCAAGAACAAAGTCCTCATAGGCGGTCATCTCCACCGTCTCGGCGGCAATCTCATCGGCTAGATGCGCCGGAATGACCATGACGCCTTCATTGTCGCCGACCAGGACGTCGCCCGGCCAGACCGCCACGTCACCGCAACCAATCGGCACATTGATATCAAGTGCCTGATTGAGTGTCAGGTTCGTCGGCGCTGACGGGCGGTTGTGATAGGCGCGGATGTCGAGTTCGGCGATTTCGGGGCTGTCGCGAAATCCGCCGTCAGTAACCACGCCAACGACCCCGCGTACCTGCAGTCGCGAAATCAGGATTGAGCCGGCCGATGCTGCGCGAGCATCCTTGCGGCTATCCATGACGAGAACGCATCCGGGCGGGCACTGCTCGACAGCGGCGCGTTGCGGATGCGAGGGGTTCTTGAAAACCTCGACCTGGTTGAGATCCTCGCGCGCTGGAATGTATCGCAGGGTGAATGCCTGGCCGACCATGTTTGCCTTCTTCGAAGACAGCGGCCGCACATCCTGGATAAATTGATTACGCAAGCCGCGTTTGAACAGGGCCGTGGCTATGGTCGGGGTCGCGACGGCCATATATTTATCTCGAGTTTCCTTGCTCAGCGTGTAGTTGGTCATAATCCAGTCCTTGACGGTCAATAGATGTCGGGCTCGGGCGCTGAGGGGCCGAAGCTGGTTTCCAGAAAGTCAAAATCGGCGCCTGTATCGGCCTGGCGAATGTGGCGGCCAAACATCCATCCGTAGCCCCGGCCGATCTTTTCCGCAGGCTTTCGCCACTCGGTCCGGCGGCGGGCGAGTTCAGCGTCGTCGACGAGCATATCGATGCGACGGGCAGCCAGATCCAGCTTGATGATGTCCCCACTCTTCAGTAGGGCCAGCGGGCCTCCAATATGGGATTCCGGCGAGACGTGCAGGACGCAGGCGCCATAGCTGGTACCACTCATTCGCGCGTCGGACAGGCGCAGCATATCGCGATGCCCCTGTTTCAGCAGCGCCTTCGGCATCGGCAGCATTCCCCATTCCGGCATGCCCGGGCCGCCTTGCGGTCCGGCGCCCCGCAGAACCATGACATGAGCGGGAGTGATGTCGAGATTTTCGTCGTCGACGGCGGCTTTCATGTCGGGATAGTTGTCGAAAACCAGAGCTGGACCCTCATGCTGGTGAAAACGCGGATCGCAGGCGGCGGGTTTTATGACAGCACCGGTTGGCGCGAGATTGCCTTTCAGCACTGCCAACGAGCCTTCGTGATAGACAGGATTGTGAAGCGATCGGATCACATCGTCATTGTAGCACTTGGCGCCCTCGAGCGTTTCGCCGAGGGCGCGGCCAGAGACAGTCATGGCTGACAGATCGAGCTTTGATGACAGCTTGGACATCAGCGCCCGGAGACCACCGGCGTAATAGAAATCCTCCATAAGATAGGCCGAGCCCGTCGGCCTTATGTTGGCCAGCACGGGGGTGTTGCGCCCCGCTGCATCCAAATCCTCCATCGTCAGGGCGACTCCGGCCCGTCGCGCCATAGCCAGCAGATGAACGACGGCGTTGGTGGAACAGCCCGTCGCCATCGCCACCACGACGGCGTTGGAAACGGCCGCTTTGTTGAGGATCTTGGACGGGATGAGATCCTCCCAGACCATGGCGACGATCCTGCGGCCAACCGCTGACGACATTCGGATATGATTGGAATCGACAGCCGGGATTGAGCTTGCCCCGGGCAGGGTCAGTCCCATCGCCTCCGCGATCGCGGTCATCGTACTGGCCGTTCCCATGGTCATACAATGGCCATAGGATCGCGCGATCCCGGCTTCGACATCGACCCATTCGTCGGCTGATATGGTGCCGGCGCGGCGTTCGTCCCAGAACTTCCAGGCGTCGGAGCCGGAGCCGAGATGTTCGCCGCGATAATTGCCTCGCAGCATTGGGCCGGCGGGCAGGAAAATCATCGGCAGGCCCATTGACAGCGCGCCCATGACGAGGCCCGGCGTGGTCTTGTCGCAGCCGCCCATCAGCACGGCGCCGTCGACGGGATGGGAGCGCAGCAGTTCCTCCGTCTCCATCGCCAGCATGTTGCGGTAAAGCATCGTCGTTGGCTTGACATAGCTTTCCGACAGCGACAGCGCAGGAAGTTCGAGCGGAAAGCCGCCAGCCTGTAAGACGCCGCGCTTGACATCCTCGACGCGGGTCTTGAAGTGCGCGTGGCAGGGCTGGGCATCCGACCAGGTATTGAGGATGGCGATAACCGGCTTGCCGATCCATTCCTCCGGCGCGTAGCCCATCTGCATCGTGCGGGAACGGTGTCCGGAACTCCTGAGATCGTCGGGCGCGAACCAGCGCGCGCTTCTCAACTGTTCCTGCGTCTTCTTCCTTGTCGTCATGTCTGAAACCCGATCAAAATTCGGATGGAAAATTGGTTGCCCGGCGTTGGGCCTACTATTCCTTCATGCCCCACTTTTGCAGCGTCTTGCGCTCGATCGTCTGGAAGATCAGGTTTTCGACGACGAGGCCGATGATGACGACCGTCAGCAGGCCGGCGAAGACGGCCGGAATGTCGAGCAGGTTGCGGTTTTCGAAGATGAACCAGCCGAGGCCGCCCTGTCCCGAAGAGACGCCGAAGACCAGTTCGGCCGCAATCAGCGTGCGCCAGGCGAAAGCCCAGCCGATCTTGAGGCCTGTCAAGATTGACGGGAAGGCGGCCGGCACGAGGATGCGGATCACGTACGGGAGGCCGGTCAGCCCGTAATTGGCGCCGACCATCCGCAGAGTGCGCGAGACGCCGAGGAAGCCGGAGTGCGTGTTGAGCGCAACGGCCCACAGAACCGAGTGCAGCAGTACGAAGACGAGGCTCGACGGGCCGAGGCCAAACCAGATCAGCGCCAACGGCAGCAGCGAGATCGCCGGCAGCGGATTGAACATCGCCGTCATCGTTTCGAGGAAGTCGGTGCCGATGCGCGTGTTGATGGCAAGGATCGTCAGGACAAACGCCAGCGCGGTGCCCAGAACATAGCCTGTCACCAGGATCTTCAGCGTCGTCCAGACGCGCGTCGGAAGCACGCCGTCGGCAAAATTGGCGTAGAGCGACTTGAAGGTGTCGGTGAGCGTCGGGAAGAGCAGGGGGTTGTCGAGCTGGCGCGCATACATCTCCCAGATGACGGCAAGCACGACGATGAGAAGCGTCTTGCGGAAGACGCCGGACTGCCAGAGCAGTTCGAACACTCCGAGCTTCTGTTCGATGGCATCGACATTTCCGCTGCGCGGGGGAAGGTCGGCGGCGACGATGATTTGCGGGGCCATGATTTACTCCCGATGTCCCGGCTCGGAAAAGAGCATGGAGTGAATCTGCCGTTCGAGTTCGGTGGCGGCGAGCGGATCGTCGCGCACGCTCTCGACGTCGCGGACTTCGGCGCGCACGCGACCGGGATGGGGCGACAGCAGCAGGATGCGGTTGGAGATCTTGATCGCCTCGGCGATCGAATGGGTGACGAAGATCACGGTGAAGCGCGTGTCTTCCCACAGTTGCAACAATTCGTCCTGCATCTGGCGGCGGGTCAGGGCGTCGAGGGCGGCGAACGGCTCGTCCATCAGCAGGATGTCGGGCTGCATCGCCATGCCACGGGCGATCGCCACGCGCTGCTTCATGCCGCCCGACAGCATGTGCGGATAGGTATCGACGGCACGCGTTAGCTTGACCTTATCGACATACTCGCGGGCAACTGTCTCGGCTTCCGCGCGCGGAAGCTTGCGTGCGACGAGCAGCGGGAACATGACGTTTTCCAGAACCGTCTTCCACGGCAGGAGCTGGTCGAACTCCTGGAAGACCATCATCCGGTCGGCGCCCGGCTTCTTCACCGCTCGGCCCTTGATAGAGATGATGCCGCTGACCGGCGTCATGTAGCCGCCAATGGCCTTCAAGAGCGTCGACTTGCCACAACCGGAAGGGCCGAGCAAGACAAAGCGGTCCGACTGCTCAACGGCGAACGAGACGTCCTCGGTTGCCGTGATCAGGAGGTTCGGCGTCTTGTAGCGCAGCGTCACCTTGTCGACGTTGAGCAGCGGAGTGCCGGCAGCCGCTTGGGTACCCGACGAAGCGATGGGCTTGGTGGTCTGGAGCATGGCCACTCCTCCGTAGCTGGTTCTGCAAGAGGCGGCAGCGTCCTGGCGGCCGCCCCGGTTCGTACGGTCAGTTGCCGCTCAGATCGGTGGCTTCCGGCAGATAGTAGTCGGTCCAGGCCGTCGGCATCGTCTTCAACGTGCCGATGTTGTAGAGATGCTCGGCAAACTTCATCGTACCCTGAGGGTCCATCCGGTACTCCATCATGTGCGGTTCTTCGAGGATCGCCATCAGGTCGTCGATGCTGGTCTTGTCGCCGGAAATCGTCTTGTAGTCCTCCAGCGCCCCCTTCGGGTCCTTCTTGATGTAGGCGATGGCGTCGGCGGTCGCCTGACGGATCGCCTTGACGATCGTCGGATTGGCCTCGGCGAATTCGGTCGTCGTGAAGAACGTGCCCTGGCTCAGGTCGCCGCCGATGATGTCGCGCGAACTGGTCACCTCATGGACGCCGGGCGTCTTCAGCTCGAGATACTGAAAGGGCGGGGCGGAGAAGTGGCTCTTCACCTCGTGCTTGCTGTTGGCCAGCGCTGCCATCGCATCGGGGTGGCCCATCTGAACGGTGTTGGCGTCGAAGTGATGGATGTCCTTGTCGCCGTACATCTTGGCAGCGGCCATCTGAAGCAGGATCGCCTGTGTCGAGACACCGACGGTCGGAACGGCGATCTTGTCGTCCGGGCCAATGTCCTGCAACGACTTGATGTGCGGATCGCGCGAAACCATGATGACCGGCTGCGCCGAGTTCGTGCAGATGCCTTTCACGCGGCCCCTCGTGCGGTCCCAGAGAAGCAGCAGGTTGCCGGTACCGGTGTTGACGATGTCGACGTTGCCGGAGAGCAGCGCATCGGTCTGCGCGCCGCCGCCGCTGAAGGTCCGCCAGGCGACCTTGACGCCCTTGACGCCGTCTTCGGCGGCGCGCTTCTCGATCAGCTGCTGCGTCTCCATGACGTGGCTGGCGAGATAGAGGATGCCGGGCTGGCGGGTGATTGAGACGTCGGTCTTCTCCTGCGCAAGCGCCGATGAGCCGAGGCCAAGGATGATACCGAGCGCGGTGATGCCGCGTATGAGCGATCGCATGAATTCCTCCCGAATGACCGTCGAAGCGCAAAGACTGCGCGGCCGCCAAAAAACGCGGCAGCTGTGCTTAAAGCACTAATGCATCAGTGCATCAAGCCGAAATCTATGCTTTAAGCGATGTCGATATCGGAATCGAGGCAACAGGCATGAGCGGCAGGCTAAAGGAAAGCGTCCTGGACAGGTCACGACAGGTGGCGCTCCAGATCCATGAAATTCTGAGAAAGCGCATTCTTTCTCTGGAGTTGGTACCCGGCACTGTGCTGTCGCGCGCGTCGCTGCAACTCGAATTCGGGGTCAGCCAGACCCCTGTGCGCGATGCACTGATGCGTCTTCAGGAAGAAGGCCTTATCGAGGTCTATCCACAATATGCGACGGTGGTTGCCCGCATCGACATAGCAAATGCAAGGCAAGCGCAATTTATGCGACTGTCCATCGAACTGGAGGCGGTGCGACGGCTGACGTTGGAAAGTCCCGTCGAGACAGCCGACGCGCTGTTAATTGTCCTTGCGCGCCAAGAACGGGTCACCTCTCCCCAAACTTACGACTTGTTCGATTCGTTGGACCGAGACTTCCACCGGACAGTCTATGAGCGAGCGGAGATAATGGAGTTGTGGTTCACGGTTCGCCGACAGAGCGTGCACATCGACCGTTTGCGTCGCCTCAATCTGCCGATGCCCGGCAAAATGCAGACAGTGGTGGAAGACCACCACAACATCGTGGATTCTATCCGCTCCGGCGATCCGCTTGCTGCCACGACCGCACTCCGCAAACACCTGTCCGGCACTCTTTCTATCATCGGCCTTATAAGCCAACAGTTCCCCGACTACATTAAGCGCTAATCAACCCCCTGCAACGCCATCTCGAGATCACGCAAGCCAGCGTCTGCTTCCGATTTATTGGCCGCCTTCGCGGCGACCTTGGCGACCCGGCTGATTGCCTCCGCAATCTTTGCCTGTGCGTCTGTCGATACTGCGTGGTTACGCCCGGCGGCGTGCGTAATTGCAGCCAGGTCAGGGGTGTTCCGAGGCAGGGGTGGCCGACTGGTTAATGGTGTGGGGTTCGCTGCAATATAGGTCGTTACGGTGACGGGACGCGTTGGTGGCGGAGGGCGCCGGGCTGCCTTGGCCGCGAAAACGGCACCGCGCGGCCGGAGCGGCAGCAGGCCGAGCCGCTGGCGTCGGAGTCTGACGCGCTGCTCGCTCTGACAACCTATGTGGCGCATCAATCGCGCGGCATGCCAGTCACGCCGGCGACGGACGCCCGGCTCGCGCCTTTTCGCGAAAACGGCCGGCGGTTGTTCCTGAGCCGCATCGGCCAACTCGATCTCTCCTGCGCCCCTGCCACGAGGACAATTGGGGCAAACGGGCTCGGCGGCAGTGCCATCCCGCAAGCGCATCCGACCGGTTATCCGCTCTACCGATTTCGAGTGGCAGACGGTCGGTTCGCTGCAGCGGCGCCTGCGCAACTGCATGATAGGGGTCAGGTCCGAGCCCTTCGCCTTCGGCACGCCCGAATTCGTCGACCTGGAACTCTATCTGATCGAACGGGCGCGCGGCCTGCCGGTCGAGACGCCGGCCGTGCGGCCGTGACGTCGGCCAGGCACTCCGCGCCACCTTGGCAAGCAGCGTCCTGGTGGAACTGCGACAGTTCGCTCCTTGGGCGGCTCACACCTATCGGACCTGATGACGGCCCCTATCCGTATGTGGCCGCCCACACGGATAGGCGGCCAAGTAAAATTGTATCCAAATTTGTCGAAGCGAGCGAAATCCAAGGACTGCGAGGCTCTCGCGTACATTCGCATACATCTCGATGCCACTCGGGCAAACTCCTGCGACAGGCTCAGCATAGGGTTCAATCGTGAGCAAGAGCCTCGTCATGGTGACGAGACAGAAAGCCGACAGCGGTCTCGCAAGCAGGAGTCAATGCTGCGCGAGGCGCCGATAGGCGGTCTGCTCATTATAAGAAAGGAAAAATACAATGAACAAACTCATAGCATTTTGGCCGTCCTCACCTTGTCGACAGGAGCCTCTCTCGGCGCCAATCAAAACCCGGACCGTGATCCTACCCGCGGATTCGCTGCTGGAATCGAGAATAGCGAAATGACCTTGGATGCCAATTACACGGCTTCCCTTGCCTCTACCCGTCGTAGCCACGAAGGAAGGACAACCACAGTCCGGCAAGGTTCCTAACGAGCGTGCACCATGGACGGGCCGTTAACATACTGAACTTGTCTCCCACAAAAATGTCCAATCACCCGCCATGCAACGGGGGTGGCTGGACAGGCGGCGCAAGAAAAACTTGCCCATCTAAGGATGGATTGAACGTCTTCAATTACTTGCTGGTCACGTGAATGCGGCGGCTCACCTGCCCGTTGCTTTCCCAGTAGGTGTGTTTTTGGCGATCCAGGGATCGCTCATTGCGGGCTGGATGTTGCCGCTCGCGCTATCGGTTCCGCACGAGGTCTCCTCGCATCAGCCGCCCGATCGCTTTCGCTCACTCAAAGGAAATCGCGCCGGATCGTCGTTCCATGGATCGAACACCGTCGCGCCGGAACCCTTGGTGTCCTTCCCGTTGCGTGTCACCAGGTAGAGGTGGTGCTCGACTGCGGTCGCGACCAGGAGTGTATCGATTACCTGTGGCGCATGGCCCGTTTCGCGCTTGACCGCTCCCGATGTTCGGCCCCACCGGCGAATTATTTCATCGCTTACGGAGAGGGTACGCTCGCCGAAGCGGGCTGCCAAAGCATCGCGGGAGGCGATGTAGCGTGGGCGATCGGGGTGATCGTCGGCAAGGTTGTAGATGCCCTTGTCGTACTCGCCTAGTGTCAGGACGCTCAGGAAGAAGGTCTCCTCCAGTTGACCCCCGGCCCATGCCTTCACTGATCGCGCTCCAGTGGGATTGATCAATGCGGCGACGACGTTCGTGTCGAGGAGCCAACCATTCACAGATCGACATCCCGGCCGGGATCCTCTTCACGTGCAAGGTCGAGATCGCCGAGATGGAGGCTCTCCATAAACTCCAGGAAGGGCTGTTTCGGCCGGGACGGCGCGAGCCGATCGAATTCCTCCACGCTGACGACCACGACCGCGTCGTGACCGCGCACGCTCACGCGCTGCGGTCCGTCGCTGCGCGCGTGTCGCACCACCTCGCTGAAGCGCGCCTTGGCATCCTCCAACTTCCACCGGCCGACACGAGCGTCACTCGCTCGCCCCTTCCGTTGTCCAGAGTCTCGCTTGATTCCCTTGCTCATAATCCCGTACCTAGTCAGATAGTCAGATATAGCGCATTCGCTCGCGATCCGCCAGTGCGGCCTGCCAACGTTCGCCTTCGATCCGGCGTGTGATGGCGGTTTCCGACCCGGCGGTCCAGTCAGACAACACGTGCGCCTGCCGTCGCCTCTATCGGTGCAGAATTCTCGGTTTGGTTCAGACGACCACCACAGCCCGAGAGTGGACGGCCTCGCACGGCTTCATCCATGGTTGCGAGGTGTCATTCGACCCGCGAAGGAATGGAGACTCCGGCCTTCCGTGGGCGTCCGACGGCGAAACCCATGCCTTGGCTGCAGGACGAGGCCGCAGAACTGTTCTGTTAGCCTGCCATGCTGGTGTTGGGTCACGGCGACGGTAGAACTGCCAGTCGACATCCCGGGTGATTTCCGTAAGGGCTCGCCCACGGCGTCCTCGATGTGGCTGGTCTGACCGAAGGCCGTCTCCGCTTCGCTCCGTCTCGCTCTCACACCCGCAACGGCCGGTTCGTTTTCTTCCCCTGCCGGGGCCACCCCACCACGCAAGCGTGGCGGGGACCCCGGATCGCCGTCATTCCTCAAGGGACAAGAAAGCCTCGCCCTGGCCGCCCTCCATTGCATTCCGGCCCTCCGGGTGCGGGTCGATTGCCTCCGGTCCATCGACCGCCATTTCGCAAGGCGGACAGGCGCTGTGCTCCTACTCTACCTTTCCTTGTGTTTCGGGCCGCGCCTATCGCGACCTCGAGCAAACACCTTGTCGGCATCCGCGACACTCCACCTGTGAAGCTAGCTTGCGCTGCATGTCGAGGACGAACGCGGGATTCACCGCATCGGGCTTCATCGGCCCACCTGCTGCCGGCTTGCTTCACTCACTGTCTTCCTTCGCCATGTGGACGGCTTTCCCGCCCTCGGACTACTATGAAGACTCCGCCCCCTGCCGCGCCGCTCATCGGTCGCCTCGATCATCTCGCGCCGTCCGGCGGGAGAGATCGCAGTAAGGTTCCCAAGTTCACCTGATGTCCCTTCGCCTGCCTTAGGGACCGACTCTACCCCGTGAGGATCCTGACCGGCAGCCACCGCAAGCTGGACCATTGGCTGGCACGTGCAATAGCGCGCCCCTGATCCCCGGTAATCCAGCGGGGATCGGCGCTCCTCCGGCCTTTCGACCGACCTGCCCACTTCCAGTTTGGCAGGCTCCATGTTGCAACGAGGCTTCAAACATCGGTTCGATCACTCTTCCCATAGCGACCGCTCATGGCGCTGCTCTTTCTAGGCGTCGGCGCGCTTGTCGCCGTTTTCAGCCAATTCGTCATCGAAAGCACTGCAGGCCTACAAAGCACCGCGACGAACCGGGCAGGACCGCCGCCTGGCCCGATGCAAGACCGAGCCTCTGGCATCCCTCACGACCTGATCAAGCTCTCAATCTCCTAGGGCAGCAGCCTTAAGCTCAATTTGTGGTCACAGGCTTGGAGCGCATGCGCGACACCGTCTCGCGCTCGGCGCGCTTGGAGCGCAGCGGCGGCAGGCCGCGGTCGATCAGGTCCATGTCCTCCAGCACCATGTCGCCCATGCGCTTGAAGGCGATGTCGAGCGCGCCGGCGCGGTGGGCCGAGCGCAGGAAGCCGGGCAGGGCATTGCCTCTGACAGCAAACCTGAAGCGCCAGATTTAACCCATCATAGAATTTGAGTCACTCGATGTGACACCAATTGACAGGCGGTGGAATTCGTGGCACATGCCGTGCCGCGAATTAGGAGAAGCCGCATGTCCACCGCCCGTGCTTATAACAGCCCCGTGCGCGAAGAGAAAGCCCGAGAAACGCGCGAGGCGATCCTCACCGCTCTGTTCACGCTGATGGATGCGGATGGTGCGGCAGATGAGATCACCGCCGAGGCGATCGCCGAAAAGGCTGGGGTGCAGCGGCGTACCGTCTTCCGTCACTTTGCCACAAAGGACGACCTGCTGGCGGCATTCTGGCCCTGGCTGAACGCTCGGATCGGCGCGATCACCAGTCCGCAGACATTGCAGGAGCTGCTGGACGGGCCACGAACAGCCTTTCCACGTTTTGACCAGCATG
>NZ_JAMYKW010000097.1:0-13393 GCF_040317555.1 Mesorhizobium sp. M1406 | reverse complement strand
AGCGCGGCCGGTCGGCTCATCGGCGGCGTTGCCTTCCAGTATGGCACGGTGTCCGCCGATGTGTCGTCGGTGTTCGGCAGCGGGTCGATCGATACGACCGGCACCGGCGTTTCCGGCTCGCTGACCTGGTACGGCGCGGAGGGCTTCTACCTCGACGGTCAGGCACAGGTGATCTGGTACGACAGCAATCTCGACTCGGCGACCGCCGGACAGCGGCTCGCCGACGGCAACAACGGCGTCGGCTACGCGCTCGGCGTCGAAGCGGGCAAGCGCATCATGCTCGACCCGAGCTTGTCGCTGACGCCACAAGCTCAATTGGCCTGGTCCTCCGTCGACATGGATGCCTTCACCGATACCTTCGGCGCAAGAGTTGCTCCCGGCTCCAACGACAGCCTGCTCGGCCGCCTCGGCCTCTCGCTCGACCACCAGACGCAGTGGCAGGACCGCACGGGCCGCGCCGGTCACACGAACCTCTACGGCATCGCCAACCTCTATTACGACTTCGGCGATGGCTCGTCGGTCGACCTCGCCGGCAGCAGCCTTTCGAGCCGCAACGAGCAGCTCTGGGGCGGCCTCGGCATCGGCGGCACGATCAACTGGGCCGACGACAGGTTCTCGGTGTTTGGCGAAGCCATCGCCCGAACGGGCCTGGAAGACTTCGGTGATAGTCACGCGCTGACCGGCTCGCTGGGCTTCCGCGTCAAGTGGTGAGTGATGCTGCCCTGTCCGACACTCGGCAGCACGGCACGTCCATCGAACCGTGCTGCCTTGATCAAGAAGGCAAGTCCATCAGCCGGCGGGTTTGTACGCGCCGGCGGCCTTGTTGGCGGCCGCGAGCACTGCCTTCATGTCGAGCTCTTCCAGAACGACCATGTCGGTCAGCGAGCCGCTCGCTCGCACCGCGAGGGACATGCCAATCCCGGCTGACTGGTCCGGCACCTCGCCATTGACGACGACGTCATAGATGCCGCGCGTGAACATCATGCTGGTCACCTTGCCGCCAACGCTTTCAAAAAGCGCCTTGACCGCGGCTTGCCTGTCCGAGCCTTGCATCAATCCTTTGGCGGCATGAGGCGCATAGTTTGCCAAAATAGTCACTTTCATGGGTATTTCCTCCAAATGTCACGGTCTCGTGGCTGCTCCATAATTCGAGCGGCACGGCGTGATTTTTTCGGTAACAATCGCAGGCGCCCTTGGACGCGTTGGCGGCCGAGGGCCCGCTGCCCGAGAAATATGCGCCTTAGCTAATATAATGACAATACTAGACAGGCCGATAGCAGCCATCGGGATTGCGGTGATCGGCTGGATCTCGGCTCGGCCAATGGCATCGAGCTCGGGCCCGAAAGTGGCGGCGGCGCCGCAGCTTCACATCGGGCGTTTGGGTTCGCTCTTTGATGGCGTCGCCGTGTTGGAATCGGATTTCTTGTGCTTGTCGGCGGCAATCCTGCGGATGCGGTCGAAGCGGCTTTCCTCGGTTTTTTCGGTCGTGACGACCGTCTCTGGCTTCCGCACGAACGTGATCATGGATCCGTCTCCTGGGCTAGAGGCCTGCACGCCGGGAGAAAACACCCCCGGCGGTAGTTATCCAGGCTCCATTGAAGAGCCGGGGTGGCTGATTCAGGTCAGGTCTGAAAGGTGGCTTTTATGAAGCCACCTTCGCAGGCCGGCTGAATCTTTAGTAGCCGCCCATGCCGCCGCCGCCACCGCCTGCCGGGGCAGCGTCTTTCGGCGGAATGTCGGTGATCATCGCTTCGGCGGTGATCAGAAGGGCTGCGATCGAGCCGGCATCCTGCAGCGCGGTGCGCACCACTTTCGCCGGATCGACGATGCCTGCCTTGATCATGTCGACATAGACCTCGTTCTGGGCGTCGAAGCCCTGATTGTGGTCCTTGCTGTCGGTGAGCTTGCCGACGACGATCGAGCCTTCGACGCCGGAATTCTCGGCGATCTGGCGGATCGGCGCTTCGAGCGCCCGAAGCACGATCGAGATGCCTGCGGTGACATCGGCGTTGGCGCCATTCAAGCCGGCCAGTGCCGACCTGGCACGCAGCAGCGCCACGCCTCCGCCGGGCACGATGCCTTCTTCAACCGCGGCGCGCGTTGCGTTCAGCGCATCGTCGATGCGGTCCTTCTTTTCCTTGACTTCCGACTCGGTGGCGCCGCCGACGCGAATGACGGCAACGCCGCCGGAGAGCTTGGCCAGCCGCTCCTGCAGCTTTTCCTTGTCGTAATCGGAGGTGGTTTCCTCGATCTGCCCCTTGATCTGGGCGACGCGCGCCTGGATGGTCGCCTTGGTGCCGGCGCCGTCGATGATCGTGGTGGTGTCCTTCTCGATCAGCACGCGCTTGGCACGGCCCAGCATTTCGATGGTGACGTTTTCGAGCTTGATGCCGAGGTCCTCGGAGATCATCTGGCCCGATGTCAGCACGGCGATGTCTTCCAGCATCGCCTTGCGGCGATCACCGAAGCCCGGCGCCTTGACGGCCGCGACCTTGAGGCCGCCACGCAATTTGTTGACGACCAGCGTGGCGAGAGCCTCGCCTTCGACGTCCTCGGAGATGATCAGCAGCGGCCTGCCGCTCTGCACCACCGCTTCGAGGATCGGCAGCATCGCCTGCAGATTGCCGAGCTTCTTCTCGTGGATGAGAATGTAGGGCTCTTCCAGCTCGACGCGCATCTTGTCGGCATTGGTGACGAAATAGGGCGAGAGATAACCACGGTCGAACTGCATGCCTTCGACGACGTCGAGCTCGGTGTCGGCGGTCTTGGCTTCCTCGACGGTGATGACGCCGTCATTGCCGACCTTGTCCATCGCCTTGGCGATCATCTCGCCGACGCTGGCATCGCCATTGGCGGCGATGGTGCCGACCTGTGCGATCTCGGCCGACGACTTGACCTTCTTGGCGCGCGCCTGGATTTCCTTGACCACGGCGGAAACCGCCTGGTCGATGCCGCGCTTGAGGTCCATCGGGTTCATGCCGGCGGCGACCAGCTTGGCGCCTTCGCGCAGGATCGAGGCGGCCAGCACCGTGGCGGTGGTGGTGCCGTCACCGGCCAGGTCGTTGGTCTTCGAGGCCACTTCGCGCACCATCTGCGCGCCCATGTTCTCGAACTTGTCGGCAAGCTCGATTTCCTTGGCGACGGTGACGCCGTCCTTGGTGATGCGCGGCGCGCCATAGGCCTTGTCGATGATGACGTTGCGGCCCTTGGGGCCGAGCGTGACCTTCACCGCATTGGTGAGGATTTCGACGCCGCGCAGCATGCGGTCGCGCGCATCGGTGGAGAATTTGATTTCCTTGGCAGACATGATTTTTATCCAGTTCGGTTGAGGACGGCAGAGCCCTGCCCTCCATGATCAATGCTCGGAGCGCACCCCGAAGGATGCATGGCACTCCAGTCAGGCGGCCTTCTTGGCCTCGACGGCCTTCTCGATGACGCCCATGATGTCGGCTTCCTTCATGATCAGAAGGTCCTCGCCGTCGATCTTGACCTCGGTGCCCGACCATTTGCCGAACAGGATGAAGTCGCCGGCCTTGACGTCGAGCGGAACAAGCGCGCCATTTTCATCGCGTGCGCCAGGTCCAACGGCGATGACTTCGCCTTCCTGCGGCTTTTCCTTGGCATTGTCGGGGATGATGATACCGCCTTTGGATTTGATATCGCCTTCGGCGCGACGAATGACGACGCGGTCGTGGAGTGGCCGAAATTTCATGGGAACTTTCTTTCTGGGGCCGGCACAGGCGGCCACGCCCCCTTTCTATAAACGCATTGGCACTCGATAGATAGGAGTGCCAAAAATTATTCGCACCCGAAATTAAATATTCAAAAGTATTATTTCGGCAGCTGGTTTCGTGATATCCGCAGAGTGTCAAATAATTCAAAAGATTGAATTTTGCCGATCGAGTGCCTATTTATCGGACGAGTTCACTTTCACGATTTCAGGTACAAGGGAGATTTCTTCGATGGCCGAAGGCAATCAGACGATCATGGAAAAAGCCGAAGCCCGCTTTGTCGACAAGCAGAAAAAGACAGCGGAGAAAAACAAGGCAACCGCCGAATACATGTCCGAAGCGAGGGCGCGGGAGATCAAGACGGCAAGGCTGAGGGAGTTGCGGCTGGCCAAGGAAGAGGCCGACCGCGTCGCCGAGGCCCTCAATCCGACGCCGAAGAAGAAGCGGGTGACCAAGAAAGCCACGGAGGCCAAGACATGAGTCTCACCTTCCCCAACCGCAGCCGCAGCTATGACGAGGCCGGCCAGCGTATCCGTTTCGTCGGACATGACGGCATGTTCCAGATCTCCTTCTCCGTCGCCGCCGACGCCATGGCCAAGATGCGGCCGGGAGCCGCGGCCGATGAAGCCGGCTACCTCGCCACATTCGACACCGAGAGCAACACCATCCGCGAGGTGGCATCGAAGGCCTACGGCCGCACCCA
This sequence comes from Mesorhizobium sp. M1406, assembly GCF_040317555.1. NCBI lineage: Bacteria > Pseudomonadati > Pseudomonadota > Alphaproteobacteria > Hyphomicrobiales > Phyllobacteriaceae > Mesorhizobium > Mesorhizobium sp. M1406. The sequence goes on along the minus strand of NZ_JAMYKW010000097.1, from coordinate 8,959 downwards.
CAAGAGCATGTATGTGCTGACGGCGGCCGATTTCGGCTGATCAGCCTCACGGGAATCCTCGATTTGAGGTGCGGCGGGCTTCTTGCGGCGGCGAAATGCTGTCCTGACGCAATGGCCGCTACGGATCAGGGCTTGCGCTCGGCCCGCTCGCGGCGTTTGACGTCGCGGACATTCATCTGCATGACCATGTCCTCGGCCTCACGCGGGCCCATTCCCACCATCACCTTTTGCCGGACAACGGCAGGCTGGCCGGTGAAGACGTCGATGATGCTCCAGCTCTGGGGAAGCTCCATGCGCAGCGTGTAGCGGTTGGCCATCCCGATCAGCCCTGCATCATGAAAAACACGGCGCCCAGGATCAGCACCGTCCAGGCAATGACCGACAGTTTCAGCACCATGCCGCCATGCGCGGCCAGAAGCTCCCGCAGGCGCGGCACGACACCCGCCGGCCGGGCCGGCGCCGCCGCGAAGGCGACAGGAGCCTTGAGGCCAAGTTTTCCAAAGACAGGCAGCAGCGACGGTTCACGCACGAAAATGACCTCGAATGTCGGGAAGAGCGGAGCAAAGGATGCTCACGCCCCTTCCATAGCACTCTTTTCGCGAGCGCTGTGCATGCCAAGTGAAAAATAGGCGCCAACGACTGCATCGGTGGAAGAGGCGCAGGCCCGGTCGGCAAAGCTGTACGGCAACAACCGCCAGCCCTCAGGCCGCGGCGCTGCGGCCTCTCACGCCGGCCTCGACCTTGAAGATGCGGAACGTGTTGCGCCCTGCCGCCTTGGCGGCATAGAGCGCGGTGTCGGCCTGCGTGAACAGATCGCCGGACGCGCCTGCTTCGATGAAGGCGATGCCGACCGAGGCGCCGAGCCCGAGCGATTGGCCGCAGGCCGCGACCGGCTTGCCCATCGCCTCGATGATGCGGCGCGCCAGGCTGGAGACAGCGCCGCGGGCGATATGCGGTCCAAGCAGCACCGCGAACTCGTCGCCGCCGACGCGCGCCACCAGATCGGCCTCGCCGCAGCCGGCGGCAAGCCGCTTCGCCGCCTCCTTCAGGCACTCGTCGCCGACGACGTGGCCGAACGTATCGTTGACGGCCTTGAAGCCGTCGAGATCGACTAGGAGCAGCGCGCCGAGCGGGCGGCCCTCGTCTGCATGCACCAGCCGCGCCTGGAAGCGGCCGCGGTTGGCCAGCCCGGTCATGACGTCATATTCGGCGAGATAGCGCATCCGGTCCGACAGGATCTTCTCCTCGGTGATGTCCTGCTTCATGCCGAAGATGCGCACGGGAACGCCCGCCTCGCACTCGACGGTCGCGGTGATGCGGATCCAGCGGCTGCGGCCGGCGAAAGTGGTGATCTCGGCATCGAGATTGAAACCGCTGCGCTCGGCGATCGCGCGGCCGCGCATCGTCTCCAGCGCCTTGCGCGACTCCGCCGGGTAGCATTTGATGATCTCCGAGCGATCGAGCACCGCGCCACGCGGCAGGTCGAACAAATCATAGACCACATCGGTCCATGCCAGCTGCTCGTCGGGCAGGCTGCATTCCCACACGCCGAGGCGCGCGGCGACCGAGGCGCGGTCGAAGATCTTGCGGCTGTGCGCCAGCGAAATATCCTGCTTGGCGATCAATGCCCCCTGCGCGGCGAGCTCCGCCTTGAGCCGAGCGATGGTGGCGACGGCGCGGTGTCGTTCGTCGGAACTGTCGTGCCCCGCGCGCCTGCCGGGCTGCGCGGCCCGCGCCGGGCCTTTCGGACTGTAGGGCGTATCGGACATGGCGAGGCTCTGCTGTCTTGGCGGGAGACCACCATGGCGCGCAAGCGATTAACACTTCGCTGATGATAGGCTGCTTCGCCGGAACCGGACTGCGTATCCGCCGACAATTTTGGACGAGCCCATCAATCGTTGAAGTTGGCGCCGCCCCTCACCCGCCTGCCGGGCGTTCGGGCGATGGGGCAAATGCCAGAACCTGACGCGATTGCCGCGACCCAAACCACTTTTCCCCTTGAACGACCTCCCGATCTGGCCTAGCCTTGACTTGAGAAAAGGTTTTTCCAAACAGTTCCGATCGGGCTTGGCCATGTGCCGGGTCTTTTTCGGGCCTTAAGAGAAAACCTTTTCCCAGCTTAAGGATTCTTGGCGCGATGGCATCGGACGATCTGCCTGTTCCGGTCTTTTCCAAGCCAGTCACCTTGCGTGACGTGGCGGCTGAAGCCGGCGTCAGCGTCGCCACCGCCTCGAAGGCGCTCAACGACCAGGGACGGATGACCGCCGAGACGCGCGAGCGCATTCGCGAGACGGCGCGGCGTCTCGGCTTCCGGCCCAACAGCCTGGCGCAGAGCCTGCTCCGGCGGCGCAGCTTCACCGTCGGCCTGCTCACCAACGACACCTATGGCCGCTTCTCGCTGCCACTGATGTCGGGCATTTCGGACGCGCTGGTCGACAATGGCGTCTCGGTGTTCCTGTGCAATGTCGAGGAGGATCCGCGGCTGGGCCAGATGCATGTCGACGCCATGCTCGACAAGCGCGTCGACGGCATCATCGCCACCGGCAAGCGCATTGATCGCCATTTGCCTGTCGACCTCTCCAATCTGCGCGTCCCGGTGATCTATGCCTTCACGCAGCCCGATCCAGACGCCATCGCCTTTGTTTCCGACGATTCCGACGGCGCCCGGCTGGCGGTCGAGCATTTGTGCCGGCTGGGCTGGAAGCGCATCGCCCATGTCACCGGCCCGGCGAGTTTTGCCGTGGTGCACGCCAGGGCGCGGGCTTACCGCGACGTGCTCATCGAAAACGGCCTGCCGGTCACCGAGCCGCTGCTCGGTTCCTGGTCGGAAGCCTGGGGTCACGAGGCGGTGGCGCACCTGTTCGACGGCGGGAAAGAAAAGCCGGACGCCCTCTTCTGCGGCAACGACCAGATCGCGCGCGGCGTCATCGATGCCTTGCGCGAGCGAGGCCTGAACGTTCCGGGCGATGTCGGCGTCATCGGTTTCGACAATTGGGAGATCGTGGCCGAGGCGACGCGCCCGCCGCTGACCTCCGTCGACATGAATCTCGTCGCACTCGGGCGCGAAGCCGGATTGACCCTGCTTTCGCTGGTCGGCGGCAAGCCCGCCGCGCCGGGCATTCGAAAACTGCCGTGCCGGCTGGTGGTGCGGCAGTCATGCGGTCATCCGCTGGATGGCTGAAAACCAAGCGCCGCGCAATCGGCGCCAAGCCGCGGAGCGCGGCCAAACCTGGAGGAGGAGAACATGAGGAACCTGATTGCCAAACTGGCCCTGGCCGCTGCCGTTCTGGGTAGCGGTCTCGGCACTGCCGCCGCCGAGACGGCCAACATCTGGGTGCGCGCCGACGGCTCGAATTTCATGCCGAGGATCGTCGACGCCTACAACAAGGCGCACACCAACCAGGTCAAGCTGGACATCATCCCCAATGCCGAGATCATCCCGAAATATGGTGCCGCGGCCGCCGGCGGCACGGCGCCCGACGCGCTATCGCTCGACCTGATCTACACGCCGTCCTTCGCCGCCGCCGGCCAGCTGGAGGACATCACCGACTGGGCCAAGTCCCTGCCCTATTTCGCCAGCCTGTCGCCGGCCCATGTGAAGACCGGCACATACAAGGATCACATTTACGGCCTGCCCTTCTCGGCCGACGCCTCGGTGCTGATCTGGAACAAGAAACTGTTCAAGCAGGCCGGGCTCGACCCTGAAAAAGGCCCGGCCAACTGGGCCGAGATCGCGACCGACGCAGAGAAGGTCAACGCGCTCGGCGGCAACATCAAGGGCTTCTACTTCTCGGGCAATTGCGGCGGCTGCAACATCTTCACCTTCACGCCGCTGATCTGGGCGTCGGGCGGCGACATCCTGTCGGAGGACGGCTCGAAGGCGACGCTGGACAGCCCGCAATTGCGCGGCGCCATCGATCTCTACCGCTCGATGGTCAAGAAGGACCTGGTGCCGGCAGGCGCGCAGACCGATACCGGCGCCAACTTCTTTGCTGCCTTCGCCGCCGGCAATATCGGCATCTCGCCGTCCGGCGCCTTCGCCATCGGCGCGCTCAACACCCAGTATCCCGATATCGACTACGGCGTCACCTTCCTGCCGGGCAAGGATAGCGGCTGGTCGTCCTTTGCCGGCGGCGACAATTTCGTCGTCACCAAGGGCACAACGAAACTGCCCGTGGTGAAGGAGTTCCTCGATTTCGCCTACTCGCTCGAGGGCCAGACGATCCTCGCCAAATACGGCAGCCTGCCGGTGCGCGGCGACATCGCGAAGGATGCGCTGAAGGATCTCGATCCGCGCTACCAGATCGCCGCCGAGGCCATGGCCAAGGGCCGCACGCCCTATTCGGTGGTGTTCAACGACCTGATCAACTCCGCCAACGGGCCGTGGACGCAGATGATCAACGAGGTCTTCTTCGGCGACGATGTCGACGGCGCGATCGCCAATGCGCAGGAGACGATGCAGTCGATCATCGACCAGGCGCCGCAGAAATAAGCGGCGTCTGCCGGCCGCCCGCCTGTCTCCCTGGGCGGGTGGCCGCCCCACCTCCCCCTTGAGGGGAGGTCGGACCGTAGGTCCGGGTGGGGTCGCCTCGGAGGTGCTCGACGTTTTTCTTGATGTCGGCGCGCTTCGCAGAGGACCCCACCCCCGGCCTTCGGCCGGACCCTCCCCTCGAGGGTGAGGGGGACGCAGTGCCAACGGATGAGCAGCCATGACCGTCATCACCGCAGCAACCACCGCCCCACCCCGCGCCCGCAAACTCGCCGGCCGCCGGCAGTGGATCGGCCTGCTCTATGTCGCGCCGGCTGTCGCGCTGGTCGTCGTCTTCTTCCTCATCCCGCTCGGCATGACGGCATGGATGTCGCTGCACAACTGGCCGCTCATGGGCGAGCACAGCTACATCGGCCTGGGCAACTACGTCGCCATCCTGCGTGACACCAGGTTCTGGAACGCACTGCGCTTCACCGCCTACTATACCGTGATCGTCACCATCGCGATCTTCGTGGTGGCGTTTCCGCTGGCGCTGTTCGTCGAACGGCCGCGTCCGCTGACCAATCTCTACCGGACCATGTTCTTCATGCCGGCGGTTGTCGGTTTCGCCTCGGCCAGCCTGCTTTGGTCATGGCTCTTGAATGTCGATTCCGGCCTGTTCAGCCCGGCTGCCTACGATCTCGGCCTGATCGACAAGAAATTCAACCTGCTGGCCACCTTCCAGCCGGCCTTCTGGTCGATCATCGCCATGGTCGTCTGGAAGGTCGCCGGCTTCACCATGATCATCCTGATGGCCGGCCTGCAATCGATCCCGCAGGACCTGCAGGAGGCGGCCGTCATCGACGGCGCCGGGCCGTTCGCCAGGTTCCGGGCGATCACTTTGCCGCTGATGCGCCGCACGCTGGCGCTTGCGCTGATCCTGTCTGTCGCCGGCTCGATCCTCGCCTTCGACCAGTTCTACATCATCCTGCGCGGCGGCCCGCGCAACCAGACGCTGACGGCGGTCTACTGGATCTTCAACCAGTCCTTCGTCTCGTTCAAGCTCGGCTATGGTGCCGCGCTCTCGATGGTGCTGCTCGTCGTCCTGGTGGCGCTTAGCCTCGTCCAGCTGTGGCTGCTGCGCAAGCCGGAGGGGCTCGACTGATGGCGCAGGCCGCTTCCCGCAACCGCCGGCTCCTGGCTCGCATCGGCGAGCATTCGACCGGCATCATCGCATCGGTGCTGTTTGCGGCGCCGATCGTGTGGGCGGTGCTGTCGGCGTTCAAGCCGGCGGCCGAAGCACGCCTGCCGCCGCTGCCGCCCTGGCCAACCTCAGGCTTCTCGCTAGAGAATTACGCCACGCTCAACAGCTTCGGCGACGGGCTCTGGGTCTCGGCGCAAAACAGCATCTATGTCTCGGTTATGACGGTGCTGCTGTCGGTCGCCGTCAGCGTGCTGGCCGGCTACGGTTTTTCGCGGTTTCGCTTTCCGTTCAAGGACCTGTTCTTCATCCTTATCCTGTCGACGATCATGATCCCGTTCCAGTCGATCCTGACGCCGATCTTCCTGGTGCTCACCAAGCTTGGCCTGCACAACACACTGACCGGCTTGGTCGGCGTCTATGTGACGCTGCAGCTGCCGTTCTCGATCTTCATGATGCGCAACGCCTTCGACGCCGTGCCGCGCGAGATCGAGGAAGCCGCCCGCATGGACGGCGCCGGCAATGTCACCATGCTTTTGAAGGTGATGCTGCCGCTGGTCTGGCCGGGCGTCGTCACCATCGCGCTGTTTGCCTTCCTCGGCGCCTGGAACGAATTCCTCGCAGCACTGGTGCTCATGACCGACCAGTCCAAGTTCACGCTGCCGGTGATGATGACGGCACTGCAGTCGGGCCGCTTCGGCGCCATCGACTGGGGTGCGGTGCAGGCGGGCGTCACCGTGATGATGGTGCCCTGCCTCATCCTGTTCCTGGTCCTGCAGCGCTTCTACATCCGCGGCCTGATGGCCGGGGCCGTGAAATAGACCGACCGAATGGAGTAAGTTCATGACCGCATCGCCATCCGCAAAAACCGGGAAACCAAAGCTCGCCTTCCGCCCGCTGCCGGTGCCGCAGGTCGACGTGCACGGCTTCTGGGGCGACCGCGCCGACGCGGTGGCCACGCGCACCGCCGATATCCTCTACGACCGCTGCGTCGAGGCCCGGATGCTGGAGCAGATCGACCCGGACCGGCCCTCGCCAGGCGTCGTCATTCCTTTCCACTCGCCCTCGCCCGACGAGGCCGACCGCCAGGGCGCGGAATTCACGGGATCGACGGTGACCACGCAGATGTTCTGGGATTCCGATCTCGGCAAGACGATCGAGACCGCGGCCTATTCGCTCTACCGGCGCAAGAACCCCGAACTGGAGAAGAAGATCGATGCCGTCATCGACATGTACGGCAAGCTGCAGCAAGAGGACGGCTATCTCTCCAGCTGGTACCAGCGCATCCAGCCGGGCAAGCGCTGGACCAATCTGCGCGACTGCCATGAGCTCTATTGCGCCGGCCATCTGATCGAGGGCGCGGTCGCCTATTACCAGGCGACGGGAAAACGCAAGCTGCTCGACATCATGTGCCGCTATGCCGACCATATCGCATCGGTGCTTGGCCCCGAACCCGGCAAGAAGAAGGGCTATTGCGGCCACGAGGAGATCGAGCTGGCGCTGGTCAAGCTGGCGCGAGTGACCGGCGAGCGGAAATATATGGACCTCGCCAAATACTTCATCGACCAGCGTGGCCAGCAGCCGCATTATTTCGACGAGGAGGCGCGCGCCCGCGGTGCCGACCCGAAGGCCTATCATTTCAAGACCTATGAATACAGCCAGTCGCACATTCCAGTTCGCGAGCAAGACAAGGTCGTCGGCCATGCGGTCAGGGCGATGTACCTCTATTCGGGCATGGCCGACATCGCCACCGAATATGGCGACGACAGCTTGCGCGTGGCACTCGACCGTCTGTGGGACGATCTCACCACCAAGAGCCTCTACATCACCGGCGGGCTCGGGCCGTCAGCTCACAACGAAGGTTTCACCAGCGACTACGACCTGCCCAACGAAAGCGCCTATGCCGAGACCTGTGCCGCGGTCGGACTGGTGTTCTGGGCCAGCCGCATGCTCGGCATGGGGCCGAATGCCCGCTATGCCGACATGATGGAACGCGCCCTCTACAATGGCTCGATCTCGGGCCTGTCGCTCGACGGCTCGCTGTTCTTCTACGAGAACCCGCTCGAAAGCCGGGGCGCCCACAATCGCTGGAAATGGCACCGCTGTCCGTGCTGCCCGCCCAACATCGGGCGCATGGTCGCCTCGATCGGCAGCTATTTCTACAGCCTGGCCGACGACGCGCTGGCCGTCCATCTCTATGGCGACTCGACCGCCCGCTTCGACATATCAGGCACACCGGTGAGCCTGACGCAGGCAAGCCGCTATCCCTGGGACGGCGCCGTCGAGTTCACGCTCGAGCCGCGGTCGCCGCTTGAGTTCACGCTGCATTTGCGCATCCCGGCGTGGAGCACCGGCGCCGCGCTCAAGATCAATGGTGAGGCGGTCAAGCTGGCGGATGTCACCAGCGACGGCTACGCCGCGATCCGGCGGACATGGAAAAAGGGCGACCAGGTGCGGCTTGATCTCGAAATGCCGATCGAGCGGCTCTACGCCAACCCGCGGGTGCGCCAGGATGCCGGCCGAGTCGCGCTGTCGCGCGGTCCGCTGATCTACTGCGTCGAGGCGACCGACAATGACGGCCAGTTGCATCGGCTGACGCTGCCGAGGACGGCCAGTCTCGAAGCGCGGGATCGGCCGGAGCTTCTCGGCGGCGTGGTGACGCTGTCGGCTGGCGCGCAGGCCGATGCCGCCGACGGCTGGCAAAGCGGGCTCTACAGGCCCGAACCGCCGGCCACGACAGAGACGCGCCTGACCGCCATTCCCTACTTCGCCTGGGACAACCGCGAGGCTGGCGAAATGCTGGTTTGGCTCAGGGACGGGTGAACGATGTTTGGTGTATCGGCGATGGCGACAACGGATCGAATCCCGGCCTCGATCGGTTCCGCGCTTTCCGGCGGAAACGCCTGGACGCCATCAGCAAAAACGGCAGCAACAGGTAGAAGTGCGCTTCCGGCGTGAACCACCCGGTGCTTTTTGCGGTGTTTCTGCTGGTGTCAGCGGCCCCCTTGAGTGCAGGAGGCCCGGCTCGGTCGTATGTCCGCTAAACGACCGGAAACCGAACGCCAGACCTGTCAGGAAATTATGTTCACAAACAACTACCGCGCCGCGACGCTCACCCCATCAGATTTAGCGCAGGCGCTGGGTTCTTCCCGATACTGCCGGCCCTCGCCTGCAGCAATCATCCTGCCCGTCAGTGAATAGCGTTTCCTAGAGCGGGATGATTTTAGGTTCGGTCATAGCCGGCCTCGAGGAAGTAATTTCGGCATTCGTTTGAAGTGACAATTTCGAGG
>NZ_JAMYKW010000096.1:0-13635 GCF_040317555.1 Mesorhizobium sp. M1406 | reverse complement strand
CGATTGAAACGAAAAGTGGCGGCGTGGGACGACGAATTCCTCGTAAGCGTCATCTCACGATAATTAACTCACCCGATTCCCCTGGCATCGCCGGAAGCCCACATATGGGTTTGAAAAGAACGCTTGCCAAATCGATAAGTATCCACTTATGCTTTTGTCATGATCGAAGCAGAGATTTTCCGGGCCCTGGCCGACCCGACGCGCCGCGCCGTCTTTGAGCGGCTCGCCGCTGGTGAAATGACGGTATCGGAATTGCGCACCGGCATGACGGTGTCGCAACCGGCGGTGTCACAGCATCTGGCGGTGCTGCGCGGCGCCGGCCTGGTGGTCGAGCGACGTGCCGGCCGCAATGCTTTTTACCGCGCCGATCCGCAGGGGCTCGCCCCCTTGCTCTCCTGGATCGAACGCTACCGGACCTTCTGGCCGGAACGCATCGAAAGATTGAAGGCGGTTTTGAAGGACATGGACCAATGACGAACGTTCGATCGATGAAAGCCGACCAAAACCATCGCGAGATCTCTCCCGATGCGATCGAGTTCGAGTACGACCTTGCCGAGCCGCCGGAAAAGGTGTGGCGGGCCCTGACCGTGCCGGAGCTGCTCGCCGCATGGATGATGCCGAACGACATCAGGCCGGAGACCGGCAATCGTTTTGCCTTCGCCGGGCCGGATGCGGCGATCGAATGCGAAATCCTCGACGCCGAGCCGGAGAAGCTGCTGCGCTATTCCTGGCGGGAGCAGCCAGGCGACGCCGCGCGGCAGGATCGCCTCGACGGCCCGTTGGACAGCATTGTCACCTTCACACTTGCCCGAACCGTTTCCGGCGGCACCCATCTGCGCATCGTCCATGACGGCTTCGCCCGCAAGGCAATGCCCGCTGTCGCCATGGCGTGCGCTAGCTGCCGGCTTTCGCTCGACGCCAACGGTACACGCAAGCCGATCGCCGCAAACACGCTTCGCCGCTTGCTGCGCAGCCTGAACAAGGACAATGGAGAGAAGATCATGAGCGGTGTTGCCAGTCTGGTGCCGATGGTAATCGAGCAATCGAGCCGCGGCGAACGCGCCTTCGACATTTTCTCGCGGCTGCTGCGCGAGCGCATCGTCTTCATCAATGGCGAGATCAACGACGACATCTCGGCGCTGGTCTGCGCGCAGTTGCTGTCGCTGGAATCGGACAATCCCGACAAGGAGATCTCGCTCTATATCAACTCGCCGGGCGGCGTGGTGACCAGCGGCTTCGCCATCTACGACACGATGCAATACATCAGCTGCCCGGTGTCGACCGTGTGCATGGGCTTTGCCGCCTCGATGGGTTCTTTCCTGCTGATGGCGGGCACACCGGGGCGTCGTATCTCGCTGCCGAACGCCACCATCCTGCTGCATCAGCCGCTGGGCGGGTTCCAGGGCCAAGCCTCCGACATCCAGCGCCATGCCGAGCGCATCGTCCAGACGAAACGGCACATGGCCGGGCTCTATGCGCAGCATTGCGGACGCACCTATGAGGAGGTCGAACGCACGCTGGACCGCGACCACTTCATGACCGCCCGCGAGGCCCAGACCTGGGGCATCGTCGACCACGTTTTCGACACGCGAAAAAAGGCGGCATAAAGCCAGGCCCGGCTTCCTGCCGGCTTTCGAAGATTTGATGATGCCGGTCTGGTCCCGTCGCCGGCACGCCACTATAGTCCTGGGATGATCGACACTCATCCACCCAGAACATTGCACCGTGTCATCGCCGTTGTAGCGCTCGTGTGCCTTTCGAGCGGCAAGGCCTTCGCCGGCGACAGCTCGGCGCAGGCGCAAAAAGGCGCCCTGCCCGGCGTGGCCGGCGACTATCGCATCGCCAAGCCGGCTCCCGAACCCGACGATGCATTTCCCGGCAACGGCAACGGCCAGTTCAAGATCGGCGATACGGATGTCAGGATTTCCGGCAGCATCACCGTCGATGTCGGAGCCGGCTCAATCGGGCAGCCCCGCCACCGATAGTGGTGCCGGCGTGCTGCGCTGGCATATCGCCAACAAGACATCCGCACATAAAACGGCCCCGCCGTGCTTTGCGCAAACGGACGGGGCCTTTTTGGATCTAAAATCCAACTTCTACCGGGGGCGTACTGCCGGCACTAGATTTCGGATGCAACGCGGCGTCAGCCGACGATCCGACTGCAGTCTCTGATTTTTACGGGGTATGGCAGGTCACGGTTTGTCGGGTGGCGCAAACGCTAAACCCTGGCACTTATGCCTGCCGCCGCTCCAGTAACGACTGGAACCCTGTGGGACGATCCGGTGGCGTCATAGCTCCGCTCCTTTTTGTCCATTGCGACGTTGTCGTCCGAAGCACAAATCGCTAATGCCTGCGGCGTCTCGCAGGCCGCCTCTGGGCGGCGAGACCATCGAAAGACGGCCGGCTTCGTTGACTGCCGAAGCTTGCCTCCAGGAGCCGGCGCCCGTCAAGCTTCAATAGCCGGTTACCGAAAAATGTGATCGTCGGGAGGTTACGTGCAAGTCAGTTTTTGCACAGCTTTGTCAGGAGCGTGTTCGGTCTTTGTTCTTTCTACTTGCCCGTTCACGCGAAAGACGCTTAAACGGCTTTTGTCGGGAATTGTGGCGTCTCTCGACGTGGCGGCAAAACTACCTACATAGGGGATGGCTGGGAAAACCCGCCATTCCAGGAAATTCCAGATTCTGAGGCGGCGACCGGCGATGGCCGACCATAAATATCTTTCCATTCGCGGGGCGCGCGAACACAATCTGAAGAATGTCGATCTCGACCTGCCGCGTGACAGCCTGATTGTCATGACCGGCCTGTCGGGTTCCGGCAAGTCGTCGCTTGCCTTCGACACCATCTATGCCGAAGGCCAGCGCCGCTATGTCGAAAGCCTTTCGGCCTACGCCCGGCAATTCCTCGAAATGATGCAGAAGCCTGACGTCGACCAGATCGACGGCCTGTCGCCTGCCATCTCGATCGAGCAGAAGACCACCTCGAAGAACCCGCGTTCGACGGTCGGCACCGTCACCGAGATCTACGACTATATGCGCCTGTTGTTCGCGCGCGTCGGCATCCCCTATTCGCCGGCCACCGGCCTGCCGATCGAGAGTCAGACGGTTTCGCAGATGGTCGACCGCGTGCTGGCGGTCGAGGAAGGCACGCGCCTGTTCATCCTGGCGCCGATGGTGCGCGGCCGCAAAGGCGAGTACCGCAAGGAACTGCTGGAACTGCAGAAGAAGGGCTTTCAACGCGTCAAGGTCGACGGCGTCTTCTACGAGATCGCCGACGTGCCGGCGCTGGACAAGAAGTACAAGCACGACCTCGACGTCGTCGTCGACCGCATCGTCGTGCGCGGCGATCTGGCGACGCGGCTCGCCGACTCCATCGAAACGGCGCTGAAGCTGGCCGATGGGTTGGCGGTAGCCGAATTCGCCGACAAGCCGCTCGACTCCAGCCAGACCGGCGAGGATTCGGTCAACAAGTCGAAGAACGAGACGCATGAGCGCATCCTGTTCTCGGAAAAATTTGCTTGCCCGGTCTCCGGCTTCACCATTCCGGAAATCGAACCGCGCCTGTTCTCGTTCAACAACCCGTTCGGTGCCTGCCCGACCTGCGACGGTCTCGGCAGCCAGCGCGCCATCGATGGCAATCTGATCGTGCCGGACGAAAACATCTCGCTGCGCGACGGCGCCGTCAGCCCGTGGGCTAAGTCGACCTCGCCCTATTATACACAGACGCTGGAAGCGCTGGGCAAGGCCTATGGCTTCAAGCTTGGCGACAAGTTCAAAGACCTGACCGAAGAGGCAAAGGAAGCCATCCTGCGCGGCACCGGAGAGCGCGAGATCACCTTCCAGTATGATGACGGCCTGCGCTCCTACAAGACAACCAAGACGTTCGAAGGCGTCATCCCCAATCTCGAGCGCCGCTGGAAGGAGACCGAATCCGCCTGGATGCGCGAGGAGATCGAGCGCTTCATGTCGGCCACGCCCTGCCCGGTCTGCAAGGGCTACCGCCTGAAGCCCGAGTCGCTTGCGGTGAAGATCGCCGGCAGGCACATCGGCGAAGTCACCGAACTTTCGATCCGCAAGGCCGACCAGTGGTTCACCGACCTGCCCGCGTCGCTCAACGACAAGCAGAACGAGATCGCGGTGCGCGTGCTCAAGGAGATCCGCGAGCGGCTGCGCTTCCTCAACGATGTCGGGCTCGATTATCTGACGCTGTCGCGCAATTCGGGCACGCTGTCCGGCGGTGAGAGCCAGCGCATCCGGCTGGCGTCGCAGATCGGCTCCGGCCTCACCGGCGTGCTCTATGTGCTGGACGAGCCGTCGATCGGTCTGCATCAGCGCGACAATGCGCGCCTGCTCGATACGCTCAAGCACCTGCGCGACATCGGCAACACGGTGATCGTCGTCGAGCATGACGAGGACGCCATCCTGCATGCAGACTATGTCGTCGACATGGGCCCGGCCGCCGGCATCCACGGCGGCGAGATCATTGCCCAGGGCACGCCGCAGCAAGTCATGGCCAACCCCAATTCGATCACCGGCAAATATTTGTCGGGCGCGCTCGAAGTGGCGACGCCCGGCGTGCGCCGCGAGGCGAAGAAAAACCGGCGCCTCAAAATCGTCGGCGCGCGCGGCAACAATCTGAAGAACGTCACCGCCGAAATCCCCCTCGGCACCTTCACCGCCGTCACCGGCGTGTCGGGCGGAGGCAAGTCGACCTTCCTGATCGAGACGCTGTTCAAGGCCGCCTCGCGCCGCATCATGGGCTCGCGCGAGCACCCGGCCGATCATGATCGCATCGAGGGCCTCGAATTCCTCGACAAGGTCATCGACATCGACCAGTCGCCGATCGGCAGGACCCCGCGCTCCAACCCGGCCACCTATACCGGCGCCTTCACGCCGATCCGCGACTGGTTCGCGGGCCTTCCCGAGGCCAAGGCGCGTGGCTATCAGCCCGGCCGCTTCTCGTTCAACGTCAAGGGCGGGCGCTGCGAAGCCTGTCAGGGCGACGGTGTCATCAAGATCGAGATGCACTTCCTGCCCGACGTCTACGTCACCTGCGACGTCTGTCACGGCAAGCGCTACAACAGAGAGACGCTCGATGTCCTGTTCAAGGGCAAGTCGATCGCCGACGTGCTCGACATGACCGTCGAGGAAGGCGTCGACTTCTTCGCCGCAGTGCCCGGTGTGCGCGACAAGCTCGATACGCTGAAACAGGTCGGCCTCGGCTACATCCATATCGGCCAGCAGGCGACGACGCTGTCGGGCGGCGAGGCGCAGCGCATCAAGCTCGCCAAGGAACTGTCACGCAAGGCGACGGGGAAGACGCTCTACATCCTGGACGAGCCGACCACCGGCCTGCACTTCCACGACGTCGCCAAGCTCCTGGAAGTGCTGCACGAGCTGGTCGACCAGGGCAACACGGTGGTGGTCATCGAGCACAATCTCGAAGTCATCAAGACCGCCGACTGGGTGCTCGACCTCGGCCCAGAAGGTGGCGACGGCGGCGGCGAGTTGGTGGCCTCCGGCACGCCGGAAGCGATCGTGCGCGAAAAGCGCAGCTACACCGGCCAGTTCCTCAAGGAGCTCCTGGAGCGACGCCCCGGAGGCAAGCGCGAAGCGGCGGAGTGATGATCCGGCCGGTTGGCGCCTGGAGAGCTTTTTGAATGACAATCCGAAGAGCGCTTGCCGGTGATCTCCAAACTGTCGTGTCGCTAACCGAAGCCGCCTATGCACCCTACAGCGCCCTGTTCGGTGCATCGCCGATCCCGGTCACCGAGGACTATGCGCCGCGCATCGCGCGTGGCGAGGTCTGGCTTCTGGAGAGCGGCGGCGAGATGGCCGGAGCGCTCACCGTGGAGCGGCATGACGATCATGCGATGATCTTTTCCGTCGCGGTTGCCCCGGCCTTTCAAGGCAAAGGCCTCGGCATCGCCCTGCTCAAACACGCCGACGAGCAGACGCGCCTGTGGCGCCTGCCCGAGGTGCGGCTCTACACCAACGCCAGGATGGAGCGGAACATCGCGCTCTATCTGGCCTATGGTTTCCATGAAACGGGGCGCAGGCCCAATCCCCATCGGCCAGGATGGGTACTCGTCGACATGGCAAAACCAGTCGGTGAAACGGCCTGATCTTCTGAACTCGGCCAGATTTCTTCACTTGGGAGGATGACAATGAGCACATCGGGAACAATCCGCGCCGGCATGGGCGGCTGGACCTTCGAGCCCTGGGACACGTCCTTCTATCCCGACAAGCTGTCGAAGGCCAAACAGTTGCAATACGCCACCCGGCAGGTGCCGACCATCGAGGTCAATGGCACCTATTATTCCAGCTTCAAGGAGCCGACCTTCGTCAAATGGGCAAGCGAGGCGCCGGACGGTTTCGTCTATGCGCTGAAGGGCAACCGCTTCGTCACCAACCGCCGCGTGCTTGGCGAGGCCGGCGAATCGATGATGCGCTTCCTCGGCTCGGGTGTGGCGGCACTCGGCGAAAAGCTCGGGCCGATCCTGTGGCAGTTCGCGCCGACGAAAAAGTTCGATCCGGACGATTTTGAAGCTTTTTTGAAACTGCTGCCGGAAAAGCAGGACGGCGTCGCGCTGCGCCACGCGGTCGAGGTGCGCAACGACAGTTTTGTCGTGCCGGAATTCGCGGCGCTGGCGCGCAAGTACAAGGTGGCGATCGTCTATGCCGACCATGCCAAATATCCTGATATCGCCGACGTTACCGGTGATTTCGTCTATGCACGGCTGCAGACCGGCAGTGACGACAATCCCGACTGCTACACGGCAAGGGGTCTCGATGAATGGGCCGCGCGGGCAAAGGTCTGGGCGGCGGGCAAGCAGCCGGCCGACCTGCGGCGTGCCGATCCCGCCACCGATGCACCGGCCCAGCCGCGCGACGTGTTCGTCTACTTCATCACCGAGGGCAAGGCGCGCGCGCCGTTCGGCGCCATGGCATTGATGAAGCGAGTGAGTTAGAGTGGCGGATCTCCGCCCGGCGCCTTACTTTGGAACCTGCCCGGCGCTTTGATCGTTCTATGCTGTCAGGCGGCGACGCGTGCGACCATCGCCAACGCTTAGCCACCAATCCCGCAAGTCCCTGCAAAGAAGGGCAAGGACAGATGGCTATCATTATCCTCGGTGCATTGCTTACCGTAGCTGGCGTTGTGTACATGGCAGGCGCTGCCCTTCGGCGCGGACGGCTTAGCGATCCCGCGCCTGTGGTTCCGGATCGCCCGATACCAAACCTCGCAACACCAGGCCCGACGCTCGAGCCACGCCGGCGGGGGCTCGGTTTCCTCGGCCTGTCGCAGAATTGGCCGGGCCTGTTGATGATGGGCATCGGCCTAGCCCTGCTGTTGTTGTCGGCGCTCTTCTGACACGGCGAAATCTCGACATCTTCACTGATATCGTAACCTTATCGATACTTCCTTGCTGCATGAATCCATCTGGGCGCGGAGTTGCCCAGAGCGGGCAAGGAAGAGGGCATGTCACTCGACTACAACTCACTGCTGCTCGCGGTCGGCTTTTCCGCCGCCTGCCTCAGCCTGACGTTGTTCGGCATCTGGCTTACCGCGCGTTCCGAGAAATTCTTGCTGACCTGGGCGGCCAGCGTGCTGCTGGTTGTCGGCGACGTCTTTGCCTACAAAGCCTATATCGACCAGCCCGGACCGATGCTTGGCGTCGCCACGCTCACCCTGCTTCTGTTCGGTTTCTCGACCATGCTCGGCGCCGCCCACCAGTTCACGACAGGCCGCTCTCCGCTGCCGCGCATCGCGCTCGGCGCCAACATCTCGCTGGCCGTGGCCCTGCCGCCGATGGCGCTCGGCTATGACGGACTGGGCTTCATGCTGGAGAATTCCTTTGCCGCGCTGCTGCTCTTCGCCACCGCTCTCGAATACTGGAAGGGCCGCGTCGAATCCCCTGCCCCGATCATCGGGCTCGCCGCGCTCTATTCGATCACCGCCGTATCCTTCGTGCTGTGCGCCATGGTTCTGGCATCGGACGGCAAGCTTGTGCTCGGCCATGCGCCGAGCAACTGGGCCGAGGACCTCAGCCTCGTCATCGTCATCGCCTGCATGACCGGTATCGGTGCTCTTTCGCTGGCGCTCAACCAGGGGCGCCTGGCACACTATCACCGCCGCAACGCGCTGACCGATCCGCTGACCGGCCTTCTCAATCGCCGTGCCCTGTTCGACCTGCATGGCGATGCGCCGGTTGGCGCCTTCACGGCGGTGGTGGTGTTCGACCTCGACGGCTTCAAGGCCATCAACGACGAATTCGGCCATGCCGCCGGCGATGAAGTGCTGAGGGTGTTCGCCAGGGACCTCGCCGGCAATCTTCGCCCGGCCGACGTCGCCGCGCGCATGGGCGGCGAGGAATTCGCGCTCGTGCTGAAGCGGACCTTGCCCGAAACGGTGGAAGCCACCGCCGAAGCCATACGGGCAGTTTTTGCCGCGCGTCGCATCGAAACCGAGACCGGCTCGCTGATATGCACGGTTAGTGCCGGTTTCGCCTTCGGCACCAAGGAGGGCCTCAGCTTCGACAAGGTGCTCAGCGCCGCGGACAAGGCGCTCTATGCCGCCAAGCGCGGCGGCCGCAACCGCGTCACCGCCTCGGCATTCCGGCGCGCGGGTTAGAACCACGCGCATGGCTACGACCGGGACGGCCGAATGCGGCTC
Source organism: Mesorhizobium sp. M1406 (assembly GCF_040317555.1). NCBI lineage: Bacteria > Pseudomonadati > Pseudomonadota > Alphaproteobacteria > Hyphomicrobiales > Phyllobacteriaceae > Mesorhizobium > Mesorhizobium sp. M1406. The sequence continues at coordinate 4,965 of NZ_JAMYKW010000096.1, read as the reverse complement.
TTATGCCGCCATGACGATTTCATTGAAGGCATCCAGGTCGACATAGAAGACCTTGGTGATTTCCTCGATCAGGTCGTCGTGGCCGTAGCCTTGGGACTTCAAGATGTTGATGGCGGTGATGATATCGACGCGCTCGGTAAGCCGCCGCTTCTGGTAGTCCTCGACATAACGTTCCATGGCTGTCCCTTGGCCTGTGTGCCCAAACTCGTTTGAACGACAGAGATCGCAGGAGGGAAGCTAGGAAGCCTTGCTTGCGTGAACCTTGCCCGGTGCTAGCCGCGCCCTCGATCTGCGATGAACCAGACTGATACGGAAGCGGCCGACTCACAAAAGCCCTGGGAAAGACTAGCACGCAGCTTGTGGCGCACCAGTGACGCAGAGGGCTCGATCGGAGAAATATTGGCTTGCCAAGGACTTCGGAATGTCAACTGAAGTCCAGCGCCGATTCTACACCGTCAGGAACTTGCGAACGTCCGCCCTGTCGAGATCTTCCGCCGGGCCGGTATGGACGATCAGGCCACGGTCCATGATGTTGACCTCGTCGGCGAGTTCGCGGCAGAAGTCGAGATATTGTTCGACCAAAAGCACGGCGATGCCGGCCTGATCACGCAGATAGCGGACGGCACGGCCGATATCCTTGATGATCGACGGCTGTATGCCTTCGGTCGGCTCGTCGAGCACCAGCAGCTTCGGCCGCATCACCAGCGCCCTGCCGATGGCGAGCTGCTGCTGTTGGCCGCCGGAAAGGTCGCCGCCACGGCGGCCAAGCATCTGCTTGAGCACCGGGAACAATTCGAAGACATGCGCCGGAATGTTGCGGTCGGCCCGCTTCAGCGGCGCGAAACCCGATTCGAGATTTTCCCGTACGGTGAGCAGCGGAAAGATCTCCCTGCCCTGCGGCACGAATGCGATGCCCGACCGGGCGCGGTCATACGCCGCGCTCCGGTCGAGCGCCTTCCCCTCGAAGGCAACGCTTCCGCTCGTCAGCCGGTGGTGGCCGACGATCGATCTCATCAAACTGGTCTTGCCGACGCCGTTGCGGCCGAGCACGCAGGTGATCTTGCCCGCGCCTGCCTTCAGCGACACGCCGCGCAGCGCCTGGGCGGCGCCGTAGTGCAACGTGGCATTGGAAACTTCGAGCATGTCAGCGCCTTCTCCAGAACCTGAGAAACGACAGATCGAAGCGATGGAATTGAACCCGCCAGACCATGCTCATCTCCCCAGATAGACTTCGACGACGCGCTCGTCGGCCGACACGAAATCGAGTGTGCCTTCCGACAGCACCGAGCCCTCGTGCAGGCAGGTGACCTTGACGCCCAGTTCGCGCACGAAATGCATGTCGTGCTCGACGACGATGACCGAATGATCGCGCGCAATATCCTTGAGCAGCCGCGCGGTTTCCTCGGTCTCGGCATCGGTCATGCCGGCGACCGGCTCGTCGACCAGAAGCAGCTTCGGATCCTGCGCCAGCAGCATGCCGATCTCGAGCCACTGCTTTTGTCCATGGCTGAGATTGGCTGCCAGTTCGTTACGCTTGTCGCCAAGCCGGATGATGCCGAGGATGTCATCGATCTGCCGCGTCTCGGCGGCCGAGCGGCGATGGAACAGCGCCGGAAAGATCGAGCGCGGACCCTTCAGCGCCAGCATCAGGTTTTCCTCGATCGTGTGGCTTTCGAACACGGTCGGCTTCTGGAATTTGCGGCCGATGCCCATCATGGCGATCTCGGCTTCGTCATGTTTGGTGAGATCCACCTCTCCGTCGAAGAAAACCTCGCCCTCGTCGGGTCGCGTCTTGCCGGTGACGATGTCCATCATCGTCGTCTTGCCAGCCCCGTTGGGGCCGATGATGGCCCGCATCTCGCCCTTGTCGAGCACCAGCGACAGCTTGTTGATGGCACGAAAGCCATCGAAGGAAACCGAGACGCCGTCGAGATAGAGGATCGTGTTCGACTTCGACATGGTCGCTCACTCCGCCGGCTGCGGTTCTGGGCTGGTCGAGGACCAGTCGCCGGGCGTTCTCGCCGCGCTGCGAACGATTTTCGCTGGCGGCGGAACGACGGCATCGGTGCCCGCTTCCTCGGCAATCGAGGCTGCCCGCAGCGCTTTGGCGTTGCCACGCCAGGAATCCCACATGCCGATGATGCCCTTGGGCAGCAAAAGCGTGACGGCGACGAACAGCCCACCCAATGCGAACAGCCAGAATTCCGGCAGCACGCCGGTGAACCAGGATTTGCCGGCATTGACCAGCAGCGCGCCGATGATCGGTCCGACAATGGTGCCGCGTCCGCCGACTGCCGCCCACACCACGACCTCGATCGAATTGGCCGGCTCGAACTCGCCCGGATTGATGATGCCGACCTGCGGCACGTAGAGCGCGCCGGCGATGCCGGCCATGATAGCCGAGACGGTGAAGGCGAACAGTTTTACATTCTCCGCCCGCCAGCCGAGGAAGCGCGTGCGGCTCTCGGCGTCGCGCACCGCCATCAGCAGCTTGCCATATTTGGAACCGACGATTGTCCAGGTGACGAAGACGGCGAGCGCGAGCATCACAGCACTGGCCGCGAACAGCGCCGAACGCGTCGCGTCGGCCTGCACGTTGAAGCCGAGAATATCCTTGAAATCGGTCAAGCCGTTGTTGCCGCCGAAACCCATGTCGTTGCGGAAAAACGCAAGCAGCAGCGCGTACGTCATCGCCTGGGTGATGATGGAGAGATAAACGCCGGTGACACGGCTGCGGAAGGCAAACCAGCCGAAGACGAAGGCGAGCAGGCCAGGCACCGCGAGCACCATGATCGCGGCGAACCAGAAATGGTCGAAGCCATACCAGAACCACGGCAATTCCTTGTAGTTCAGGAACACCATGAAATCGGGCAGGATCGGGTTGCCATAGACGCCGCGCGAGCCGATCTGGCGCATCAGATACATGCCCATCGCATAGCCGCCGAGCGCGAAGAAGGCGCCGTGGCCGAGCGAAAGGATGCCGCAATAGCCCCAGACAAGATCGAGCGCCAAGGCGAGCAGCGCGTAGCAGAGATATTTGCCGGTCAGCGCCACGATGTAGGATGGGACGTAGAAGGCGCTGGTGGGAGACACCGCAAGATTGAGCAGCGGCACGATGACCGCCACCGCCAGCAGGATGAGAATCGTGACGGCGATGCGGCGATCCGCGCCCGCGGCGAAGAAGCGTCCTGACATCATGCTTCCACCGCCCTACCCTTGAGCGCGAACAGGCCGCGCGGGCGCTTCTGGATGAACAGGATGATGAGGACCAGCACGACGATCTTGCCGAGCACGGCGCCGGCATACGGCTCAAGTAACTTGTTGACGATGCCGAGCGAGAACGCGCCGACCAGCGTGCCCCACAGATTGCCGACGCCGCCGAAGACGACGACCATGAAGCTGTCGATAATGTAGCCGCGGCCAAGATTGGGCGAGACATTGTCGATCTGGCTGAGCGCGACACCGGCGATGCCGGCAATGCCGGACCCTAGCGCGAAAGTCAGCGCGTCGACCCAGGGCGTCCTGATTCCCATCGAGGCGGCCATGCGCCGGTTGGCGGTGACGGCGCGCATCTGCAGGCCCCAGGGCGTGCGCTTCATCACGTAAAACAGCATGGCGAAGACGGTGAGCGCGAAAACCAGGATCCACAGCCGATTCCAGGTGATCGCAAGCTGTCCGACATTGAACGAGCCCGACATCCATGAGGGATTGCCGACCTCCTGGTTTGTCGGCCCGAAGATCGAGCGCACCGTCTGCTGCAGGGTCAGCGAAACGCCCCATGTCGCCAGCAGCGTTTCCAGCGGCCGGCCGTAGAGGAACCGGATGACACCACGCTCGATGATCAGGCCAACCAGTGCCGAGACGAGGAAGGCGAGCGGCAGCGCGATGACCAGCGACCAGTCGAACAGGTCCGGAAAAGACGTACGGATCACCTGCTGGACGACGAAGGTCGTGTAGGCGCCGAGCATGACCATCTCACCATGCGCCATGTTGATGACGCCCATGACGCCGAAGGTGATGGCAAGCCCGATCGCCGCCAGCAGCAGCACCGAGCCGAGCGAGATCCCGTACCAGATGTTCTGGCCGGCTTCCCAGAAGGCCAGGGTCGAATTGATGGTGGCGATCGCGGCTGTCGCCGCTTGCTTGACCGCATCCGGAGAATTCGCCTCGACCGAAGTCAGCAACGAAACCGCATCACGGTCGCCCCGTGCACCGATGAGCGCAATTGCGGCGAGCTTGTCTGCGTCTGGTCGGTCGGAGACCAGGATGGAGGCCGCACGAGCCTGTTCGAGCAGAGCCTCGACGCTGGCCACGGTCTCGCTGGCGATCGCGGTGTCGAGCGGTCCGATGTTTGCCGCGTCGGGCGTCTTGAACATTGTATCGGCGGCGGCAATGCGGACAGTCGGGTCCTTGGCGCCGAGCGTCAGCATGCCCATCGCATCGCGGATGGCGCGGCGCAGCGTGTTGTTGACCTTGATCTTGGTGATGTCGTCCTTGGCCGCCTCGCCCGATGCCTCGCCGCTCAGCGGATCGAAAAGTTGGACGCTCTCGCCCGCTTCCTTGCCGGCGAACACCAGGGAATCGGCCTTGCGGATGTAGAGGTTGCCGTCGGCGAGCGCCGCAAGCGGCCGCTCCACCGCCGGGTCGCCGGTGGCAGCCAGTTCGTGGACGACGGCTCCGATCTCAGAAAAACCCTTGGCCGTCGCGAATTTGGCGATGATGCCGCGCAGATCGGCTTCGCCAGCGCCCGATGACGACAGCGTCGCCAGCAGGAACAACAGCGTCAGGCCTGCGCGGATCAAGGTCATCGGCTTATGTTAACCCCTTGAAAGGTTTGAATTGGACGTGCCGGCCGCGGGGGGAGCCCTCCGGCCCCGCGCGGGCGGACGAGATAAACCCCGGGAGGATCAGATAGGTGCCGGTGTAATATAAAAAAAAAACCCAGCCCACGCACACAATGGTGTT
>NZ_JAMYKW010000095.1:0-14088 GCF_040317555.1 Mesorhizobium sp. M1406 | reverse complement strand
ATCCCCATAGCCATCAACTGTGGCCCGCGGGTTCCTGCATGAGAGGCTTTCGTACGCCTCTCGGCACCCGAAACCCTTCAGCAATTGAGCCGTTCGTCGCGTCCGCCGCCGAGGACCGGAAAGGGTCGACACCTGCCGGAGCGTGAACGTCCCGTTCGGAGAACCGTCGGGAACGGCGGCTTATGGCGCAATCGAGGCGACCCGTGCTTTTAACCGCTCTGCACGCGGAAGAAGCCGTTGGAGGACTAGGTTGGGTGGAAACTTGCCGTATGCGCGCCTGTCGGAACGACGTGATTGCGGCAAGGAGCGGACGTCGCCCCGCCTATGCGGCTTGCTCACTCTAGCATCGGGGGTCCGCAGACCGTTGAATCGAAATCGCTACGAGCCCACGGGCAGACCTTAACCTCCCGCGCTTAGCATTTCGATGATGGTTAAATCCAAAGGATCACCACAGGACGGTGGCCGGCGAGCGAGTTTTCAGCAGCCCATTTCCGCAGCCTATTAATGTGCAACTTGGGAAGCTGCCGACATCAATTCCTCGGGATTCGGCGCTCTGAAGGTGTTGAGGCCATCCTCCAGAACTTCAGTGAAGTTCCAGCGTACGATGCCCGCCCGGTCGATTAGGAACTGACCGACAAGCTGCCCCTGGCCGGAAGCCACCATCGCCTGCTGATCGGCTCCCGTAATCTCATATCCTTCCTTCTTGTTAAGAAACTCGTTCATTGCCATGACGTCCATAGGCTCGGGCAACTCGCCCGGGAGATGGATCCGTATCGCCATGACCGTGTCCATCCCGACCTCGCGCAAGCCGAAAGCACGGTGCGAGGCCCGCTCCGGGTCGGATGCGGCGAGAAGATCGGGTGCCGGGTGGTAACGGAAATAGAGCCGCGCCCGCTCGACCGGCGTATTGACCACCGCCAGGCATTCGACGCCTTTCTCACGCAGGGCCGGCTTAAGTTGCGCCATCGCCGCGACATGGCGCCGGCAGAACGGACAGTGCAGGCCTCGGAACAAACCGATCAACAACGGGCTACGGCCTCGAAAATCATCGAGCGCGATCTTGCCTTCGCGTGAGATCGCATTGAGCACAACATTCGGTGCCCGGTCGCCCGGCTGCAGCGGGCCGTCGACACTACTCGTGGACATGGACAACCTCCTCGCCCCGGGTCAGTCAGGGAAAGCAGCACACCCAGCGTTTCGAAGGCGATCAAGTGCTGGGGGCGAAAACTTCCTGTGCCAAGGCAATAGCTTTCGACCTCTGCCATATTGCCGAGGTCGAGATTACGCGCGTTGCAAGCCCATCATAACACGAAAAAGCATCTGCGGGTCGCCGCCAAATGTGGTGAATGACCTCACGCGAGCGCACTCCCGAATGCTCTTGCGCGGAAGGTCAGGTTCCCGACCTCGATTTGGAGGTTCAAGTCTGCAACGCCCAAGGTCGTCAACGGGTCCGCTTGGGCCGTTGCGCGAAGGGCAGGTTTGGAGAAGCGCTGCAAATGACAGGTTATGGCGCGAGTTCGCCGTTTACTGACCTAATCCGGCGGCCAGGATCGGCGGCGGAAACCGCTTTTGTTCGGGCTTGAGGTTGCCGTTCACAATACCTGCACCATAACAGTTGTCATGGCAGAGAACATTGCCCAGAAAACCTGTACGCCCTGCCGCGGCGGCATACCGCCGCTGACCGAGAAGGAAGCCGGCGGATATCTTTCTCAGACGCCCGGCTGGAATATTCTGGAGGCGGGACACCTGATACGCCGCAAATTTAAGTTTGCGGATTTTCGGGAAGCACTCACCTTCGTCGACAGGGTCGGCCGGTTGGCGGAAGAGGAAGGGCACCATCCGGACATCTGCTTCGGCTGGGGCTACGCGGAAATCTCGCTGCAGACCCATAAGATCAGGGGCCTGCACGAGAACGATTTCATCATGGCAGCGAAGATCAATCAGCTAGCTGGTCTGTAAGAGCGGCCCTTGCTCAGCGCAGGCCGAGCTGCGTGTCGCACTTTGCTAACGAAATCTGAAACCGCTGCCGATAGCCGGTTCCAGATTATCCCCATGCCGCCCAAGAAACCTCGTGGTCTTCTGAAACCCAGGCTCTCCCAAATCGTTGTGGTGTTAAACGGAGGACCGACCATGCGCAATTTCCTGATCAATTCCGCCCTTGCGTTGGCAATGGGCATTTCGGGCTTGCCGCTGATTACCGGCTCCAGCGCGGCACAAGAATTCGAGTTCAGCATCGGCCGCGATGGCCCGCAACTCCGCACGCGCGAACGTTGCGATCCTTACGAAGACGATGACTGCTACGAGGGTCGTTATGTCGAGCAGCGTGTCGTTCGTCGCGGCTGCACGGAGGACCGAGCGCTCGACAAGGCCGAGCGGATGGGCGTCCGGCAGGCACGCATCGTCACGGCGGGTCGTCGCACTATCGAAGTGCGCGGTCGGTCGCGCGATGGTGAGCGCGTCTATCTGACGTTCGGCCGCGAGCGCGGCTGCCCCGTCTACTGACGCAAGTCAGTGCGAGCCGATGACCACGGCATAAGTGCCGAGTGTGCGGGCGGAGTAAAACCGTCCAGTGGCTAGGCTGTGGGACGAAAACCGCCAGAAGTTGGACTACCCTTTGGAGCGACTCCCGCTAGCGCGAACGGCCGCTTTGGAGAGGTGCCGGGAACGTCCGGTCATGGCGCACGTGGTCGGTTGGTGCGTTCAGACATCAGATTGCCTGAGGAGGCTCGGGGAAGCTCCGGCCGGGGTGGAATGTTGCCATTCGTCTCGTCGATGGGAACGAGCAAGTAGCGCCTGTGAGCGGACATTCGCCTTGGTCTTTTCTGCGAGGCAGCCGCCCAGAACCCAGGAAAAGGATTGGTACGGACTACCATGTCGCTCCAGTCTTGTCATGGCTAGGTCGGTGCACGCGACCAGGCGCCCACTTCCGAGCGGCTCACGATCACGCTACCCGCCTCGATTTCCCGCTGCATGCGCTGTCCCAAAGTTTCAATATCGACCTCAGCGGCCGTCGCAACTCCCCGGCTCTGGATTTCCGGCAGCATCGTGACAATGAGTTCAGCGGTCTGGTGTGACCAGTCGAAACCGCTCTTGGTTCCCCCAACAACAGCCTCCAAGTGCATTGAGGGCGCGGTCAATCCAGCCGCGCGGAATGCCGCATCGAGCTTGAGACCCATATTGGTCTCGATACCGCTGCGCCGGAACGTCTCGACGATCCATCGACAGCAGTCGTCGTAGGTCGGCGCCGGCGGGCTGGATCGACAGCCGTCCCAATCTGGCTCATGGAAGACAATGGTCCCTCCAGGCCGGAGATGACGAGCGACGCCACGCAGCATGGCCACAGGATCGGCTTGAAACATCAGAACGTAGCGGCCGATCACGGCGTCGAACGGTCGGTCGAACGAGAGTGCCGCGGGATCGCCTTCACAGAAGCTGACATTCTGGATCGGATGCGCCGCCGCGCGCCGCTCCGCCGCCGCAAGGGCCGCTGGAGCCCGATCTGCGCCGATGACCTGACCTTCGCTGCCAACCATCTCGGAAACCAGGAATGTAACGTCGCCCGCGCCACAGCCGACGTCGAGCACGCGCATCCCGGGACTCATGCCCGCAGAAAGCAAGATTCTTCGCGTGATCGGGTTAATGATGCCCGCCTGATGGCTGAGACGCCTGATCTCGCGATCGGAATGGACGAGAATATACGGGACGTGAACGTCGGCATGATCGCCACCTGCGACTTCCATGGCCGGCCTCCCTCATACGACTGTTCCCCAAAGGGGGACATCGCGTTAGTCGACGACTATGCGCCGATGCGGCAGCCAGTCAACGAGACTCGCTGTTGACCTCAAGGCGAATGTCGCTTCAGGGTCGTATCAGGCTGTAGCGCGAACGGCAGATTTGGAGAACGCAATGAAGGTCGGCAAATGGCGCAACGTGCTCGTTCCGACCGACGAGACGAATGGCAACATTCCGCAACAAAAGCAGTAGTTCGTTCGAGGCGGTCGAATTCACACCCATGACCCTTCTCCACCCTTCGTTCGGAGAACTTCTACAGCAAGTCCTGACCCATTCCTGACGTCCGGAATGTCCGGTCTTGGGCTGCGCAGTTTCCTGCCACCGCCACACGCAGGTCTTAGAGCCTGACTCGAAACTCGGCTATGCACGACGCAGAGTTGCCTTTCGACGAAGCAGAAGGCGGATGGAGGCGATGAAGATCCACGCTTCGGCGCTGGCGATGGTCACCTCGAAGTCCTTGGCGAGCCGGCGACAACGTCCCAGCCAGGCGAAAGTTCGCTCGACGACCCATCGTCGAGGCAGCACCTCAAAGCCCTTGGCATCGTCGGAACGCTTGACGATTTCGATGGTCCACGTGCCGAGATCGGTCAGAGCCTGCGTCAGCTTTTCTCCGGCATAGCCGCCGTCGGCGAACAGATGGCGCAACCAAGGATAAGGCCGTCGAAGGAAGCGATGACGCCTACTGCCCCATCCCTGTCCTGGATATCGGCCGTGTGCACCGTCAGCCCGACCAAATGCCCCTCGGTGTCGGTGATGATATGGCGCTCGCGGCCTTTGATCTTCTTGCCGGCGTCGTAGCCACGCAGACCGGTGACGTCCGTGGTCTTTGCCGATTGGCTATCGATGATGCCGGCGCTCGGACTTGCCTCGCGACCGAGAGCAAGGCGTGCTGCGGCCACCAAGTGGAAGTTTATGGTCTTCCACAGCTCATTGTCCCGCCAGGCATAGAAATAGCGTTGAACCGTCGAAACGGGCGGGAAGCGATCCGGCAGCGCCCGCCACTGGCAGCCGGTCCAGGCGATATAGAGGAGCGCGTCCACCACCGCTCGAAGTTCAGTTGTCCGCGGACGTCCCGTCGCCTTCGCTTTCGGCAGAAACGGCTCGATCAACTCCCATTCCTTGTCCGTCAATGCGTTTGCATCTCGCTGCCCCGCGCGGCAATATTGCCACCGAGTGGCCTTCGTCCAACTCATGTGTGATCTCGCTCGGTCTAGGGCGTGTACTCATGATTCCGCCATGTTCGCTTGGGGGCGAATGTGTTGCGAAACTCGGCCAATGCATGTTCGACTGACAGAAATGGGCAATAATAGAATCCCTTTGAGCCAACTGGAGATCGAAAATGAGGTGGGGCCCCACGACCTCGGTTCAAGGCGAATACCTCATGACACTCTACGTCCCAATCGTCGAAGCACACCAAGTTGACGACACGCTAAGGGTGGTCAACCACCCGGACGGCTGGGTGGAAGGTCCGCAGATCAAGGGAAAAATAATTCCGCCATCGAGCGACGCGCTGAGAAATATGGGCGACGGTGTATTTCGGCTCGACGTGCGGCTCACGGTTCAAACTGACGACGACCAAATCATATTCGTTTCCTACAACGGCATTTTTCATTGTCAGAAGGAGGTTCGGGAGCGGTATCTAAAAGGAGAAATGCTGCGAACGGGCGATTGCTATTTGATCACTGCTCCGACATTTGAAACCAAATCGGAGCGGTACGGCTGGCTCAACGGAGTCCAGGCCATCGGCAAAATGCTTGAAATCAAAAGAGGCGAAGGGGCTCACCTGATGTACGACATTTTTGTCATCAGGTAACGGCGACTAAGCGGTTCCCGCATTTTATGAGTACACGCCCTAGACAACTCAAGCGAATCACAACGGATGCGGCCATTCAATCCCACCCCAATCCCGAGTTTCGGGTCACGCTCTTAGACTTGCCGGTTGCCGCATGATCTCGACAGTGCCCGCGCCGTCGCTGCTCAGCAGAATAATCTCGCCCCGCCAGACATGCTTCTGCTGCGCATTGCGATCCTTGATCAGCACCGTCAGGCGCTGGCGATCAATAGGCGATACGGTGAGAGATATGAACCGCCCCGGGTTGATCGGAGGCTCCAACTCCTGGGAAGGTGGAGCCATGACAAGCAAGACGACCAACAAGTTCTCTCCCGAGGTCCGAGCCCGTGCGGTGCGGCTGGTTCTGGATCACGAAGGCGAGCATGCCTCGCGGTGGGCGGCGGTCTCGTCGATCGCCGCCAAGATCGGCTGCACGGCGCAGACGCTGCATGAGTGGGTGAAGAAGGCCGAGCGCGACAAAACCGGGGCGGTTCATGTCGTTCATCGACGTCCGCTTATCGGCGCGGATAGGACCGCCCCTAACGGCCGATTTGGCGCAAAGCGGTCATTGAACTCTCTTGACAGCTTCGGGTCACGACGAGAAGTCCGCGGTGACGCCGCCGGCATTTCTCCTCAGGTCTTTATCGACGGGGTCGCGGGTGCAACAATCTGTTGCACAACTCTGCTATTTGTAACGCCCATGCCTGACCCGAACTTCCTCACCCCTGAAGAAGTCATCGCTCGCTATCGCGGACAGGGAAGCGACGGGACTCTTCGAAACTGGCGTTGCTTGCGGATCGGGCCATCCTTCCTCAAGATCGGCAAAGCAATCCTCTATCCGAGCGGTGAGTTGGATCGCTGGGAGAGATCGATCCTCGTCGCCTGCAAACCCACACGCGAACTGCCGCGGGAAGAGACGGCACCGCCAGAGTCGCAGAGAGGCGGTTCCACCACCTTTCCAGAAGAAAGTTACAAGTGATTGATAAATAACCTGAATATGTCCACAGTGGTCTGATCCACAATGATCCCGCTCGATACCCATCCGGAACTCTGGATCACGACGTGTCACGTTTCGATCTGAACTCCCTTTGAAACTAGGGACTTACCAATCTCCCATACCATCCCCCACTACCATGCGACGGGCGATAAAAATCAATTTTGCCGGTCGTCTTGGGCAGGCTGTTTGGCGGCAGAGATACCCGCCTTCCCTGCCCAATTGGCCGCCGTTAAAGGTGGACGTGAATAACCGTTCGCGCGCCAGGAACGAACGTTGATCAGCATTACAGTCAAAGGCCGTGCTAGAGCGAAAAGCTGACGTTTGCGTGGCGGGACGACAAGATGCCAGCATTGCGCGCCACCCGTGGCTGTTAAATAATCCGAAGCGAAATTCCATCGCCGCGAAAACTAGCCGCCGCAAGGCGATCAGCATTTGCTTTCCAGTCCCCATTTCTCGTTTCTCAAAAGGTTGCACCACGAGCCCTTTCAGGTGCATCTGTCGTTCCGCCCAGCATCGCCTTCAGCGCTTCCGGCGGTGGCGCATCGCCGACGATCCGGCCGTCCTCCTGTTCGGCTAGCGGCCGTGCCGCCGTAAGGCGGGCCGCAACGTCGGCAGGCACGCTATTTTCCAACAGCACAAGCATCGCCTGACCGGCCGGCAGGGCGTTGAACCAGGAACCGGCGCCTCCGGCAGTTCAATTCACCTACTCGGCCCTAGAGTCTGGGTCTCGACGCTCCTCTGAATGGCTCTCATCGCGGTTCATGATTCATGCTGAGGTAGGTGGGATCGAATTCGGCGATGTCCACCAATCGATCCCAATCCAAAACAGTCACTATGTGGTTCGCCCAGCCTATGACACCGGCCCTCCGCAAGGCCCCGAGAACCCGGTTCATATGCACTACAGACAGCCCGAGCACGTCAGCGAGCTCGACTTGTGAAATTGGGAGGCGAAAACTCATGCCGTTGGTGCGCTTCACAACTTGAAGCCGAACGAAAAGTTCGCAAACAAGATGCGCAAGATGGGAAGTCTTTGACCGCCTTCCCAAGGCGACAATCCACTCCCTATGGATGGCTCCGTCAACGAGAGTGTCCAGCCAAAGCAGGCGCGTCAGGTGGGGGGCTTCCTCCGTAATGACACGCAAGCGGCTGTGCTCGGCAACGACCACATGGCAAGGCGACAGCGCGATGATCCCATGGTCCATGGTCTTTAAGAGGAAGGCGTGGAGATCAACGAAATCGCCAGGCACCTGCAAGGAGGTGAACTGACGTCCGCCGTCGTCCAGCACTTTGTACCGAGCAGCCAAGCCATCTAGAATAAGCGTGCTATAAGTGGGCCTTGACCCCTCCGACACCAGATCCTGCCCGGTCGCGTACTCTTTTTCAAATGACATGGCGCCCTTCAAAAGCGCCTTCTCTATGTCAGAGAGCGAGTCGTGCTGCCCGAGGTTGAGATAGAGGGATTCCAGCATCCCACCTCCTATTTACTCTCCACCCCGTCGCCGACTCCTCGCCCCTTTCGGCGGCGGCTGACATTAACCGTTACCACAATGCTCCTCGTATCTGCCAAACGCCAGCGTCCTAGGCTCGGCAACCGGAGAACTGCGCGACAGTTTGGCCCTCTCGGTTCGCAGCCAGGCCTCAAGTTCGGTGGCGAGAAGACGGCTTTCCTGCCGGCGTCGTTGCAGCCGTTCGTGGGCGGCAAGCCCGTTGATCCCGCGCTCGATGTCAAACAGCGCGTCGATGCGCTTGAGGTGAGATCGGGGCGGCGTTCTTGCCGCGTTTTGCTCGACGGACTGCCTCTGTCGTCGTGGCGCTGCCGTGAAAGAACCTGGCCCATAGTGCCTCCTTCGATTCGGAAGAAGAGAATGCACCATCAAAGCTTGGGATCAAACAACTAGGAGATGGTGCCGGCAGGTCCTAGCGTCTTTTCGGCTTCGGCGTGATTTCCTCGATCCGCACCTCTTGTCGCCGCTCTCTCTGTGCAAGGAAAGCCCGCGCCGCTTGCGGGAGGCGCGGGCCGATCGGGAGCCGGTGAAGATCCCCGATCTTCAGCAACGATGGGATGAGCATCGCGCTACCACAGCACAAATAGTTAGAGATTGCTAATGTTCCGTCAAGCCGGTTTGGCCGGCGTTGATCGCACCGGGCCTGTCCCGTTCCACTGAATGAACGGCGCATCCTTGCCGGTGATATCCTTGATCGTCTTCAACAGCGCCTCATGGGTGTTTTGCAACGCCCGGTAATGCTCGCTCATAGGCGATAGAAGCGGCTTCACGATGCTCTTGTGCAGCGCTTCCGCTGCCACCAGAAAGCACTCGATTTCAGCCGGTTAGAGCTGTTTGGATGATTTGGTCCTGGCCATAGTAGTGATCTCCATATAAGGGTTTCGCCGCAACTAGAGGATTATATTCCTAATCTTGGGCTAGCCGGCAAGTCGGCCCTTACGGTTCTTCACTGAAATCTTGCTGCGAGGCGTGCCGCAAATCTTCCTCGCCGCGCAAGCGCTTCACGCGTCCACATTGACGCATCGCGTCGCCGGCCGCTTCATCCCCTTCGGTGAGGTCCGGAATGCTGCGTTCGCTCGTCACCGAAGACAACAGGAGAGCGGCGCCAACCGCGCACTCGGCTAGCATAAATATGCATTCGTGCTAATGTAATCGAAACGTGAAAACGCCATGCGCGGCTGGCGTCCTAGGGCTAAGCTTGGAGCGCGCAAGGTTCGCCCCTGCTAGAGTGAGGGAGCACAAATGGCGGCCTATTTGATCGCGGATGTAGACATAAAAGACGCTGCCGAGTTCGAGGAATACCGGCGGGATGTGCCTGCCACCGAAGAGCGTTACGGTGGTCGATACCTGGGTCGTGGCGGTGCGACTAAGGTTTTGGAAGGCGATTGGGAGCCACACCGTTTGGTTATTATCGAATTCCCCGACATGGCGTCATTGATGGGCTGGTATAATTCGCCGGAATACGCCCGCCTTATCGAAATTCGCAAGCGTTGCGCCAACACCAGGATCATTGCGCTTGAGGGGGTCGCAACACCCAATGTATGACGATGTCGTGGTTTCACACTCGCCGTCATCAGACACAAGCCGGTCGTCTTTAGTGCTCACCTGGCGCGATTGCTGTTTTTTGGGAAGGCGCGCAAATGACCGACGATATCTATAAGCAGGCCTACCGCGAGGGCGGAGTCGAAGCTGTCAATGCACTTCTGAAAGAGCTATTTCCCGACATGTCGGAGCGGGTCCGGGCAACCGAGGCCATGGAGAAAACAGGGTTTTGGGAGATCGACTGGGACTACAGCTCCAGAAATTCGGATGGGCGCGATCTGGGGCGGGTGAAGGCATATCTAGGCTATAACGACTAGACCATCTTCACCGTCGATCGAATCAGGCTTCCAACCAGGTTGCGCTCCTTGCGATTTGTACGATCTGTACCAAGCCTTGTGGTCGATTTGAGCACTCATATAAATTCGCGATTGTCCTCATATTGCGGGAGGCAATGCGATGGATAGTGACATACCCAACGGCAAGGGTCATCCTTGCATCGAAGTGGTCGAAGCCTGTGGCGAATGGTTCGTCCGTGTGGTCGAGGAAGATCAGGGACTAACCCGATCATTCGAACTAGAATCGCTCGCCCTAGCCTTCGCGGAAGGCCAGCGAATACGCCTGCAGCTCGACGAGTTCGTCCGGCTGTAGGGCGTGACCGACCAGCGCATCACCGGCGGGCTAGTTCACAGACAGCTCGTCGGTTAGGCCCGGCACGGTCGAGCCGCATGGCCGGGCGGAGTTCTCGGGCACTTTGTCCCGGCAATCTGAGACCAGATGGGCCGCGCCGATGGGCAAAGCGGGCGTACGCATATCTTACTTTGGCCGAACCAGTGAAGTTTAGAATGAACTCGCCACAGGTCTGCAACGATGAGTCGTTGTCTGCAAAGCGATTCTCCAACAGCTTGCTAGGGCGCGTGTGCCCGACCCTGCGGACTTGAACCCGTCTGCCGCTCAGCCGCCATGAGAATCTCGACGAACCTGGTTACCTTGGGTGGCCGGAACCGCGCAGCGGGGTAGACCGTGTAGATGCCTCCGGAGGGCAGCACCCATTCGGGCAAGACGTGGACGAGGCGGCCCGCGGCCAGGTCATCGCTCACCAGGAAATCCGGCAGAACCGACAGGCCACCGCCGGTGCGGACGGCCGACAGAACTGCCGGTGTGGCATTGATCGAGATTGTTGCCTGCATGTGCACGGCGTGATGTTCGAGGTCGCCACGCGAAAATTGCCACAGCAGCGGCTCACGCAGCGCCGTGTTGGCGACGAAGGGCAGCCGGGCAAGACCTTCCGGTTCGGTAGCCGTCATCTGCCCAGCGAAGCCCACGCCGCATACCAAGAGTTGCCGGAAGGTGCCGATCCGTCGCGCCTGGAGGCTGGAATCGGCAAGCCAGCCGACGCGGATCGCTAAGTCCATCCTGCCGGAAACGAGGTTGATCATCTCGTCACCAAGTTCCAATTCCACGCGACAGGCGGGGTAACGCGCGCTGAAGGCGGTCACCACCGGGACGACCGCACACGTGCCGTAGTCGTTTGGTGCTGTGATCCGCAGCGTGCCGGCCGGCTCGGCGGCGGCCTGCTCAAGCTCGCCAAAGGCATCCTCCGCCTCGCGCAGGATCAGGAGGCAACGGGCATGCAATGCCCGACCCGCCTCTGTCGGTTGGACTCGTCGCGTCGTGCGGATCAGCAGCGTCGTTCCCACATCGCGCTCCAGCCGCGCGACCTGCTGGCTCACAACCGCCTTGGTGATGCCCAGCCGCTCGGCGGCCTGGGTGAAGGAGCCGGCATCGACGACCGCCGCGAAGTACGCCAGCCTATTGAGGTTCATGCATAGCCCAAAGCAGATCGGCTCCAGCCGTATTGTATGGCCATAGCATACATTATGTCTATTTTGTTGGTCTTATCAATCGATCCGCGCGTGGCATATTTTCGCCCATCAAGACGTTCGCTCGCGTTACCCCAGACCAGCACAGGCCGTGAAATGACGACCAAACAAATCCCGTGCGTAGTTCTTGCCCTTTCGGTTCTTCTGACCGGCACACCCGGCTTTGCCCAGAACCTGCCCTATGGCGCTCCCATCAGCATCGAGCTGGCCAAGCAGGCGGCGCAAGCCGCCGCGACGGAGATGCGCAAGCGCAACCTCGACATGACCATTGCCATCGTCGATTCCGGGAGCAACCTTGTCTATCTGGAACGCGGCAACCAGGCCGGCATCGGCACGATCGATGCGGCGATTGGAAAGGCCAAGGCGGCCAACGGGATCAGGTCTCCGACCAAGGCCATCCAGGATCTGATCGTCACTCAAAACCAGATCAGTTTGCTTGGGGTGCCGGGCGCCTTTCCGGTCGAAGGCGGCGTACCGCTGATCGTCGACAACAAGGTCGTCGGAGCGATCGGCGCCAGTGGCGGCATGCTGCCGGATGACGGCGCCGTTGCGAATGCCGGTGCAAAAGGCCTGCTTCCCTAGCACCCCGCCATATCTGAAATCCATGCCCTGAAACCAAAATCAAGGAGACATCCATGTTTACCAGGAGAACCATCTTGAAAACGACCCTCGCCGCCGGCGCCGCTGCCGTCTTTGTTCCCGCAGGGCTTGGCCATGCTGCCGCACGACTTTCCTGGAAGCATTTTCCCGCCGGGGAAAACGGCTTCTTCCGGGCCCCTGTTCTGGTCTCCGGAGCCACTGAAGCCGTGCTGATCGACGGCGGCTTCACATTCCCCGATGGCAAGGCCCTGGCCGAGGCGATCAAGGCGATGGGAAAGAAGCTCACCACTATCTATATCAGCCAGTCCGACCCGGACTACTATTTCAGCCTGAAGCCGATCAAGGAGGCTTTCCCCGACGCACGCGTGATCGCTGCCTCCGAGACGGTGACCGCCATCAAGGGCAGTGTCGACAAGAAGCTCGCCGCCTGGGGGCCGCAGCTCAAGGAGAACGGCCCACAGGCGCTCGCCGATGTCGTCATCCCCGAAGCGTTCGACGACAAGACGCTCACCGTCGATGGCGAGACCATCGAGATCGTCAGCGCCGAAGGCCTCGCCAATCGGCGCTATCTCTTCGTGCCGTCGCTGAACGCGGTGTTCGGCGGCGTCATGATCTTTGGCGGGGTACATGTCTGGACCGCCGACACGCCGACTAAGGAACAGCGTGCGGCATGGATCGCCAATCTCGAAAAGATCGCGGCGCGCAAGCCGGCGATAGTGGTTGCCGGTCATATGACGCCACAGACCCCTACCGACCTCTCGGGCGTTGAGCACACCAAGGCCTATCTCATTGCATTCGAGGAAGAACTGGCCAAGGCCAAGGACGCGGCCGCGCTCAAGAGCGCTATGGAAGCCCGCTACCCCGGCCTCGGCATGGGGGTCGCGCTCGACATCGGCTCCAAGGTTGCCACCGGCGAAATGAAGTGGGGCTGAGATGGGAGCCAATCTCGATCTGATCCGCGCCACCTACGAGGGGGCCTCGGAAGACAACGGACGCAACCTGCTGGCCGCTCTCGCCCCCGACGCGCGGTGGACCGAAGCCGAGGGTTTCCCATACGCCGGGACATATGTCGGCGCGGAAGCGATCATCGCCGGCGTCTTCCGGCGCCTCGCCACGGAATGGATCGGCTATCGCGCCGACGTTCACATCTATCTCGAAGACGGCGACAGTGTCGCCGCCTTCGGGGTCTACTCCGGAACCTACAAGCCAACAGGCAAGCCGATGCACGCCGCCTTTGCCCATCTCTACGAGATCAGAGATGGAAAGATCGCCAGCATGACGCAGTATGTAGACACATTGCTGGTCCAGCAGGCGCTAACGCCGGACGCTTGAAATGGCTGGTCCCACTTCTGCAAATTCGAGACCTCTGGCTCGGATCTGGCGCAAGCGATTGCGCCAGATCCGGGCGGTGGTAGCCTAGCCGGCCTGTTTAGGAGGCATCGTTGACCAGTGAGACGCAAAGCAGCCATGCCGCCGTCGCGTTGTGAGACTCTGATTTGGTGACAAGCAAAACAGCAGCGCCTACGACTCGTCCCTCTCATCGCGCAAATTGGACACAACGCGGCGGTTCTGCGACCTGCAGGCGGCGTCGGGGCAGTCGCGGACGAGCCTGTCCTTGCCGTAGCCCTTGGCCCACATGCGGTTGCGTCTATGCCGCCGGCGGCGAGGTAGTCCATCACCGCATCGGCGCGCTGCTTCGACAGCGCCGTTTCACTTGCGCCTGGATCGTCGGCGAAACCCTGCAGCTTGAGCAGCCAGCGCGGATGCTTTGCTAACCAGGCGATCTGGGTGTCAAGGGTGGCCTTGGCGACAGAATCGAGCGCGGCCGAACCTTGCGTGAAATAGGTGCGGCGGCCGACATTGAGGATAAAATCCTCCTCGCTGCCCGGCTGCACGTTCTGGAAACCGGCAATCTCGGTGTTGGTGACGTCGGGGGTGGGA
>NZ_JAMYKW010000094.1:0-14154 GCF_040317555.1 Mesorhizobium sp. M1406 | reverse complement strand
TCTATCCGGCGTCAAGTCACGCAGGCATAACCAACTACATTAATGATCGAAATGCGTTCGATTTCATATCCGCGCACCAACGCCCAGCCGTACTGAACGGCACCGCATGTGAGGTTGATCGTGCTCGGAGACGACCGCGTCATGCAAATCGGGCTCAGACCTTGGATGCCGAAACAGTCCTGGAGTTCTGCTCATGCGTTGCTGAATTTAATCCTTGACCCCAAGAAGCCCATGGGAGGCCAGGTACCAGCGCACGCAAAGCAGGATCACCGACTGGTCGAAAGGGCGGCCCTTGAACGTCACGTGCTCCTCCACAGCTGAGCAGTGTTTCTTGCCATGCTCCGCTTACCGAAAGGTTTGCGACAAAGCCCCCATGTGAGGATTCTCCGCATGATTCATGCTGAAAATGAGCGATCAACCGCCTGCACGCTACGTGGGGATGAGACTGGTTCATCTTATTTGATCTCTAGGAAAGGAGACAGCAATGAACGTCGATATATCACAGTATGGTGTGACCGAATTGGCTCGAGAAGCGGCCGCCAGGCTGGCACCGTCGCCATCGGCGCGGTCGAAGGGGCACCGAGAAGCGCGGCGTGGTGGCGTGGAGCGGGTTTGGGTCGCAGAATCATCATTGAGCAGCATGAGTCAGCGCGGCGCTTATGGCAATCGATTGGCGTCGAATCCATCGAGCAGGCATTCAGCCGCCAGACCGGCATCGTCGAGGAGCGTGCCGGCACCATGGCTGATAAGTTGCCTTATCGTGCGTTTCTGCGCTGGAACTGGAAATGGCCGTAGTCGCCCGCGTTTCAACGGTCGCAGGAGAGTGTCAGCGACCGTTTTGAAGACTGGTGGTCATTAAAGGAGGGTGGACGATCACGGTGCACGGGCATATCTGCCACAGACGCTTTCAACCCTGCGGGCGCAAGTCTGTCACCGGCCGGTAGAAGATCACACCCACCGACGGAACAAGCTGGTTGAGGTAATCGAAATCCCGAACATTGCCGGTCAGGACCGTCGCGCCCAGCAGAGCGGCCTGGTGAAAGATCAGCGCATCGTTGAGGAAGCGGCGTTCATGCCCCTCCCCTTTCGGCAGACGGCTCAGCCGGAACAGCAGGCCGGCAAGCATGCCGGCGCGTCCCCAGGCGGTGGCGTCGGGTGCATTCAGCCGGTGCACTGGAATGTCTTCAATCGTGCCTGCAACCACTTTCAGGACCGACTTCGTCGTGGGGTGCGCTGGGTCGAGCCGGCCGAACAGGTGGCTGAGCTCGGCAAGGCAGACGGCCGAGTGCTGACAGAGCCGAGAGGTCAGAAGGTCATCGACCACTTCGGGCGTGCGCCCCTGCAGGACATTCAGATAGACACTAGTGTCGAGAAGCAGTGCACCGCCGACAGGCGGCTGGTCCGCTGCCCAGGACAGAGCGGAATCCGGCCGCCGTTCCAGCCCCCCGGCACGCCGCTGTGGTTTGAGGGAACGCAGTGCGCTCCCGAGATCAAACGCCAAGATCAATGTCCGCGGAGATGCTGCCCTTGCGGCGGACGAGCCGGGCGCCAAAATCGTCCTCGAGGGCTAGCCGCGACAAGGCGAGCTCCAGCAGCTCGGTGTCGGAACTCACATGAGCGCGCTTCTTTGCCGCCTCGATCAATTCCGATGGTACCCTGCCCGACAGGCGTGTGTTCTTGGCCGCGCCGAGAAGGCCGACCGCCCTCGCCTGCTCAAGCACCAGACGGTTCCGGGTGTGGGCGATTCGCTCCTCGCTTTCGGCTGCCGTTGCGCCACGTATGCTCATCCTGGAATCTCCACTGTTGAACGAAACATAAAGGATGTTGAACATGAAAGCAAGGATCGGCACTGAGAAAGAAGGCCCTAAGCCCCTAAGAGGGTCATCACTGGATCGGACATGGCACGTCACCCAATGATGCGATAACCGGGACCAGCCGGTTGCCCGTACGCGACCGGACGCAAATCTCGGGAGCCATTGGTCAAGCACCTCGCGGTGGACAATTGGGTGCTTTGGTCGCACGTTGGGGCTCTCAGAATCGCACCACTGTGACATTCAAATGATCGAGAGTTTCGATGGGCAGTCCCCGTAATTTCATGACGCCCCTCGACGCGATCGACACCAGCGACCTGCCTGACATTGTCGACGTCGTCATGGAAATGGGGTGCCCGGATGAGGCTCCCTCCCCTCCCCCGCAGGTCCTTGAGTCGCGACAAGCAACACTGCCCGCGCATCTCGAAAAGCTGGCCGACCGTGCGCGCGATTATGTCGAGGCGGCAAGTTCGGCAAACACGCGTCGTGCCTATGCCGCCGACTGGAAGCATTTTTGCGCCTGGTGCCGGCGCCAGGCGTTTGATCCGCTGCCGCCAGATCCGCAAGTTGTCGGCCTCTACATCACGGCGCAGGCTTCGGGATCGGCAAGGGACAAAAAGTCTGTGTCGACCATTGAGCGCCGCCTGTCGTCCCTGACCTGGAACTATACGCAACGCGGTCAACCGCTCGACCGGAAGGACCGGCATATCGCCACCGTACTCGCCGGCATCCGCAACAAACACGCCTCCCCTCCCCGTCAAAAGGAAGCCATCCTGCGCGACGATCTTGTCGCCATGCTGGAAACGCTCGACCGCGGCACGCTGCGCGGGCTGCGTGACCGCGCCATGCTGCTTTTGGGCTTCGCCGGCGGCTTGCGCCGTTCTGAAATCGTCGGTCTCGATGTTGCGCGCGATCAAACCGAGGACGGCTGCGGCTGGATTGAATTTTTCCCGGACAAGGGCGTGCTGGTTACGCTGCGAGGCAAGACCGGCTGGCGCGAGGTCGAGATTGGCCGCGGCTCGTCCGATGCCACCTGCCCGGTCGTCGCCCTGCAGACCTGGCTGAAGCTGGCCCGCATCGCGCACGGCCCCCTCTTCCGCCGCGTCACGGGGCAGGGCAAAGCTGTGGGGGCCGAGCGGCTCAACGATCAGGAGGTGGCGCGGCTGGTCAAACGCGCGGCCTTGGCTGCCGGCGTGCGCGGTGATCTTTCCGAGGGCGAGCGCGGCCAAAAGTTTTCGGGCCACTCGCTGCGTGCCGGCCTCGCGTCCTCTGCCGAGGTTGACGAGCTCTACGTGCAGAAGCAGCTTGGTCACGCCTCGGCAGAGATGACACGCAAATACCAGCGCCGGCGCGATCGCTTCCGCGTCAATCTAACTAAGGCGTCAGGATTGTAGAGTGCGGTACGCCCCCCAGCCGCGGGTGACTCTGGATGCGCCGATCCACCCCGGCGCCACAGATCCAACCCTCAAGTTGATGGGTTTCTAAGGTTTATTGGAGCGGCGCAAGCCTCCAGCTTGAAGAGCTGTTCCCAGCTGGGAACTCAAAGTACGGGTTGTGCGAGAAGTTTGCTTCTCGATGAGTTCTCCAGGATCCTTCGCCGACACTTGGGCTACCCCCCCGAGGGAAGTTGCCTGGCGGCTGCAGGAGCCTCTTGCTCGACGCTGGAGGAAAGTGCGCGTGGACAGGACGCCCACGTGCCAAACGGTGCTGATTGCTGTCAAATCGCGTGGGACGCCTGGCGATAGATCCTAGCCGCTTAGTTGCCATTCGCGAGAGTCGCTCGGCCCGGAAGGAATGCCTCGTTGCAGGGTAGGGGCCGTGGGGCGTCTAACTTGTCGGCCTGGGGGGCGATCACCGAAGTGACATCGGATGCGGCGCGGCATGGCTGCATCACAAACACAACCCATCGTCTCCGACGCAAAGGATGGTGACCCCCCTGGACTGCGCGAGCTCAGTGTCTCCTTCACAACGGGAATTTCGCCGCCGCGCCAATCTGGGGGGGGGAGGGGGGGATCTCTCCATGCGCCGAAACTTGCCTGCGCTTTTGTAAGGTCGCTCGCCGCCGTACGCGGAAGCCAGAGGGCAACCGGTACACCAACGTCGACTATCTACGAGAACAAAACGGGCAACGGGGCTCGCCCGTGCCCCCATGCTGCGTGACCAACTTCATAGCTGTCGTTTTCAATGCCTGATGCGCGACTTTGACGGCACAGGGAAGCCAGCTAACGAAAAGTTCCCAGCTGGGAACTGCCCTGTGTCCATTTGCTCGAATGCTCCGAATCGGGCATACCTCCAGTAACGGAAAAACCGCGTAATTCGAAAAGTTGGCGTAGTTGGCGTGGCGTTAACAGCTTGTTAACCACAGTCGCTATCAATAGGCGCTGGGTGCAAGAGGAGAATCTGGGTGACGCGGCATCTAAGTAGCCTTCAGTTCATGAATACCTTTTCGACGAAACTCGAGAAGGCACTCAACAATCTTTCGCTGGCTCAGTATCCTCCTGATGCGATTCGTACGATGCGCAAATTCACTTCGACGGAAGTGGCAGCATTGCTAGGAGTGACCGAAGCTTACATAAGGCAGGTCTCCTTGAAAGGGCAGGGACCTGAGCCAGAGACAACGACCACCGGAAAGCGCCTATATTCTGTGGAGCAGGTGCTGGACCTTCGGATGCACCTGGCGGAAAAGGCACGGAAGAAATGGATCAATCCTCGTCGTGTTAAAGGCGAGGATTGCCAGATCATCGCGATCACGAACTTCAAAGGTGGATCGTCCAAGACAGCGACCACTATTCACTTGGGTCATTGGTTGGCACTACGTGGATATCGCGTTCTAGCAGTCGACATGGATCCTCAGGCGTCGTTAACAAGTCTGCAAGGAGCGTTACCCGGATTTGACTACCGAGAAGGTGACACCCTTTACTCAGCGATTCGGTTTGATGATCCGGTGCCAACGGAAAAGATTATTCATCAGACGCATATCATCGGATTCGACGTCATCTGCGCCGGTCTTGAGCTGACAGAATTCGAGACGGCCGTCACCCTTGAGATGCGCAAGAGCGGTGGAACCAGTTTTCTGCTTCGAGTGTCACAGGCCCTCGAACAGATCGTCGACAACTACGACATCGTTCTTCTCGACTGTGCGCCGTCACTCAATTTCCTGACACTTTCGTCGCTCACTGCCGCTACCGGAGTCCTAATCCCAGTTCCAGCGCACATGCTCGATGTCGACTCCACAGGGAAGTTTTTGGAGTTGGCCGCATCTTATATGCAAATCCTGGATGAGGCTGGTGCAGGCGCACGTTGGGATTTCGCCAAATTCCTCATCACAAAGTTTGAGGCCAACGACCACCCGCAAGCCAACATGCAGGCCCTAATGCGCCAAGTGTTTGGCGAGGATTTACTTCTGAATTCAGTCTCCAAATCCACTGCGGTTGCGGACGCTCTCACTTGGAAGCAGAGCCTCTATGAAGTGCAACGATCGAGGTTTTCGGCACCTAAAACTTATGATCGTGCAATCGAATCGATCAATGCCGCGAACGCGGAAATAGAAAGCCTCATCACAATGGCATGGAGGCGTGAACAGTGAGCCGTAAAGATTCTAAGGGCATGTTTGCTGCTGTTTTGGGGCAACTCGGGGAGGACAATTCGGAGGAGGGCGTCAGCCGCCGCACGTCATCGCCGCACCTGATGAAGGTGGCGGCTGGTGTTCGCCAAATGCAAGAGCGTAGCGATATCGCCGACAAGTTACTGAAGTCAGGCGAACAGATCATTGAACTCGATCCCGACAAAATACGGCCGTCGTCTATCACCGATCGATATGATGACGCCTACGAGATTTCCGCCATTGCTGAGATCACTGAATCCATGCGGGAGCGCGGTCAGATTGTGCCTGGATTGGTTCGGCCAGTGCAAGGCAGGGATGGCGAGTTTCAAATCGTCTATGGTCGCAGAAGATTAGCGGCAGCTAAGCAGCTTGGGATCGGATTCAAAGCGGCCGTCCGCGAGTTAACTGATGAACAAGCAGTCATTTTCCAAGGCGAAGAAAACACCGCTCGAGAGGATCTTTCATACATTGAAAAGTGCGCTTTTGCGCTTGCGCAGCAGGAAGCGGGATACAAACGGGACACCATCTGCGCTTCGCTGTCGACAGGAAAATCGCATGTCTCCGAGATGATCAAAATCGCCTCATCGGTCGACAAGGAGATACTGCAATCGATTGGTAAAGCTCCCGGGATTGGTCGAGGACGATGGCAGGAATTCTCGAACCGCTATTCCATAGACGGCTCACTCGCAAAAGCTTTCGATCTTATTCGCAAAAACAAATTCCGCGAGGCAACGTCCGACGACAGATTCATTATTCTGCTTGAGACGCTTCCATCGGATCATATTGCGATCAAAGAACCTGCGGGTCCGGCCAAGCCATCAAAGCCCAAGATTGCTATGAAATCCTGGGCTGCTCCAGACAAAACAGTCAGCGTCAGCCTCAAAGACAACGGAAAAACTACCATGATTGCCGTGGGAGAGGCTGAAGGATCGCGTTTCGCAGCGTTTATCGCCGGACAACTGGACGACCTGTTTGAGGCCTTTCGGAAGTCCATCACGAAACAAGGAGTCTAAAACCGCAAAAGAAAAAGGCCCCCGAACGGCAAGCCGTGGAAGCCTCTCTCTGAACTAAGCACTCTGAGAATCGCATCTCCACGAATCACTGTCAAGAGTCATTGGCGTCGTTTTGGCGAGCAGGTTTCTTTTGCCTAATCGAGGGTGAAAGAAAATGGAGACGAATATTGCAACGACGCCCTTTGGGCGGCGACCGATGACGCTTGGCATGATTTCAAGCCAAGTCACCGCAAGGGCGGTGCCGAAGGACGCGACCGTCCACAAATGGCATGTCTTCCAAGATATCAAGGACGCCAGGATCGCTCTGGGCGCCACCGATCGCGCTCTGGCTATTCTCGACGCGCTGTTGTCGTTCCATCCGGACACGGCGCTTTATGGCGACAGCGAACTGGTTGTATGGCCATCCAACGAGCAGCTGATCCGCCGCGCCAACGGAATGCCCCCAACGACGTTACGGCGGCACCTGGCCGTTCTGGTCGAGTGCGGCTTGATCATCCGTCGGGACAGCCCAAACGGCAAGCGCTTCGCCCGGAAGGGTCAGGGGGGCGAGATCGAGCAGGCCTATGGCTTTGACATCTCGCCGATCGTGGCGCGCGCTGAGGAGTTCAAGAATCTTGCGGAAGCGGTCAGATCTGAGAAGAAGGCCTTTCGTCTCGTTAAGGAGCGGCTAACCATATGCCGCCGTGACATCGTCAAGATGATCGACGCCGGGATTGAGGAAGGCGTGCCTGCGAACTGGGGCAGGGTCCAGCAGGCCTACCAGGCGATTGTCGGCCAGATACCTCGCACCGCAACCAGACAAACCCTCGAGGCGATTGCCGAGGAGCTTGAAGGCCTTTGGGCTGAAGTGCGTGAGGCATTGGAATCATTTCTAAAAACACGGAAAATGGACGCCAATGAGTCCCGAAGTGGGCGCCACATACAGAATTCAAAACCAGACTCTAAATTTGAATCTGAAAGCGGCTCAGGAAATAAAGATGAAGCGGGCGGCAACGTTGCGGACACCGACAACGTACGGAGCCTACCGAAACGCGAACTGCCGCTAGGGATCGTGCTGGATGCCTGCCCGAACATGCTTTGGCTGGTGAAGGGCGGCGGCGGAATCCGCAACTGGCGTGAATTTCTGGCCGCGGCCGAGGTTGCCCGGCCGTCCATGGGCGTCAGCCCGAGCGCCTGGGAGGAAGCGCGAACGGCAATGGGTGAGCAGCAGGCGGCGATTACCGTTGCCGCGATCTACCAGCGGCAGGACCAGATCAACAGCGCCGGCGGCTATTTGCGCAGCCTGACAGATAGAGCAAAGGTCGGAAAGTTCTCGGTCTGGCCGATGGTGATGGCCTTGTTGCGGGCCAAGCTTGACGCGTCGAAGACGACCGGAACCGGAGCTGAAGCCGCTGCCGTCGATTTGGAGGCGGCAGGCAAGGTTGAGCGCACCGAATCCCGGCTGGAAATCAGCGATGCGTTGCGCCGCAGCCTCGACAAGCCAGGGCGCGGATCATGATCAGCCGGGCGGGTTTCGATCCGTGGACGGTGGCTGCAGCGCTTGTCGGGACGAGCGTCTTATGGAGAGCATCGAAGGCATGAAAAACCAACACGACCAGGAACCGACGCCCGATGAAACCGCCGGAATGGTGTGGTGGAACTCACTTGCCGAATCCGATCGTGCGGCTTGGCTGGCGCGGGCCGGCAGCGCTGTTCCAGCTGATGCCTGGGCCGCGTACAAGCGGCTCGGGAATGTTGAACGTCAGCCACGGACCGTAGACTGAGGACTGTTCTGCAGCGGGATGACGGTCAGCTCGCGGGTAGTTCGGCGACGAGTCCAAGCCGGCGGGCTCGATCGAGTAGGTTCTTGACTGAGGAGGCAGACCATTTTGCGCTTCCTCGTGGGGTTCGCTCATGTAGGCGCTCGAGCTGGCCAGCGATGTCGCGAAGCGACAGGTCTGGGTTAGACTGCGAAATCCCTGCCACAAGAGTCATCAGACGATCTTCGGGAGGCAGAGGAGACGCCCGCGTTAGCAGTGTGGATTCGGCTAGGTGCTCGGTGACGAGCCACCTCACTGCCCGCCGCAGTCGTTCAGGCGTCCAGTCGAGGCCGCGCTGCTTCAGGACCCGGGCGATGTCGTCCCAATTATGGTCTGGTCGCATCCGGCGGACCGTCGGAAGCCACTGGTTCATAGTTGATTGTAGCCGTCGGCCATAGGATGCCTTTTGCACCGCGGTCATCTTCGCCAGGGCTTCGGGCCTGCGCTCCCGGATACCAGGATTGCCTGGCAGCCGCCCCTTCGATCGCGCAGCAATGATGCCGGCCTTGGTCCGCTCCGAAATAAGCGCACGCTCGAGCTGGGCAACGGCACCGAGTACCTGTAGGGAAAACATGCCCTGTGGCGTCGACGTGTCGATTGGATCTCGCAGAGATCGGAAATGCGCGCCCTTCTCAGTCAGATCCTCGATCACCTGAAGAAGATGGCTGACCGAGCGCGCAAGGCGATCGAGACGCACAACGACCAGGACATCGCCGGCGCCGATGTCGCTCATCAACCGCAGTAGGGCAGGGCGAGCTCTCGACGCACCGGATCCATGTTCCTGAACGACGACGTCGCAGCCGGCCGACCGCAGCTCAATTTCCTGCGCTTCCGTCGCTTGTTCGTCCGTCGATACGCGCGCGTAGCCGATTTGCCGGCCCTGTGGTCGACCGGAGCGTCGATCTTGCGCCTCACGGGCCATTTACAGCGTCTCTCAGCATCGGAAAGGCGTTTGTACAAACGCCGAAGATATCAACAAACGATCGTTTGTAAACGTCTCTAGTTGCCCTTTACATCGCTCCTACCGCTTCGATGAACCGGTAAATCAACGTTTTTCGGCCTCCTGAGCGTCCCAGGGGGTCGTGCTGTACAGTCCCGATATGAGGTCATTATCGATAGTGATAGCACGCGGCCAGGAGACCCGCCGTGAGTGAAGCAAAGAGCGCGATAGCTTCAGCAAGGCGAATCGGCTAAAGCGATATCAATGGCTTACGACGTCACCCGTTTTGCATCAGGAGAGGCTGGCGGCGTCCCACGAGCGGGCCCGCCGATTTTTACCTTAGGATTTCAATTGGCAGCACCAAAGTGAAGGCCGGAACGAATGCGGATACCCCCTTTTGACCTTGACGGTGCTGATGCGATCCCGTGGCGCGAGCTTGCGGGACCGCTCGTCACCGCGGAGGATTGTTTGGCGCGCCTCGATGAGCGGCTGGCCAAAAGTCCAGTGCGCGAGGGTTTTGTCGCGCGCACGCATTTCCACGACGCCGCCGCCGCGCTGTGGCTCGAGGGCGAGCTTGTCCATGTCGAGGATCTGGTCCTGCACGACACCCACATGGACATCCGCACGCCGACCCACGAACTCACCCGTGCCCATGCGGTGCTGCGGGCACGGCGGCTGATTGTTGCCAACAGACCGGACTGGGCGCTGAGCCCGAATGGCCTGGGACAATTGCGCGGGCGGGGCGCCAGCATCCCGGACACTCTCCCGTCGGAGAGTCATGCGACGGCAGCGATGGGCGCCGGCGATGAAGCGTCGGACGGGTCGGCCAATGACGATCTGAACGATGGCCTCGGCGGCGAATTTGCCGCCATCGATGCGTTGCTCGATCGCACGCGCGACGTGCTCGACGTGCTCGCCGCCGCGCCGGTATCGCGACCGCCACAGGTCCCGACGGGGGAAAAAAGTTCGCTCGTCTACGATCTGGACTGGGACGAGGAGGAACGGCTGTCGGACTGGCGGGCCGTGTTGAACCGGACCACCGGCCAGCCGCCCGTGCTGAGCGCCGCCCTGCTATGGGATGCGTGGGAAACAAAAGAACCGCTGCAGCATCTGCCCTGGCTCGGACACCTGCTCGTCGGCGCCATGCTCAGGCAGGTCCGGAAAACGAGCGCTCACCTCGTCTGTCTCAACACCGGGCTGCGCGCCATTCCGCGCGAAAGGCGGCGCGCCCGCGACAGGACGGCGCGCCTGATCGGATTTCTGGAGGGCGTCACTGAAGCGGCCGGCGCCGGGCTGAAGGAACACGATCGGCTGATGCTCGCCCGGGAACAAATGTTGCGCCGCCTGCGCGGCCGGCGGGGACATTCGAAGCTGCCGCAACTCGTCGACCTCGTTCTTGCGCGGCCGCTCGTCTCCAGCGCAATGATCGAAAAGGACCTGAAGCTGACGGCGCGGGGGGCGCTTAATCTCGTGGCCGAACTCGGCCTGCGCGAGATCACGGGCAGGGGACGCTACCGGGCGTGGGGGATCCTCTGATAGCTCCAGTGCGCCGATAAGATCGTCTGCCACGCCGGTAGTGCGACCGGCATGACCCGTGCTATTGCCGAGTCGTTTGGTCCTGGCCAGGCCCGCGGTGCGTGTCGTCCCGCATCGGTCGAAAGTGTAGCCGTTGTCACGTGAGAGGCGTCGTCGCATCACCGCTGCACGGCCCCGATCGCGGCCGTGCTTCCCGGCTATCGCCCGCAACTCCCAGCGGCGCCAAAACAGTCATGGATTCGAGTGGCGCGAAGGAGCCCCATGGCTTGCGCGGCCTGGACAAATTGGAGTGAACCGCATTCCCTTGCGGACCGCAAGAGAGATACTCCCGGCGCTTCCCGATCAATCTTGGCGTTTTGCGCCGCTGTCAGTTCCCCGGCTGCTTGAATATTCGCCCGGTTGGCCGAAGAGGACGCAGCGCTTCTGGGATTGGGTGAATCCGAAAGCGATGCACTGGTCCAGCGCATTCGACCACGGAGAGATAATGGCGTTGCGGACCGCGGCGATGTCCTATTCGACCCCGTTCGCGAAGGAGCCGATGAGGCTTGCCTTCGCGCCTTCGAGCCAAGCGTCCAGTTTTGCGACCGCTTTTGACCGGATCATCTGCTGAAAGTCGTCGACAAGCGTTCGCGCGGTGACGAGGTCAGGAACATTGCTCTCGATTGCAGCGATCAGTACAGCGTCGGATTTGGACAGGTCGTCACGCGCCAGCGTCATGAGCCTGGCGATGCTTCGTGCCGAAGGCGTGCGGGCAAGTGCGCTTTGATCGGCCCTTTCAGCAAGGCGTCGGCGCCGCGCCCATTCAGGGACGACGCCGATCTGGCCACGAAAGCCTTTCTTACGCATTTCGCGCCAGAGTGCCGAAGCATTGCGCGCGCCTTGGTCCCAGCGCCCGTCAAGCCAGGGAAGCCATTCCTCGAGCGAACTCTGCCGGACGCGGAACATGTCGGAGCGCTGACCGCGCAGGACGCAGCGGACGAGCTTGCGGCTATGTCCGGTACGCTTGACGATCTGCTTGATCGGCACACCCTGCTTCGACAATTCCAGAATGGCCTCGTTTGTCTCCTGGCGACGCAGATATCCTTCATATTGCAGCCGCTCGGCATAGGTGAGAAGCTTTGGATCGATGATGGTGCTGCCTACCGTCCTTTCGGATATGCCGCATGGACTTGCTGACTGCATCAAGGAAAGCGCGGCTGGCGTTTTCCATCAGATGCCAGCGGTCGGCCACCTGATCGGCATGTGGCAAGGCCTTGGCGATCGCCTCGCCATATCCGCCACCCCGATCGCGAGCGACTGTCACAATGGAAGGATGATTCGTCAGCCAAGCCTGCGATGTCGTCTGTTCGCGATCAGGCAGCAATGTCACTGGCCTGCGGCGCTCAAGATCGCAGACAATCGTCCCGTATCGTTGGCCGCGCCGGAACGCGAAGTCGTCGATGCCGATGATGGCTAGCTTATCGCGCGGCGGTTCAGTCCGCCGGCGCACGATACGCAACAGGGTATCGTTGCTCACCGGCACCATCAGGCGATCGGCAAAGCTGCGGCAGGCCTTCCGCCCAGCGCCAGTCCTAAGTGATGAACGATGGTCTCAAGGCGTCCGGTTCTCCGCGATAACGGGGCTAAAACATCGGCGCCAAACCGCTCGGCAAAAATGCGGCGGCGGCAAAGAACGGCGTCGCACCAGAAACGGCGAACCGTCACCCGCAAGACCACTCGCCGGCCAGCGATGGGCAGATCGGCGGCTTGCCGCATATATCGGCTCTGGGTCCGGCGTGAACTCGTCCCGCAGCACGGGCACGTTGCCGAAAGCGCCGTAGCGCGCACGTCAAGAAATACACAATCCGTGTTGATTTCGGCATGCTCGACGAGCAACCCCGCCGGCGCCAGTCTCGTCGACCCAAATCTCTGTTCCATCGCGCTGATTCCCTCTCGAAAACTTGCGCGACATCACCCTCCACATGCAGCGAGATTGAGTCTGACCCCCTTTTGCGCGAAAAACCAAGGTCCCGATTCCGTGGTCATTGACATCCCAGGCGGTCTCGTTGCGGGACGAGGCCGCCCAGCCAGGGCGAATAGTAGTCGAGGGCGAACATGCTGACGCCCTGCGCCGAGATGCGTCGCTCCCTCCCGGGCATGAATGCCAGCAGGAACCCGCATGGCATCATCGTCGAAGCGCGGGAGATTGCGCGCCCGGCGCTCCCACTCTCTGGCCGACACTTTCAGCGTCTTCGCGTTTTCCTGCAGGTTGTGATCGATCACCGCGAGTGCGAGACATCGCTCGAGAGCGGCGAAGCTTAGACGGGCTCGTCGCTCTGCGGGATATTCGTCGCGGTCCGCCACGGATCTGCCTGTCGAGCCGGGCTGCGTCGCGAGAACGGCATTGAGCTTCCCGAGCAGCCTTTCGACCACGCCACCCTGATGGACGCGCCCGCGATCCCGGTAGCGGATGCGAATGCCGTAGTCCTCGCACCCACGCTGGAAGGCATGTCCTTTGAATTCCTTGGCGGAGTCGGTCACAAGCATCCGCGGTCGACCGAACATCGGCCACCCGTGCTCGATGTCGAGCGTGGCCAACCATGCCTCCTTTGGACACATGGCCTGCGCGAGGCAGAGCGCAACCGACAGCGCCGATGGCTTCTCAAGGGTGAGGCAGAAGCCGAGAATGCAGCGCGTCGCCACGTCGCTAACGATCGTAAGATATGCGCGGCGATGAAGGTTCCACCACCGTCGACGACCTCAACGAAGTTGATGTCGGTGGGCGTGTGATCGATCTGGCAGACATCCAGCGGGTGCGTGGCATGGATGTAACCCGGCCGCGCCTTGAGCCGTTGAAGATGCTTCGGGTTCGCTGATCTTTTCCTCGCGATCTCCTCGGGGCTGAACAGCGAGGGTATGCGACGCGCGACGGTGAGATAGGATGGAGTGGCCAGGCCGGCCTTCTAGCAGCGAGCCCGGACCTCGGCCACGACGGGAGCGAGCGGCGGAGCCTCCAGCACGAGCCACTTCTCTCGCAGCGTCTTCACGGTCCGGTCGATGCGGTAGCGCGCCAGCAGATTGTAGATCTGGCGGGTCGACAGGCGCAGCTCCGCGGCGGCCCGCCCGATTGGCGCCTGACGGGGCCCCGCACCATCGAGGATCTTATCCAGCTCGCGGGCTACACGACGTGCCGCGGACCATGCTTCATCGGAGAGAGATGGGGAAGGAGTTGCTTTTCGGTTGTGTAATCGGTTCGGCAAATGAGCGACCAATGAAATCGTTAGCGGAAATCGGGGCTGTCGTAGCGCCAAAACCTAAACAACACCTGACTTTTCCCTGTTTGAAATCGGGAAGTAAAAGCGACACCGGTAAACCAGCACCATCCCGAAATATGTGAATTGTGGATTGCTCCTCGACGGGAGCTGAGGGGCGGCTCCGCAAGCCTTACGACGCTCTTTGCGAGCCGTAGCTG
>NZ_JAMYKW010000093.1:0-14331 GCF_040317555.1 Mesorhizobium sp. M1406 | reverse complement strand
TGGCGCGCCGACGAACCAATCATAAGGGGGAAAACTGTTACCTATGTATCCGGTTCAAACTGTTACCCATCTATCGGCTGGACACCGGCAGGCGGATGAGGGGCGGCGCCAGCCCTGGGTTCTATGAAATCCCACCCCTGTTCCACCCCCGGCCTCGATCACCGAACATCACATAGCCGGCGTCTGTAACCGCAAGCGTGTCTTCCAGCTTGATAAAGCCCCGCGTCGGGTGGAGCATGGTCGTCTCGACCGACAGCACCATGTTCTTCTCCAGCGGCTTGGCAGCATAGGTGCCTTCATAGGTCACCGGATGGTTGGTCATCAGGAACGGCGCTTCGTGCGTGATCAGCCCCATGCCGTGGGCGAAGAAATCCGTGTAGGCCGCGACCTTCGAGGCCTTCAGCACGCCCTCGGCATGCGAAATCATGTCGCCGCCAAGCGTGCCCGCTCTGACCTTTGAGAAGGCTGCTTGCTGCACCGCCTCGACCTCGGCCAGCAAATCCTCGAGTTCAGCGTCCGGTTCGCCGAGAATGCCCATGCGGCAGAGGTCGCCAATATAGCCGTGGTAGTTGCCGCCGGAATCGATCGACAGCACCTCGCCCTTTTTCCATGCCTGCGGCGAGGCGGCGCGGTTGTGGCTGGAGCCCAAAGTCAGCAGGCAATATTCGAAATGCGCGCCGCGATTGGTCTCCTCGCGCCGCAGCTGCTCGATCATCTCGCTCTTGGTCGTGCCTTCGCGCGCCCAGGCGATGGTCGCCAGCATGGAATCGGTGATCAGTTCGGATGCCGTGCGCAGCTTCTCCAACTCGGCATCGGTCTTGATGGCGCGCATGCGCTCCAGCATGTCGGTCGCATCGATCAGTTTGGCATCCGGCAGCGCTTTGCGGATCAACGTATAGGCGTCCGACGGCAGGAAGCCCGGCTCGATGCCGATGCGCGCACCCGTCTTGCCGATGTTCCGCAGGTGCTCGACGGCGAGATTGGCGGCATCGAGCGTGCCCCAGCAGGCGGCGTGCAGCGTCGGCGTCCAGAACGGGTTGTTCTGATGCTCGCCGCCCTCCATGCGGTTGCCGATATAGGCGGCATGGTCCGGCCCGCCCTTTTCATACACGACGATCGGCAGGTAACGGCTGTGGCCGATCGCATCCATGGCGGCAAAGAAGATGAATTTGTAGCCGCCCAGCAGATACTGCGTGTTGTGCTTGGAGGTCGCCAGCAGCACATCGATGCCGGCCTCTTCCATCAGTTGGTCAACCCGCGCTTGGTCGAACGGGATATTGCCGACCGCATTCTTGCCCGGAGCAATGTTCATCTCTCTCTCCCTGAATTGCCCGGGATCGCCGACTGTTCCGCTCCCGATCCCTTGGCTTTGGATCAAATCTGCACCATTTTGCCCGCTCTGGTCCAGCCAGAAAGAGGCGAAAATAGCACAACTCGACGTCACCATGGCGTCATCTGTCGCATATTCGGTCAATCTGGTCCTACCAGATTGACCGAATAGAGTCGCTTCCCCCAAACTGGTCCAGCGGACGAAAATTTCAAAGCCAAGCGAGGATGGGCCAATTCCGTCTCTGGCGAAACCCTCGGCAAGGCCCATAGTCGCCGCCGCGGGGATGCTGGCGGGCTCGCCGGCGTTCGAGGGTATTGGCGCACCGGGCCGGGTCGCGGAGAGGACGGAGTTCGATCATGTCAGATTTCACGATTTCGAGACGCACGATGCTTGCCGGTTCGGTGATGCTGCTGGCCTCCACCGCCATGCCGACATCCGGCTGGACGCAGACGCCGAAGAAGGGCGGCCGGCTGGTGCTTGCCGCCGATTCCGAACCACGCAACCTCAACCCGGCGATCGTCGCCTCCAACGGTGTCTTCTTCATCTCCAGCAAGATCGTCGAAACGCTGGCCGAAGCCTCCTTCGACGGCAAGGACGGGCTTGCGCCACGGCTAGCGCTAAGCTGGGAAGGTGCGGCCGACGGGCTCTCCGCGACCTTCAAATTGCGCGACGGCGTCAAATGGCATGACGGCAAGCCGTTCACCTCGGCCGACGTTGCCTTCTCGGCGCTGGAGATCTGGAAGCCGCTGCAGAATCTCGGCCGCACCGTGTTCAAGGATCTGGCCAGCGTCGACACCCCTGACGATCTCACCGCCGTGTTCAAATTTGCCAGGCCGACACCGTTCCAGCTGATCCGTAACGCGCTGCCGGCGCTGAGCAGCGTGGTGCCGAAGCACATATACGAGGTCGGCAAGATCGAGGACAACCCAGCCAACAACGCGCCCATCGGCACCGGGCCGTTCAAATTCGGCGAGTACAAAGCAGGCCAATATTACCGGCTGACGAAGAACACGGATTACTGGGACAAGGACGAGCCCTATCTCGACGAGATCATCTACCAGGTGCTGCCGGATCGCACGTCCGCGGCGAGCGCTCTGGAAGCCGAGGAGATCCAGCTGGCAGCCTTCTCCGCCGTGCCGCTGGCCGATCTAGACCGCATCTCGAAAGTGCCGGGCCTGAAGGTGATCTCGAAGGGCTATGAGGGGCTCACCTACCAGCTCGTCGTCGAGATCAACCATCGCCGCAAGGAACTGGCCGACGTGAAAGTGCGGCAGGCGATCGCGCATGCCATCGACAAGGATTTCGTCGTCAAGACAGTGTTCCTCGGTTACGCCGCAACAGCTACCGGTCCGGTGCCGAAGAACGATCCGCAATTCTACACCGCCGACGTGTCGACCTATCCATTCGACGTCGCCAAGGCCAACACGCTGCTCGACGAAGCCGGGTACAGGAAAGGCCCGGACGGCAAGCGCTTCTCGCTGAAGCTTTTGCCCGCGCCCTACTTCAACGAGACCAAGCAATTCGGCGACTATCTGCGCCAGGCGCTGGCCGCCATCGGCATCGACGCAGAGCTGGTCAACAACGACTCGGCCGGCCACATCAAGGCCGTCTACACCGATCACGCCTTCGACCTCGCCGTCGGCCCGCCGGTGTTCCGTGGCGACCCGG
Organism: Mesorhizobium sp. M1406; assembly: GCF_040317555.1. Lineage (NCBI taxonomy): Bacteria > Pseudomonadati > Pseudomonadota > Alphaproteobacteria > Hyphomicrobiales > Phyllobacteriaceae > Mesorhizobium > Mesorhizobium sp. M1406. Next base: position 11,333 of record NZ_JAMYKW010000093.1, on the reverse strand, counting down.
CGATCTCGACCACCATTCTGGTGCAGAGCGGTATTCCCGACGGCGTGCCGTTCTCCAACCAGGGCGGCTACAAGAACGAGGCGCTCGATGCCCTCATCGCCAAGGCATCCGAGACGCTCGACACCACTGCCCGCACCGACCTCTACAAGGAGTTCCAGAAGGCGGTGGCTACCAACCTGCCGCTGATCAATGTCGCCGAATGGAGCTTTATCAGCGTCGCCCGCGACACCGTTGGGAATATCGCCAACAACCCGCGTTGGGCGGTGTCGAACTGGGCGGACACGTATCTGGAATCGTGACACAATTGCGCGGATGAGAGTTCGCGGCGAAATCGGTGTCGAGACATGGCCTAAGGCCGCGTTCCTTCACACCGGCATCCTTTTCCCATGACCCGCGCCCTCACCCTGCTCCGCCGTCGCCTCGTCGGCAGTGTCTTCGTGCTGCTGATCGTCGTCGTCGGCACCTTCCTACTGCTCGAAGCAGCCCCCGGCGATGCGGTAGACGCCTACATCGTCTCGACCGGCGGCGATGCCGGCATGATCGAGCTGTTGCGCCATCGCTGGGGCCTCGACCAGTCGGAGCTGACGCGGCTCGCCAACTATCTCTGGGCGTTGCTGCATTTCGATCTCGGCCAGTCGGTGACTTTCTCCAGGCCGATCCGCGACGTGATCCTGGAACGCCTGCCCAACACGCTGTTGCTGATGGTGAGCGCCACCGCGCTTTCCTTCGGGCTCGGCTCGGCACTCGGCATCTATGCAGGTGCCAGACCGGGCAGTTTTCGTGACCGCTTCCTGTCGATCGGATCGCTGGCGCTCTATGCCGTGCCGGGTTTCTGGCTAGGGCTGGTGCTGATCGTCATCTTTGCCGTCGACCTGCGCTGGTTGCCGATCGGCGGCATCGAAACCCTGGCATCCGACAAGACCGGCCTTGATCGCGCAGCCGACATTGCCATCCATCTCGCCCTGCCCGTTTCCGCCCTCGGCTTCATCTACCTGGCGCTCTATCTGCGCATGATGCGCGCCGGCATGGCCGAGGTCTGGCGGCAGGATTTCGTCCTGGCTGCGCGCGCCAAGGGATTGTCACGCCGCCGCATCGTGCTCGCGCACGTCGCCCGCAACGCACTGCTGCCGCTGGTCACCATGCTGGGCCTGCAATCGGCGCAGATGCTCGGCGGCAGCGTCGTCATCGAGAGCGTCTTTTCAGTACCCGGCCTCGGCCGACTGGCCCAGGAGGCAGTCGCCTCCCGCGACACGCCGCTTCTGCTTGGCATTATCCTCACCAGCGCCGTCCTGGTCATTGTCATCAACCTTCTCGTCGACATCGCCTATGCCTTCCTCGATCCGCGCGTCGGCGCGAGCGAGGCCCGCGCATGAGCCCGCTCCGCCGCTTTCTGCGCGCGCCTGAGGCGGTTGCCGGTGCGATCCTCCTCGCGGCGCTGATTGCCATGGCGCTGTCGGCATCGCTGCTGTTCCCAGGCGATCCCCAAGCTATCGCCGGCCCCGCACTGCTGCCGCCGTTCCAGGACTGGTCGCTGCCGCTCGGCACCGACCGGCTTGGCCGCGACGTGCTGGCCGAGCTTTTTCATGGCGCCCGCACATCGCTGGCCGTCGGGCTCGCGGCTGCGGCCGCCGCACTTGTCGTCGGCGCCGTGGTCGGCACGCTGGCCGGCTTTGCCGGCGGCCTCGTCGACGAGGTGCTGATGCGCATCACCGACGCCTTCCAGACGGTGCCGAGCTTCCTGCTGGCGCTGGCCTTCGTCAGCGTCGTCGGGCCTTCACTCGGCATCGTTGTGATCGCCATCGCGCTCGGCACCTGGACCGGACCTGCCAGAGTGGCCCGCGCGGAAGTCCTCTCCATCCGCGAACGTGACTATGTCGCCGGGGCCAGGGTCATCGGCATGCACCCGCTGGCGATCGCCTTTCGCGAGGTGCTGCCCAACGCCTTGCCACCGGTGCTGGCGATGTCGTCGGTGATCGTCGCCGCCGCGATCCTCACCGAAGCGGCCTTGTCTTTCCTCGGCTTGGGCGACCCCAACCGGGTCACCTGGGGCGGCATGATAGCAGAAGGCCGCACTGTTTTGCGCACCGCACCCTTCCTGTCGATCGTTCCGGGCATAGCGTTGGTTCTGACCGTGCTCGGCGTCTATCTCGCCGGTGAAGGCATCGTCGAGACAACGGCAGTCAGGAGAGGCCTTTCGTGACCGCCCTGGCTACGATCCGCGACCTGACGGTGACTTACCGCCGCGACGGCAGCGAGGTGGCGGCACTGAAGAGCGTCAGCCTCGACATCGCCGCTGGCGAACGCCTCGCCATCATCGGCGAAAGCGGCTCGGGCAAGAGCACGCTGGCACTGGCCATTGCCGGACTGCTGCCGGCGAGCGCCAGGATTGGAGGGCGGATCGATTGGTTCTCACATCCACCGCCAAGGTTGGGCACCAAGGCACCCCCCTCTGTCCTGCCGGACATCTCCCCCGCAAGGGGGGAGATTGGCAGCTTCGCCGACAGCTCCCCTTCTGCACCATTGGCGATTGGCGAGGGCCGAGATGAAGGAGCAATCTCCCCCCTTGCGGGGGAGATGTCCGGCAGGACAGAGGGGGGTGCGAAGGATCGCCAGCCTAAAATCGTTCCCCTCGGCGGCCGCGACATCGGCTTCGTCTTCCAGGATCCCTCAGCCAGCCTCGACCCTGTGATGACAATCGGCAAACAGATCGCCGAAGTCGCGCGCACCCATCTCGGCCTCACATGGGCACAAGCGTATGCGAAGGCAAAAAACTTGCTGGAGCGCGTCCGCCTGCCGGACCCGGACTCGGCCTTGCGCGCCTTCCCACATCAACTCTCCGGTGGCCAGAAGCAGCGTGTGGCGATCGCCGCGGCCATCGCGGCCGGTCCGAAATTGCTGATCGCCGACGAGGCGACCAGCGCGCTCGACACCATCGTGCAGGCCGAGATCGTCGACTTGATCCGGCACCTCGTGGCCGAGGACGGCATGACGCTGCTGTTCATCAGCCACGACATCGCGCTGGCGGCCGAGCTTGCCGAGCGCATCGCCGTTTTCCGTTATGGCCAGCTGGTCGAGCTTGGCGCGACGGCGCAGATCATCAATGCACCTAGCCAAGCCTACACACGCGCGCTGCTCGACGCCCATATCGGCCTCGACACCAAGCCGTTGCTGAACCGCGCCGAGCTCCACGCATGAGCCTGCTGACCGCGTCCAACCTCACCAAACGCTACAGTCGCGACAAAAAGGCCATCGCTGCCATCGACGATGTCTCCTTTCACATCGACCCCGGCGAGACGCTGGCGCTGGCCGGGCCCTCCGGCAGCGGCAAGTCGACCATCGCGCGGCTGGTGCTGCGGCTGATCGAGCCGGACGCTGGCCGCATCAACTTCGAAGGCAATAATTTCCTGGCTTTGACTGGCGCGGCGCTGCGAGCGCGTCGCGCACGCCTGCAAATGGTGTTCCAGGATCCACTTGCCGCCTTCAACCCTCGCGCCACGGTGGCACGCGTGCTCGACGATCCCTTGCGCATCCATGGCATCGCTTCCCGCGCCGAGCGCCTGCGGCGCATCGCCGCCTTGCTGGAGCGTGTCGGGCTGACGGCCGACCTTGCCGCCCGCGCCATCCATGAAATCTCCGGTGGCCAGCGGCAGCGCGTCGCCATTGCGCGCGCCATCGCGACGAAACCGTCGCTGATCGTGCTCGACGAAGCGGTGTCGGCGCTCGACGTTTCCGTGCGCGGACAGATCCTCGACCTGTTGCTTGACCTGCAACGCCAGGAACAGATTGCCTATCTCTTCATTTCACATGATCTCGGCGTTATCAGCGCCATCGCCCACCGCGTCGTGCTTCTCGACGCCGGGCGGATTGCCGAGAGCGGCGATGCCCGAACCGTCATCGGCGCACCGCAATCGGCCATCGGCAAGGCGCTGGTGGCAGCCGCACCGAGATTGAACCGGACCACACAGGACGCATCATGACCGACCCCGAAGCCAGAGCCGAGAAACTGTCGCGCGAACTCGATTCCGCCTTTCGCAACCGAGCCGATCTGTACCGCCTGTTCCTCGAGGAACTAACCGGAGAGCTGGGCGCCAAAAAGGCCGAAGCGGTCATGATCCGCGCCATCGAACAGCGCGGCAAGGAAGTGGCCGCAGCCGCCTTCGCCGGCTTCGGCCCCAATGACGCACGCGCGATCGGCGAGGCCTTCCTGGCCGTCAGTCCGGATGGCGGCCTGATGTACCCGACCGATGTCGAACGCAGCGATGATCGCATCGCCTTCAAAGTGAAGCGCTGCCCCCTGAAAGACGCCTGGGTCGAGGCTGGGGTCGGCGATGAAAAGCTCACCACGCTCTGCCGTATTGCCGGCGCCTTTGACCGCGGCCTGTTCGAGGCGACCGGCGTGCGTTTCGACAATGTCACCTGGACACCAGGCCACGGCTCCGGCTGCTGTCATATCGCTTTGACAGACAGGGCCAGCACAGATGATGGACACACCTCACCGAACTGAAGGGCATTGGCGACGCCGTCGCCGTTTGGAAGGAAGCCGGACAAGGTGACAGCGGGCTCCTTCCTTGCTCTGATCGAGCAAACGAATCGGCGGCCGGCGCCTCATTGAGGAAATACTACGATGCATGTCGTGACATTGCTGAAAGCGGACATGTTCGACGTCGAGATCGACGGCAAGCCGGCTTCGATCACGGACGCCTTGCCGAACTGGAACCCGCATGACCGTTTCGGGCTGGTAATCGACGATGCGCTTGGCGGCATCGGCGCGACCCATCTGCTGCAGATCGCCATCACCTCGTTCTACGACGTCAAGCCGAGCCGTCGCACCGAGCTGACGGTCTACCCGGAAATCTATGCCTTCCATATCGGCAAGGGCCATGGCGCGCACGCGCCTTATGATTTCTGGCCGGCCCGGCGCGAAGTCATCACCTCGCTCGATCATCGCGAGGTGCTCGACGCCATCAATGATCGCGGAATCACCCGGCTGGCCGTCCCCGATCGCCAGCCGCGCGAGGTCGTGCACCGGCCGAAGGAAGTCGACGCGGCGCTCGACCGCATCGCCTCGGCATTCGTCTACAGCCCGTCAGGCCGGGTATCGGATTCCGACCTCGCCATTTCAGGCAACGACAGGCGAACTGAATACAATCCCAACAGCGCCTTGCGGCCTCGCTACACCGACAGCCGGCCGGCTTCGGTTTCGACGGCGGCTAAGCCGGTCAAGGAAGTCGATCCGTCCTATCAGGAGTGGCTCCGCAAGCGCGAGCACGACCTGACCAGCGAGGAACGCGCCTTCGTTGAACGCCGCCGCGAGGCGCTGAGACAAGACGGCCTCGTCACCGAGACCTACCGGCGCGTCGGCGTCCGCGAAGCCTTGGCGCGCCTGGCGTCGGCCGGCCTCGATTGAGCCCCGGCCGACGCCTGTTCGATCAATAGCCGACGGTGAAGCGCTGCCGGACATGGGCAGGCTTCTCGATCTCGTCGACCATGACGATGGCGTAGTCCTCGAAGGAAATGCTGCTGCCGTTGGCCGAGGCGAGAAGCGTGTCCTTGCCGAGACGGAATGTGCCGGTGCGCTCGCCCGGACTGAACACGGCGGATGGCGACAGGAACGTCCAGTCGAGATCGTCAACGGTCTTCAGTTTGTCGAGGAAGTCGGCACCCTTCTGCGCTTCGGCCTTGTAGATATCAGGGAATTCGGGGGTATCGACCAACCGCTTGCCGGGCGCGACTTCGAGACTGCCGGCGCCGCCGACGATGAGATAGCGCTTCACTCCGGAGGCACGCACGGCGGCAATCAGCGTATCGGCGTCGCTGTCGAGAAAATGCACCGAACTGATCACCACATCATGGCCGCGGATCAGGTCAGCGAGACCTTCCTTATCGAAAATATCGCCCTTCCTAGCGGTCACACCCGGGAGGGCGGCGATCTTTTCCGGGTTGCGCGCAATTCCGGTGACCGTGTGGCCACGATCGGAGAGTTCTTTGAGAAGGCGCGAGCCGACCGCGCCGGATGCACCAATGAGAGCGACTTTTGCCATGTCTTTTCAGTTTCCTTGTTGAAGGTTTGCTGGGGATCACGCCGCCGCGATATGAGCGACGAGATTGTCGAAGCTGCCGAACAGCGCGTTCGAACCGATGAGCCGGGGCGCATCGTTGCGGATAACCGCCAGCGAAGGCACGCCATCGGCATGCAGGCGCTGGAACAGCGAGCGGCCTCGGCCGACCAACTCGCGGTGCGCCGTCAGCAATGTCTCGGTCGGCGCCTTGAGCATCTCGGCGGCGTCTGCCATGCCGGCGGCGGCGAGCACCTCGGCCACACCGCCGATCGTCACGACATCGCGTCCTTCCACGTAGCGCGCCTGCTGAATCGCCTTCAACGCGGCAAGCCGGCGGCTGGGATCTTCCAGGCCGGCGGCGCTGACGCTGAGCGTGGCGGCGTGCGAGTCGAGCAGGGTCCCGCTGATATCGAGGACATTGTGTCGGTAGGCCGGCGTGAACACTTGTCCGGTTAGGCGCTCGATGCGCTGGTCGTTCGCCCAGGCGTGTGCGGCAAAACCTTCATCCATCGGACGCGCGCCGGCACCGGAGAACAGGCCGGTTGGCAGCAGTTCGACGCGCCGGCCGCTGGCCAACAGTCTGTCGAGCATCGGGGTGGCGCCATAGCACCAGCCGCAGAGCGGATCAAAAAGATAGGTCACTTCTGAGTTGCTCATAATCGCGCTATCCCTGGTCCGGCTGCCTCGTCGAATGCCTTGGCTCACATGTGGCAGACGGCGGTCTTGCGAAAAATAGCGTTCAATAATACAAACTGTCTGATCCAATCAGACAAAGGCTGCCTCCTTGGCCGAACTTCTGAACCTCAACCGGCTGGCCTACTTCACCACGGTGATGGAAACCGGCTCGTTCACCGCGGCGGCCGACCGGCTTGGCGTCGCCAAGGCCGTGGTCAGCCATCAGATCGGCAAGCTCGAGGAGGAACTGGGCGCAACGCTGCTGCAACGTACGACACGGCGTGTCACGCCGACCGAAGAGGGCCGCCTGTTCTATGACCGCGCTATGATCATCCTTCGGGAAGCGGAGGCGGCCTATGGGGAAATCTCGCGCGGAGCCGTCGAACCGAGGGGAACACTGCGACTGACCGCGCCCCTCGACTACGGCACCAAGATCGTGGCCCCGGTCATAGCGGCCTATCTCAGAACCTATCCGCATATACGCGTCGAGGCGATCTTCGACGATGCGGTAAGCAATCTGGTGGACGAGCAGATCGATCTCGGCATCCGCGTCGGCTGGCTCACCGATTCCTCGAACCAGGCGCGGCGCCTGGGCACGATACGGCAGACCGTGGTGGCGAGCCCCAGCTTCGCGGCAACCCTGCCTCCCGATGTGACGCCGCGCCAGGCAAGATCGCTGGCCTGGGTCGGCAACGCCCAGTTGCGCGGCATCGGCCAATGGCTGTTTTCCAGGGATGGCGAAACGGTGCTGACCGAACTCAATCCGATCGTCATGTGCGACAAGAGCCCCGCCGCTCTGGCTTGCGTGCTCGCCGGCATCGGGCTTGGCGTGTTCCCGGATTACAGCGTCGGCGACGATATCGCCGAAGGGCGGCTGGTGCCGGTGTTTGCCGACTGGAGCTTGCCGACCGGCGGCATCCACGCCGTCTTTCCACCGGCCCGGTTCCGGCCCGCCAAGGTGCGCGCCTTCGTCGATCTGCTCGCGGCCGCCGAGAAAAGGCGATCGCGCGGCGTTGCCCTGGCTTGAAGCCGACGGCTGTCAGCGAGACTCCTGCAGGATCATCTCGGATGCCTTTTCCGCGATCATGACGACCGGAGAGTTGGTGTTGCCCGAAACGATTGTCGGCATGATCGAGGCATCGACCACGCGCAGCCCGGCAAGTCCGTGAACACGCAGGCCGTCGTCGACCACCGCCATCGAGTCCGAACCCATCTTGCAGGTGCCGACCGGGTGGAAGATCGTCGTGCCGATATCGCCGGCCTTGCGGATGAGGTCCTCGTCGCTGTCGTACTGCGTGCCGGGCAGCATCTCTTCCGGCGCAAAGCGCGCCACGGCCCGGGCCTTCATCAGACCGCGGACATGGCGCAGCGAAGCGATGGCCACTCTGCGGTCTCCCTCGGTGGAAAGATAGTTCGGCCGGATCTTCGCCGCCTCATGCGGGTCGGACGATCCCATATGCACGGTACCCCGGCTTTCCGGCCGCAGATTGCAGACCGACACGGTGACCGCTGGAAACCGATGCAGCGGCTCGCCCAGACGGTCGGTGCTCAGCGGCTGCACATGATATTCGAGATCAGGTGTTTCGAGGCGCAGATCGCTCCTGGCAAAGATGCCGAGCTGGCTTGGCGCCATCGACAGCGGCCCGCTGCGCTTGAGCGCGTATTCCAGCCCCATCGACGCACGGCTGACCGGATTGTGGTAGCGCTGGTTGAGCGTTGCAGTGTTGGCGACTTTGAAGACGGTGCGGATCTGCAAATGGTCCTGCAGGTTTTCACCGACGCCCGGCAAGGCGTGACGGACATCCACGCCGATGCTCGAAAGCAGGTCGGGGTGACCCACCCCGGACAGTTCGAGCAGCTTCGGCGAGTTGATGGCGCCGGCGGCGAGAATGGTCTGGCCGGCTGACACGCGATGCAGGCCACCCTCTTTTCGGAAGACCAGTCCGGTTGCGCGCCGGCCTTCGAATTCGAGCCGCATGGTCTCCGCGCCGAGCACCACGCGCAGGTTCTTGCGCGCCGCTATGCCGCGCAAGAACGCCTTCGAGGTGTTCCAGCGCACGCCCTTCCTCTGGTTGACCTCGAAATAACCCGAGCCTTCATTGGTGCCGGTGTTGAAGTCATCGGTGCGCGGAATGCCGAGTTCCTCGGCCGCGTCCCGGAATGCGTCGAGGATCGGCCATGACAGGCGCTGCCGTTCGACCCGCCACTCGCCGCCGCTTCCGTGCATGACGCCCTTGCCGCCGTGATAATCTTCCGATTTGAGGAAGTAAGGCAGGACGTCGTCCCAGCCCCAGCCGGCATTGCCGGCTTGACGCCAGCCATCATAGTCGGCTGCCTGGCCGCGCATGTAGATCATGCCGTTGATCGATGAACAGCCGCCAAGCACCTTGCCGCGCGGATAGTTGAGGCTGCGTCCGTTGAGACCGGCTTCCGGCTCGGTCTTCATCATCCAGTCGGTCCGCGGGTTGCCCATGCAGAAGAGGTAGCCGATCGGGATATCGACCCAGTGATAACGGTCGCTACCGCCGGCTTCGAGCAACAGCACACTGTTGCGCGGATCGGCGGAGAGCCGGTTGGCGAGCACGCAGCCGGCGGAGCCGGCACCGACGATGACGTAATCATAACTGCCGAACGGGGACGGTGAAGCTTCGCTCACGTGCGTGCCTGCTGTGCGGCGATGCGCTCCCACATCGGGGTCATCGCCTGGTTGATCTCGCCGTAGAGTCGATACCGCCGTGCGTATGCGTCGGCAACCGCCTCGTCAGGCACAATGGGTCGGGCGGGGGCGGTAATGACGGCCGCACCGGCGCTGTAGTCAACGAATATGCCAACACCGGTGCCCGCCGCGATTGCCGCCCCCAGGGCGCCGGTCTCGCGGCTGCGCGCCACGGTAACGGGCAGGCCGAGCACATCGGCGAAGATCTGCGGCCACACGCTGCTGCGCGAGCCGCCGCCAGACAGCACCACGCTGTCGAATTCGGCGCCTGCCCGATGCAAGGTCTCGACATGGCGCTTGTGCTCGAAAGCGACGCCCTCGAACAGCGCACGCAGCAGATGTGCCCGGCTGTGCCAGCCGGCGATACCGTAGAAGCCGGCGCGCGCATGGCCATTCCGCTGCGAGCCGTACAGGAGGGGATGATAGATCGGAATGTCGCTGTTCGGATCGACGGAAGCGACGAGTTCGCTGCACAATTCGAACGGCGAGGCCCTGTCGCTTTTGGCGGCGAAGCGGAGGTGGAATGTTGGCGTGACGTTCGCGGTGAGCTGATCGCCGGCCGCGCCTTCATAGTCTGGCGCCCGGTCTCATGTTGGTGACGTCTGCTCGGCTTGCAGCGTGACGCTCTCTCCATGTCGTTAGGAATCCTGCGTTGGGCGGCAGGGCGACGCACGGACGAGCATAAGCCGTTTCCGGTCAGCGACATGGGGTAAGCGGTGTTCTCAGGCCACGACCTTAAGCTGGTGGGCCATGGGCAGGCATGATCCTCGATGTCGACGACCATCTCGATGCGCGGCAGATGCGGCGTAGGCGATGTGCCTCTCACACGTAGCGCGTACAGTTGGATCAGGTGCCGACGCGTGACTTGGCCCCTTAAAACGGGTTCTTGTCGGGATTGATCGCCTGAGGAAGCAGCAATGCTGCTTGGGTCCTAGCGGCCGCACATACTTCGGATGTCGGCTGGCTAAGAGCCAGATTCAGCCCGTACTGACCATGCTGCCAATTTTGGTCCTTGGCAGCCTGATCCAAGTCTGACTTGTCAGAAATCGACTTCACGGCTTTCCGTATATTCTCGACATCAGTCTCACTGAAAGAGACATCATCATGATGATAGCAGTAGTCCGCTGTCGCGTAGATCGTATCAAGCAGCAATAGTTCCTTGCTGGCCTGAGAGCTCGTAGGCGGGGCGACCGAGGCTGTTCCAGCCTTGAGCCTGGCTGCAAATGCTTTTATCGAAGCAGCGGTCCTGTGCACTCGATCGAACTCGGATGGATCAAGTGTCGATTTAGCCTTTTGCTCCAGTTCATCCATCTCCGCCATGTCGGCAGATGAGAGAGTATGTTCGGACATCACCTTGCCTGCGAATACCGACATCTTGGTGACGAACGTACCGTAGTTTGGAGCTTGATCATCGCCTAAACTGATCGACGCTCCGCCAATAATCATTGCCGTAGCAAGAAGGCTGCTCCTGAACATGCTGGTATAAGTCAAAATCCGCTACCCGGAGACTGTGGACCGGAAACATTCGTAGACGAATTAGCTCATCCGAGGCAAGAGTAAGAGTAAACGGTCTTCTCAGGCTATGGCCTTAAGCTCGTGATTGGCGATGTAGGCCCAAGGCAGGAGATCGTCGATCTGGCTGTTTGGGTGCCCGTTGACGATCCTGGTGAGCACGTCGGCCAGGTAGCCAAGCGGCTCGACCTCATTCAGCTTGCACGTCTCAATCAGCGAAGCGACGACGGCCCAGTGGCCGGCGCCGCCGTCAGAGCCCGCGAAGAGGGCGTTCTTCCGGTTGAGCGCCATCGCAGGGTCATTCTGCCCATGTCGGGCAGATGGTGGAGTTTCATTACCGCTGGCATCCATATTACGGCGGTCGTTTTCGG
>NZ_JAMYKW010000092.1:0-14564 GCF_040317555.1 Mesorhizobium sp. M1406 | reverse complement strand
AGCCGTGGCACGCTGATCAGCCCGGCCCCATGCCGGAGAACGCGGCGACCAAGCCGTCAGCTACACCACTTCCTGGGACACGATCGAGGAAACTCGGCACTTTCAGCGCCATCCGCAAATGTCTCACGGCCAGCCAGTGCAAAAAGGTGCTCCCGTTCGGCTCGGTCGAGGCGAAGTCCTCGCGCCAATCGATGGAGGAAATCATCCGATACTGCTATGTCGCGTCCCTGCTCGAACCAAGTGTACCACGTCAAACCGACACCAGCCAACGCGGCGACTTCCTCACGACGAAGGCCTCTGGTTCGACGGCGGCGCACCTGCGGCAAGCCAAGCGATTCAGGCGAAGTGCGTTCGCGACATTGGCGGATGAAGTCCGACAGCGCCTGTCTGGCCGGCACACGCGTTAAACGATCAGACGCCACGTCTCACCTCGCAAAGCATCACTTTAGTAATAGCATAAAAGCTCCGTTGTAACACGATAAATTTGCCCGTAGATTTCTGAGACATGGCTAGTGATCGAATTGCCCAAGGTCGGAAGGTTGGATGGTATGCTGCTCTACCAGTTTCAAAGGGGGACAAATCCTCGGCGCGTTATCATTTACCTGAACGAAAAAGGGATCGACGTTCCGCGATATGAACTCGATTACGCGGGAGGGGAGCACAAGTCGCGTGAATACCTCGCGATCAATCCCAGCGGACGAGCCCCGACACTCGTGACGGATCAGGGTATGCCGATCACAGACTCGGCTGCCATAGTCGAGTATCTGGAGGAGTTGTATCCCGACACGCCAATGATGGGGACAGATCCGGTTTCCCGAGCGAAAGTGCGCTCGCTTGAGCGCCTGGGAACTGATCTGGTGGTCCGGTCTCAGCTTTGGCTGTGGAACGTTACTCAATCCTTTCCCGCCAAGGAGCCGTCGCCATCACCGGAGGTTGCTGCCAAACTCTTTGGGTATGTCACCGAAATACTGGATGTCCTGGAGGTGACGATCGGAGATAACGAGTTTCTGGCAGGAGATAGGCCTACGATCGCGGACTGCACGGTATTTTCAATTTTTCAAACATGCCGGGAGAGGTTCGACCAACCCTTCGGCTCCGCCCATCCGCGCCTTGACGCCTGGTACAAGAAGTTTCGCCAGCGACCGAGCGCCGAATACTAAGGGGTTAGTGATTTGAACAAGCCCAAGGCTATGACCTGCGATTTGAATAATCTGAAGGCATGCGACGGCCCCGTCGTCGCTCCGATCAGACCATCTAAAATCAGAATGACAGTCGTCATGATTGTATTCGTCTACCCGATCGTGACACTCCTGCTCTACGCATTGAGTCCGCTGGCCGACAACTGGGCTGTGTGGCATCGAACACTGGTTCTAACGCCGATCACAGTAAGCCTAATTGTCTTTGTTGTGAGCCCGTTGATAGCAAAACACTTCGACTGGTTCCTGCGGCCTCGCTCAGCGCCGTGGAGTCGGTAAAGGCGGAGAGCTCCGGCATCAGCCGTCTATAATGCGCCTTCCGACTGATCCTCTCAGAGGACGGCGCGAACACACTCCTCTGAGGCCGAACCTAATCCCGAGAAACAACCCGCCCGGTGCCTGGAGGTGGACGATGAAGTCGGCCAAAGCGAGCCATCGGCAAACACGAGCAGCATTAAGGATGCCCGGGAACGCATGCCAAATATGTCTCTCGACCTTCGATACCTTCGTTACGCGATGATCGCGGCCGAGCACGGGGAGCTTTCGCCGCGTCGCTCATGCGCGACTCCTGGGAACCACTTCTCGCCGAACTCGCCGAACCGCTTCGCCTCCTTCAGTCGCCGCTTGTCGTGCTGCTTCTCTTGAGCAGGCGACCGTCCCTCTGAAATGGCCCGCTTCGCGTCGATCAGCTTCTCGCGAGCCCTGGCAAGCGAGAGGCCATCGGGGCCGTATCGGCCGAGCGTCAGGGTCTCGCGACGTCCGTTGAGGCGGTAGTCGTACCGGAACACGATCGCCCCGACGGCTGCACTACAACGTACATACCGTCACGATCGCTCACCTTGTACAATTTCTTCTGTGATCTCAGCGCCTTAATCGCTGTGTCAGTTAGCATGAGGGCCTCCAAAAACCGTTCAAAAACTGGAGAGAGGCACCGATTATACCGTCAGGCCAAAATAGGCGATGCTGGAAGCATAAATCCCTTTTGGAATCAGCCTGTTAATACCAAAAATAATACCGTCAGCAGCTCTCTTAGCCATGACGGTATAGCGAACTCCAGATCGAACAAGTTTCCCCATACCGTCTGCTATACCGTCAAATCGAAGCACTGCCCCTCGATAGACGGCAATAGATGCCGTCACGATTATCGTTATGTTTCAATGCCTTAAGGCGTACCAGAGCGTACAAACGGATACCGCCGGACGGGCAAAAATCACTCCCACTCAATCGTTCCCGGCGGCTTCGAGGTGACGTCGTAGACGACGCGGTTGATGCCGCGGACTTCGTTGATGATGCGGGTGGCGGCTGCGCCGAGGAAGGCCATGTCATAGTGGTAGAAATCCGCCGTCATGCCATCGACCGAGGTGACGGCGCGCAGGGCGCAGACGAATTCGTAGGTGCGGCCATCGCCCATCACGCCGACGGTCTGAACCGGCAACAGCACGGCGAAGGCCTGCCAGATGGCGTCATAGAGGCCGGCCTTGCGGATCTCGTCGAGATAGATGGCGTCGGCCTCGCGCAGGATCTCTAGCTTTTCGCGGGTGATGCCACCGGGGCAGCGGATGGCGAGACCCGGACCTGGGAATGGATGCCGGCCGATGAAGCTTTCGGGCAGGCCGAGCTCCTTGCCGAGCGCCCTCACCTCGTCCTTGAACAGTTCGCGCAGCGGCTCGACCAGTTGCATGTTCATGCGCGCGGGCAGGCCGCCGACATTGTGGTGCGATTTGATCGTCACCGACGGGCCGCCCGTGAAGGAGACGCTTTCGATGACGTCGGGATAGAGCGTGCCTTGCGCCAGGAATTCGGCGCCGCCGAGTTTCTTGGCCTCCTCCTCGAACACCTCGATGAACAGCCGGCCGATGGTCTTGCGCTTTTTCTCCGGGTCAGACTCGCCCTCCAGGGCGTCGATGAAACGGTCCGATGCGTTCACCAGAATGAGCGGCAAATTGTAGTGCTCGCGGAACATCGCCACCACGCCCGCGGCCTCGTCCTTGCGCATCAGGCCGTGGTCGACAAGAATGCAAGTCAGCTGGTCGCCGACCGCCTCGTGGATCAACAGCGCGGCGACCGAGGAGTCGACGCCGCCCGACAGCGCGCAGATGACCTTGCCCTTGCCGACCTGCTTGCGAATGGCCTCGACCGCGTGCTCGCGGTAGGCGCGCATGGTCCAGTCGCCCTCGATGCCGGCGATGTTGTGGACGAAGTTGCGCAGCAGCCGGGCGCCATCGGGCGTGTGCACCACCTCGGGATGGAACATGATGCCGTACATCTTGCGCTCGATATTGCCGAAGATGGCGAAGGGCGAGCCTTCCGACTTGCCGAACACTTCGAACCCCTGGGGCAAGGAGATGACGCGGTCGCCGTGGCTCATCCACACCTGGTGGCGCTGGCCGGGCGCCCACAGGCCCTCGAACAGCGGGCTGTCCTTTTCGATCTCGACGAAGGCGCGGCCGAATTCGCGATGGTCGGAGCTTTCGGCGACGCCGCCCATCTGCACGCATATGGCCATCTGGCCATAGCAGATGCCGAGCACCGGCACGCCGGCGTCGAAGACGATCCGCGGCGCGCGCGGACTGCCGATATCGCCGGTCGAAGCCGGGCCGCCGGACAGGATGACAGCCTTCGGATTGATGCGCTTGAACGCCGCTTCGGCCGACTGGAACGGCACAATCTCGGAAAACACTCCGGCCTCGCGGACGCGGCGGGCGATGAGCTGGGTAAACTGGCTGCCGAAATCGACAATCAGGACGGTGTCGGGATGATTGGCTGTTTTCATGGCGAGCGTTTAGAGAAAGAAATGAGTCGGCGCAATGGGTGCGAGGCCTAGCTGTCACTTCGATTCCACGACTTCACCTTCAGCGCCAGCGTCTTCATCCATTGCAGCAGCCTCTCCGGCCGCAAGCTTGGCGGCTTGATCCGATTTGCGGTCAGGCGCCGAGCAGACCGTGGCGGATTGCCTGTTCCAGCAGCCCGACCGCCCCGGCCAGCTTCTCGTCGATGACGTGCAGATATTCGGTCCAGTCGTTGACGTGCCGCAGATCAGCCGCGCCGTCGGAGATGCCGCGCAGTCCGATCAGCGGCACATCGAACAACTGGCAGGCGCGCAGGCAAGCGAAGGTCTCCATGTCGACCATGTCGGCGGCGATCGCATCATAAGCCGCGCCGGTGACGATCGCGCCGCCGGTCGACAGCGTCGCCTCCCTGATTTCAGGAATTTTGAACGGCAGTGGCACCGTCACCGGCAGATCGAGAAACGGCGTCGCCCCTTTCTCGAAACCGAGCGGCGAGGCGTCGATGTCGCGATAGCTGACCGACACCGCCTGGTAGATTTCCGTCTGCTCCAGCGTCCGGCTGCCGGCCGAGCCGAGCGACACGACGAGGTCCGGCAGCGCCTTCCGCGACTTCAGCCAGGAGAGTTCGGCGCCCAGCCTGACGCCGGCCTCGACCGGCCCGACACCGGTCATCAGCGGCGTGAACAGTTGCTTGAGGTGCGGGCCGTATTCGGCCTGTGCCGCCATGACGAAGAGGACGCCCTTGCCGCCTAGTCGCGCAACGTTGCCCATCGGATCACCCTTCAATGCCGTCCCGCCCGACCACCGTCATCATCGTTCCGGTCATCGTCGCAATCAGCTTGGCTTCGCCGTCGGCGGCGAAGGCATAGGCCTGGCCGTCGGCAACGATGATGGTGCGGCCGGGTTTGGTCACGGAGCCGCGGAACAGGAAGCGCTCGCCTCGGCCCGGCGCCAGCAGATTGACCTTGAACTCGATGGTCAGCACGCCTGAGTTTTCCGGCATCAGCGAAAACGCCGCATAGCCGCAAGCCGAGTCCAGCGCGGTCGAAATGACGCCGGCATGGAGAAAACCGTGCTGCTGGGTGAGCGCCGCCGAATAAGGCATCTCGATCTCGATGATACCGGGTGTCACCAGCGTCAGTTCGGCGCCGATCGTGGCCATCGCTTTCTGACGCGCGAAGGATGTCCTGACGCGGTCGTCATAGTCCGGGGCGGGTACGATCTTTGCTGCCATGGCCGCTGCTTTCCTTTATGCGGATAAGCTTATTGCAGAGGCATGGGCGGCAGGCAAACGCTTTTGCTGCACTGCAGCAATCGGTCTCGTCTGCCGGCAAGGGTTACGCATCCGCTGGGATTGGCGGTATCCAATGAGGTTCAGGCCGACCTGCGCAACGCACAGAAGTAAAACCCGTCGGTGCCGCTCAGCGCCGGCGACAGCGAGATGTCGCGTTTGGCACCGATGCGTGCGGCTGCCGCATGGCCGGGAAAACGGCCGTCCCAGAGCGCGCGATGATCGACCGGGACAAAACCGCTGTTGCGGTCGCGGAAGGCCGCGACCTGCTCGCCATTCTCCTCATCGAAGACCGAGCATGTGATGTAGACCAGCAGGCCGCCTGACTTGACATAGGCTTTGGCCGCATCGAGAATCACCGCTTGCTCACCCTTGCGGGCGTCGAGCTGTCTTTGCGTCAGCCGCCACTTGGCATCTGGACGGCGCCGCCAGGTACCGCTGCCGGTGCAGGGCGCATCGACCAGCACGATATCCATGTGGTTGCCGAGCGGGGCGAGTTCGGTCGGCTTGGTGACGATCTGGATATTGCGGTTTTCCGAACGACGGATGCGGTCGAAGATCGGCGCCAGCCGCGCCTTTTCGGCGTCGTGGGCGAAGATCTGGCCCGTATTGCCCATCGAAGCCGACAGCGCCAGCGTCTTGCCGCCGGCGCCGGCGCAGAAATCCAGCACCTGCATGCCGGCTTCGGCCCCGGCAAGGGCGGCCGCCACTTGCGAGCCTTCGTCCTGGACCTCGAACCAGCCTTTCTGGAACGCCGGCTCGGCCTGGACGTTCGGGTGCCTGCCGTCGCCGTCGATCGGCGGGATGCGGATACCGTGCGGGGCGATGGCGGCGGGTTTCGCGCCGGTTCCCGACAGTTCGGCCAGCACCTTGTCGCGATTGGCCTGCAACGTATTGACCCTGAGATCGAGCGGCGGGCGTGTCGCCAGCGCCGCTCCCTCGTCGACCCAAATGGGGCCAAAGGCTCGTTCGAAAAGCGGCGCGCACCAGTCGGGAACATCCGCCCGTACCGTGTCCGGCGCATCGGCAAGCCGGCGTTCGGCGATTGCCTGAAGCTCGGCGGCGGTCAGCAGCGGCGGTGCGAACTTGTCGCCATCGAGCGCGTCGTTAAGCGATTGTGCGGTCTGGCCCCATTCGAGCAGCAGGGCGCCGAAGCCGATGGCGCGCGGCGTGTCCTCGCCCAGCAGCCAGCCGGCGGAACGCTTGTGGCGCAAGGCATCATAGACGATGTTGCCGATTGCCGCGCGGTCACCGCCGCCGGCGAAGCGATGCGACAGGCCCCAATCCTTCAGCGCGTCCGCCACCGGCCGGTGGCGTCGGCCGATGTCTTCCAGCACTTCGATGGCCGCAGCCAGCCGTCCGCCCAGTCGCATTCGTCATTCCATCAAATCGAGCACGTGATCTTGGCCTGCTCTTAGAGCCTTTCGCGCCTGGATTGAACCCCGCTTCCGACTGGCGACGACGAGGTAATCCAAACCGAGACCAGCGAGCCAACCAGTATATGCCCTAAGCCGGCGGCAGCAGATCGATCAATAGATGAACGGTCTCTAATATTCGTGACCGGCGACTTCAAGCATGGCATGTGACGCAACCGCTCTGCTTCCCAAGTTTTTCAGTTGAGAATACTCTTGGCGCCATGATTCGCGGCGCGGAAAAGGCGGACCGGCGGATCGCTACGAGGAGAGGGCAATGAAAACTTATCTGGCGGAAGTTCTAGGCACATTTCTATTGGTGTTCATCGGTACGGCTTCTGTGGTGACGGGCGGCTTCGGCGGTGCGCTGCCGCTTGGCCAGGAAGGCATCGGTCTGGCGTTCGGCATCGGCCTCATTGCGGCGGCCTATGCGATCGGCCCGATTTCGGGCGCGCATCTCAATCCGGCGGTGACGCTCGGCGTCTTCCTTGCCGGCCGGCTGCCGGCCAAGGACGTCATCCCCTACTGGATCGCGCACGTCATCGGCGCCATCCTCGCCTCGCTGGCGTTGTGGATCATCGTCTCCGGCCAGACCGGCGGACACACTGGCGGCTTCGGCGCCAATGGCTGGGACGTGACGAAATGGGGCGTCAGCTCGGCGTTCCTGTGGGAAGTGATCGGCACCTTCACCTTCGTCACGGTGATCCTGGGCGTCACGGCTGAAAAGCACTCGACGGCCTTTGCCGGGCTGGTCATTGGCCTGACGCTGGCAGGATTGCATTTCGCCATCATCCCGGTGACCGGCACGTCGCTCAACCCGGCCCGCTCGATCGGCCCGGCGCTGTTTTCGGGAACTGCCGCGATCGGCCAGCTCTGGCTCTTCATCGTCGCACCGTTGATCGGCGGCGCCATCGCCGGCGTCGTCGCCAAGGCGCGCATCTTCGAGAAGGACTGAGCTTCGAAAGGCTGAACGAGAAAAAGGCGCGGGCCCGGGTCCGCGCCTTTTTCCTTGGTGGATGCTCTTGCCGTCAAAGGCACAGTGGGGCCGGTGGTCGTTAGGACCCGAAACGGACCTCCGGATGCTCTATGAAACAGCCGCATCGTCTGCAATGGCTCCGGTCGCGTTCTGGTGAGGACGCAGCAGAAAATAGAATGCGGCGATGTGCGTGATCATCAGCAGCGGCACGTAGATGATCGGGATCGCGTAGGCGGCGCCCAGTTGTTCCGCGTGCGCGGGGAGGCCGACCTGGATGGCGTGGTAATAATCGACGACGAGCTCGGCCATTCCGACAAGGTTGAAGGCGACGACGAGCGGCCAGAAGAGCGGTGGTATCCTCACCGTGAGCAGCGCCAGCATCGCCAGCACCCCTGTCGCGAAGTCGCCATAGGCGGCGAACACGGCGAAGCCGGCCGGCAGATCGCGGCTAACGACGCCCGGCAGGATGAACACGAGGCCAAAGAAGCGGAAGCTGTGCAGGGTGGCGATCGCACGTTGCGCGGCGACCCGGTCCATTGAGCTCAGCCACGGCAGACCATATGCGCCAAAGCAAAGCAGCCACGCGACGTAGCCTAGAACGAGATGGGTCTGGAACAGCATTTCCGTGGACATTTGGCCTCCTGTCAACAGCTGGTTCACGCAGCCTCCCAGCCAGTCGGTTACCTCTAAGCCAGCTTTCATAGTTCGACTAGCCGGTGTAATCATCACAACCTATGAAGCACAACTACACAGTTCGACACGGTGCGCTGGAGGGCGTCGAGGTGTTCCTGGCCGTCGCCAGGCGCCGCAACTTCCGCCGTGCCGCCGCCGATCTCGGCGTGACGCCGTCGGCCGTGAGCCAAGCGGTACGCACGCTGGAGGCCCGCACGGGTGCGGCGCTGTTCGTGCGCACGACGCGGAGCGTCGGTTTGACCGAGGCCGGTCAGCGGTTCCTCGACCGTGCGGGCCCTGCCTTCGAGGAACTCGTCGCGGCAGGCGAAGCCGCGCGTGACCTCGGCCAACGGCCGACCGGGTTGCTGCGCCTGTCCGTACCCCGCGCCGTCGTGCCGTTGATCCTTGAGCCGATGATCGCGTCTTTCTGCCGAACCTATCCCGAGATCGAACTGGAGATCGCCGCAAGCGACGAAATGGTCGATCTCGCCACCGGCGGGTTCGATGCCGGCATCCGCCTCGGCCAGTTCATCGCGCCCGATATGGTCGCTGTGCGGCTGACGCCGTCGTTCCCGTTCGTGGTTGTCGGCAGTCCGGACTATCTCGAGCGCCACGGCAGCCCCGAGCGTGTGGACGACTTGCGCCACCACGCCTGCCTGCGATTGCGCCGCTCGAACGGCGCCATCGCGCCCTGGTCCTTCGTTGACGGCAACGAGGCAATCGAGGCGGTGGTCTCCGGCCCGCTGATCGCGCACGACTATCCGACACTGCTTGGGGCCGCGATGCAGGGCATTGGGCTGGCACAGACGCCGCGACCCGTCGCCGAAGGTCCGATAGCCCAAGGAAAACTCAGATCGGTGCTGGACGGCGTCGCCGCCACGACGCCGGGCGTCTTCCTCTATCATCCCGGCAAGCGCCAGATCCTGCCGAAGCTGCGCGCCTTGATCGATCACCTCAAATCCGGCGCGTGAGCGTCTCGGTGACCGGCGGCACTCGCGTCGCGGCGAGACGATGGGCCAGACCGTTGCGGCGATCGCGACATTTGCCTATCATTGCCTGGGTTCAGGCGCATGCTGAAGCGACAAACTCTGCTCCGGAGGTCTCTGGCTGCATGAGCCGAAATTCCGTCATCTCCCCCTGGGTTGGAACATGCAATCTTCCGTCTGCGACGTCCTGGTTTGTACGGTCGCCACCGCGACGAGGTGATGCGCTTACTTCGGTTCTCCAGTGCTGTCATGCACGAGTAAATTCACATCCAATTATAGAGTTGCCACATGATACCAATCTACATTGGGTATGATCCACGCGAAGCCCGAGTCCTGGACGTAGCGCGATGGAGCGCCTACCGGCGGACAAGTACGCCATTGCAGATACGGCCACTCGTGCTCAAAGACCTTGAAGCCAAAGGAATCATGAAGCGACCGATGGAGGTACGTGATGGTAGGCTCTGGTGCCCGATTTCCGAGGCACCGATGGCGACGGAGTTTGCCATATCGCGCTTTGCAGTTCCGTTTGTGCGGCAAGGCGGCTGGGCCATGTTCTGCGATTGTGACGTCCTGTTTCTAAAGGATCCGGTCAAGCTGCTCGACCTGGTCGATCCTTCCTACGCGATCATGGCGGTTAAGCACCAGCAACGAGAATCCGAAGCGGTCAAGATGGACGGACAAACGCAGACGTTCTATCGCCGCAAAAACTGGTCATCGGTCGTTTTGTGGAATCTAGATCATCCCGCCAACAAACGGCTGACCAACGAAATGCTTAACACGTGGCCCGGGCGTGACCTCCACGCCTTCAAATGGCTTGAGGACCATGAGATCGGGGAATTGCCTCTCGCATGGAACTACCTCGTTGGGGCTTCGGCTTCCGAACTCGACCCCGCCGATGTCTCGCTGGCGCACTATACGCTCGGCGGCCCTTGGTTTGCGGACTGGCCCGGCGCCACGCACTGGGACGAATTGTGGAGCCGAGAAGAGAGCATTCTGCGTGCGTTTGAGGAACATGCGGTTCAGATTCCCGCATGAAAACTCCGCTTTCGAATCTGTTGCCAGTCTTCACAAAGCCAATTCTTCGCTTGCCCAGCGTCACGGGTCCCGCCTTGGTAATGGGGTCGGCGCCGAATTTTCGCCTCCCGGAGGGACATAATGCCGATTGGGCACTTGTGACTGTCAATGCTTCCCAGCTTTTGGCGGAAACCTTTAGCCTCCCCGTTCCTGATATCGCCCTGATCCGCCGCGGCATTTTAGTCGGCGAGGGCGAGCAGGATTATTACAAGCGTGATTTGTTAAAAGGACGGCGGGCAAAGCATCTGATCATCCCGGTTTGGCCGGACGTCGAGGACAAGCTGAAAGCTGGTTGTCGCACCTTCAACTATGGTTATGACACCTTGCAGGCGCTTACCAAATGGCAGCTTGCCAACATCGTCTGGCGGCTCAGCGGCAAATATCATGTGTCCCGCGGTTGGCACCGGAAAATCTCCACCGGAGCCTTCGCGATCATGCTGGCGCGGTTCGCCGGTTTCGCTCCTGTTGTCGTCAGCGGGTTTTCCCTGTCCCAAGCCGGGCATGGGTACGACAGCCGAAATGCCTTTCGGTATCATGCCGACGAAGATGCGGCTTTGCTTCGACGGGTGGTGAGAAGAGGTGAGCCGATCTACGCCGAGGATAGAGACTTCGCCGCAGAAAGTGGATTGCCCTTGTGGCAGGGACAAATGCGATGATGGGCCGGGCGACGACAATGGCCAAGGACTTGAGGCCACGTCTTTGAGCTGCATTTACCTTTGCATGTTATCGGAAAGGCACCGTTCACAGCGAAAGACAGTGGGATATCTTAGGAGGCTCGCAATATGGCGGACCGTCCCGAATTTTAAACGAGGGTGACCTTGCTTCGGTGTTGAGAGATATCCCTTAGCCGAAACCGTGAGCCCGCGCGCTGGTGCCACCAATGACCAACCTTACCCGCCTTTCGTCAGTTCGACGTGCTGAATATCTCGACGGCTGATCGGCTGCAAATCAAGTCCATTCTCGTTACGTTATTCAGACGAGATACATCGGTCCGCGACCACGGTGCAACGATTAAGCTTTCATGGTATAAATATCAGAAATACGTAAGTAAAAAATAATACAAGATGGACCATGCCGGTCAGGAATGTCGTTCTTTCATTGCTAAAGCTTACGCTACATATGAAAAGCGCCAAAATCAAAAGCACTGTGTCGGTCGCCGGGAGCCCCAGGGTCAAACCCCTTCCCGTCAGCAGGCTGGCGGCCGCGACCGCAGGTATTGTCAAACCAATTGTAGCGCAAGCCGAACCCATCGCGACATTCAAGCCGCGCTGCAGCTCATTGTTGAGTGAAGCACGAACCGCCGAAATGGCCTCTGGCATCAAAACCAACCCCGCGATCAATGCTCCCACAATAGCGTCAGCTTGGGTCACCTGGTAGGTAACGAGCGCATCTTCAACGCTTGCGGCGACTTGCTCGGCGAGCATGACAATTCCGATCAGCCCGATTAACAGGAGCAGAGCGCTGGCAGAGATGCTTTCGTGCGGGGCGGTTCGCATCGAAACATCGTGTGCTTGTCCTTCGATGAAGTCGTCGCGATGCCGGACAGTCTGCGCGAACACGAAACCTGCATAGAGCAGCACTGAAAGTACGCTCACGAAACCAAGTTGGGCTGCTGAAAATGTGCCCGGCTCCGTAGTTCGTGTGTAGGTCGGCAGAATAAGCGTCATGACGGTCAGCGCGGCCAGAACCGCCAGATATGCGCTGGTCCCTTGTCGAACGATTGCCTGCTTGCGATGGCGCCAGCCGCCAAGCGTGAGACACGTGCCGACAACGCCGGTGGATGTAATCATCACCGTCGAGAAGACGGACTCACGTGCAAGCGTAGGATTGTTCTCTCCATGCAGCATCATGGAAACGATGATCGACACTTCGATTGCCGTCACGGCAAAAGTCAGCACCAACGTACCGTAAGGCTCCCCTACTCGCCGAGCTACCGCTTCGGCGTGGTCGAGCACCACGAAAATGGTGATAAACATGATCGCACTCGAAAGCGCTCCGACGAGGATCTTGACGCTCGGCGAACCTTCGTCCACCGACAGCCCGCTGGCTCTGACTGCGACAGCCATCACCAAGGCGGCCAACGGCATCGCATAAGAAGTCACCGATCGCGCGAAACACTCATGCAAGCCCTGTGTGTTTCTGCGAACCTTGCGGAAAGCCTATACTCACGCCGTCCTCTGCGTCACCAACCCAAGTTCCTCGATCATCGCATTGCGCATCAAAAACTTCTGCGGCTTGCCGGTCACCGTCATCGGCAATTCGGTTCGGAAGCGGATATGGCGCGGGATCTTGTAGTGGGCGATTTGGCCGGCGCAGAAGTTTTTGATTTCCTGCTCGGTGACGATTTGGCCGGGTTTGAGCACGATCCAGGCGCACAGTTCCTCACCGTATTTGGCGTCGGGAATGCCAAATACCTGCACTTCCTTGACCTTGGGATGGCGGTAGAGGAATTCCTCGACTTCGCGCGGGTAGACGTTCTCGCCACCGCGGATGACCATGTCCTTGACCCGGCCGACGATGTTGCAATAGCCCTCGGCGTCGATGGTGGCGAGGTCGCCGGTGTGCATCCAGCCGTCGGCGTCGATCGCCTCGCGGGTCTTCTCCTCGTCGTCCCAGTAGCCCTTCATCACGGAATACCCACGTGTGCAAAGCTCGCCCGGCGCGCCGACGGCGACGGTGGCGCCATCGGCATCGACCGCCTTGACCTCGACATGCGGGTGGACGCGCCCGACCGTCGAAACGCGCTTTTCCAGCGGGTCATCGACGCCGCTCTGGAACGAGACCGGGCTGGTCTCGGTCATGCCATAGGCGATGGTCACCTGTTCCATGTGCATCAGCGACACCACCTTCTTCATCACCTCGATCGGGCATGGCGAGCCGGCCATGATGCCGGTGCGCAGGCTGGAGAGATCGAAAGATGAAAAGTCCGGGTGATCGAGCAGCGCGACGAACATGGTCGGCACACCATAGAGCCCGGTGCAGCGTTCCTGAGCCACCGCCTTCAGCGTGGCGCCCGGGTCGAACCCCTCTCCCGGGAAAACCATGGTGGCGCCCTTCGACACGCAGCCTATCGTGCCCATCGACATGCCGAAGCAGTGATAGAGCGGCACCGGGATGCAGAGCCGGTCGTCGACGGTCAGTTTGATCGCCGAGGTGACGAAATTGCCGTTGTTGACGATGTTGTTGTGGGTCAGCGTCGCGCCCTTGGGGGCTCCTGTCGTGCCTGACGTGAACTGGATGTTGATGGCCTCGCCCGGCTTAAGCCCCTCCGAGATGCGATCGAGGCTGTCATGCTCGTCGCGGCCTGCCATGGCCAGCACATCACCGAAATTGAACATGCCGGGTGAGTTGTCCTCGCCCATGCGGATGACGATCTTCAACGCCTGCAGTTTTTGCGCCTCGAGTTTGCCGGGCGTGGCCTTCGCGATCTCCGGCGCCAGCGTCTCGATCATGCCGAGATAATCCGATGTCTTGAATTTGGCCGCCGTGACCAGCGCCTTGCAGCCGACCTTGTTCAGCGCGTAGTCCAGTTCGGTCAGCCGGTAGGCCGGGTTGATGTTGACCAGGATCAGGCCGATGCGGGCGGTGGCGAATTGCGTCACCAGCCATTCCCATCGGTTGGGCGACCAGATGCCGACGCGATCGCCCTTTTCCAGGCCAAGTGCCAGGAAGCCGGCGGCCAGCGCGTCGACCGTGTCCGACAGTTCGCTCCAGGTGAAGCGCTTGTCCTGGTCGACGAAGACGGCGGCATCTTGCGTGGCATATTTGCTGGCAGTGTCGGAAAACAGCGCGGGGATCGTCTTGTTCAGCAGCGGCACGGTGCGCTCGCCGGAGACATGCGCCTTGCCGTCGACGGGCGCTACGAAGACACCGCCATTGCGCGATCCATGTCCGCGCAAATTGCTGGCATTCTTCAGCTCGTCGAGATTGACTGGCATCGCTCTCTCCTCCCGGCACTGGTCGAGCCTATCAGCCTGCCGCGACGGTGGAAATCCCGCCGATGGTACTGGACGATCCCCTCCCCCTTGAGGCTAGCGTGCGCACACATTTGCTTCGTGCTGTGGTCAAGTGTGAAGAAGCGAAGCCGGAAAATGGCTTGATGCGGTTGAATCGTATGTGATTCTGTAGCTGCCATTGTTGATTCTGGAGGTTTCGACGATGGCTTCGT
>NZ_JAMYKW010000091.1:0-14887 GCF_040317555.1 Mesorhizobium sp. M1406 | reverse complement strand
AATCCCGATGGCGCCGTCAGCCCGCCATCGTGAAACAGCCGGAAAACTCCACCTTCCGGCGGTCCAAAGAATGGTATCGGATCAATGAAGCCTCGGACTCTCCATTGAACTGGAGCAAAGATCGGTCTCAGGTCACATTGTCAATCCGGTTTCGCGCTGTCATCGCCGAGTCATGGTCCGTTCCGAGGTCAATGCCTCATGATGAGTCGGGCGCCTCAACGTGTGCAACGACGTTCGAAATTGACGTCAGCCGATTCAACGAGGTCACCACAACCATCGTCCCGGCGGGGACATCACGGGCTTCTTTAGGGGTCTGAGAACTGGTTTGCGGTCAAGCTGCTAGGCCATCTTTTCGCTGCCCACTCAAAGCTGGTGCCGTCGACCCAGATACAGTGGAGCAGAACGGCGATCTTCCTGGCGACCGCCACTTTGGCCTTCTTCATGCCGATCCGCTTCGACAGTCGGACGCCCCACGCCTTCAGTGAGGTCCTCGGCATCAACGTTGCTGGTGATGCCGATCTCGAAATCCTGCTGGACGGCTTCAACCGCGCCTATAACCGGACGACGCCAGCGCGTTCTCCAAGGCAGTTCGCCCTGCCAGAAAGTCGACGGATGCGGCACTTGATGCGCCGATCGTCCCGTTCGATCCGGTTATTCAGGTATTTGCCCTTGCGGATCCGGATCGGCTTCAGCCGACGCCGGGAACGATCGGATCCTGCAAGCGATTTGATGTCACAGAGATTGTAGGCCAAGTACCAGCGAACGCAAAGCAGGATCACTGAGGTCAAACAGGCGGCCCTTGAACATCTAATCCTCCGAACATCGAAGGGGTCTTGCCATAGCGTGACCAGCAATCAAAACGTTGCAACACATCCGTGGCATTCCATGTCTTGGGCGATGATCAGGGCTCATGTGGCATGCGAAATTGATATGCAGCCATGGTGAGAGCGAGCCTGCATTCCTGTCGCTAATGGCTGCATACCAACTGCGCATGTAAGGTCTCAGGAAAACGCTTTAGAGCTGCCTCATTGGAGACTCGATTTATCGAAGGCGCGGAGCCAGGCGGATGTCTTGGGACAATAAGGTCGTTTGGTCGGAGGGGCTATTCCTTCGGCCGCAACATTTTCAGCAAAACGACCGTTATGTCGAAAAGCTGGTGCGCAGCAGAACGGCCGTTTTGCATGGCTATGGTTGGGGCATTACGCAGCTCCGGCTCAATCGCGAACTGCTTGGCTTGGGTAAGATCGCTATCGAAACAGCGTGTGGCGTTTTGCCGGACGGGACTCCGTTCAGCATTCCAGATGACGCCGACCAGCCCACTCCGTACGGGGTTCCGGGCCATCTACGCGACTCGCTTATTCACTTGGCAGTGTCCCTCTATCAACCAGGGGCGGTGGAAACGGATGCGCGAGCAGAAATCGACGTCCCGACCCGCTTCGAGGTTGCAGTCCAAGATCTTGTCGACACAAATGCGGGCGAGCGAGGCGGCGCCTCCATTGAGGTGGCGCGGCTGCGTTTTCAGCTCTTACCGGACGCAGCAAATCGCGCTGGGTTCGCCTGTCTTCCTATAGCCCGCCTAATTGAGGTCCGGGCCGACGGTCAAATCATTCTCGATGAGAACTACATCCCACCAACTCCTGACTGCGCCAGTTCCCCTGTCCTATCCAATTACGTGACGGAAATCACCGGCTTGCTTCACCATCGTGGTGAGGCGCTGGCAGCCCGGGTGTCGCAGTCAGGCACGCGCGGGGTGGCCGAGATAGCTGATTTCCTTCTGCTCCAGGCGATCAATCGTTATGAGCCCTACTTCGACCACCTTGCAAAAATCCCAGGCGTGCATCCGATGAGGCTGTATGGCCTGACGGTCCAGCTGGCCGGTGAACTGGCCACGTTTTCCCGGACTGAAAAGCGTCCCCCGACCTTCGTCGGCTACAAGCACGATGCTCTGTCGCACGCTTTTGTGCCGGTGATCAGCTCTATTCGATCCTCGCTTAGCACTGTACTAGAACGCACGGCGATACCATTGCCGCTGCAGGAATACAAACACGGTGTCCATCTCGCCGAGGTGCAAGACCGTTCGCTGTTTACGACTGCCAGCTTCGTGCTGGCCGTAGGTGCCGATGTCAAAACCGAGCGGCTACAGCGCGAGTTTCCGGCCCAAATTAAGATCGGCCCGGCTGAGAAGATCAAAGAGCTGGTCAATGTCGCGCTGCAGGGGATCAGCATCAACCGTCTCCCGGTCGCCCCACGGCAGATACCCTTCCATGTCGGCGTCACCTACTTTGAGATCGATCAGCAGAGCCGCCTCTGGAAGGACATGCCTCATTCCGCTGGCTTGGCGCTGCACGTGGCCGGTGATTTCCCAAATCTCGAAATGGCA
This sequence comes from Mesorhizobium sp. M1406, assembly GCF_040317555.1. NCBI lineage: Bacteria > Pseudomonadati > Pseudomonadota > Alphaproteobacteria > Hyphomicrobiales > Phyllobacteriaceae > Mesorhizobium > Mesorhizobium sp. M1406. The sequence goes on along the minus strand of NZ_JAMYKW010000091.1, from coordinate 12,507 downwards.
CTCTGGGCCATTCGGTCCCAATAGCCACCTTTGGAGAATGCAGGCTCAACATGCCACTCATTCTACGTGTAACAAATGCGGAAGCCGGCCTATCGGGTAGCCGAGGCATCAAGTTGCTGATTGAGTCAAACGAGGGAATGTCCATCGGCTTGTCCGAGGACAACGGGTTTGTTTTGTCGGATGATCAGCAAACAGTCTCGACGCACCGCCTTTTGATCGAGCGTGAGGAGGGGAATTTCGTACTGATCAAGCGCAGCGGCAATGGCACATCGTTGAACGACGGCGCTAAGCCGCTGCCGTCGGACCTGCCTGTTATCTTGACGGCCGGTGATATCGTTCGAATTGGCAGCTACATGGTCAAGGTCGATGCTGCTTCCATGGAGGATTCCGCCGAAGGCGAGCCGCACACTGTAGGCTCGCTTGAGGCGTCGAATCTTCTGGGGGTGGTTGAAATGGCTCCTGCCATATCGATTGGTAAGACCACTCGACTCGGGGAATTGTTCGTCGAGCCCTTCGATAGAGACTTTCCGCCGTCGTCGTTCTTGGATGCTGAGCAAGATTTATCGCCAGCCACCGCGGGCGCCTGGCAGCTGGACAGTTATCCAGATCATATACCGGACCAGGCCGGCGTCTTCGTGCAACCAGCGACCTGCGTCGAGACCATCCCGGAGGACTGGGATCTTGCGACAGAGCTCAGAGAGAAACAGGCGTCGACAAATGGGCCAAGCTTGACCAGCGTCAACAAGGAGCCTCCTGTAGAATCCGGCCTGGGCCTGCCACCGCCGACTCCTGAGGAGCCGTCTTGTTTGATGGTGGTTGGGCAGACCAATTCTGGCGGCGAAAACCATGCTGCTATAGCGGCCTTTCTTTCAGGCTGTGGGCTATCGTTGGCAGATCTCGGGCAAACCGATATTTCAACCATCATGGATCGTGCTGGGCGGATGCTTCTGAATTCCTTCGTCGGTCTCAGCAGCACCGTCTCCGCTTGCGAGCACGCCCTGCAAGAATCCGGCCTTCAGTGTACGAGCACCGCGCAGCCGATCGAAAACACCCTGAAGTTCATGCTGAATGCCAAGGGCGCCTTGCGCGGGGCTCTATGCACCGATATCCCGCGGCTCCTTCATGGACACCTCGCCGTCGAGCAGGCCTTTGCTGACATCAAAGCGCATGAGGGTTCGATGCTAACGGCACTGCACAAGGCTCTACTCAGTGTCCGTGAACGCCTCTGCCCTGAAGCGATCAAGGCCTCGCTTGTGCGGACCAGGAAGTTCTGGCCCGGCAGCCGGAAAGCCAGGCTTTGGGACGAGTACTGCCGAGTCTTCGATGCCGTCGTATCCGACATCGAGACTGAAACGCTTCGGAATGTTGAGTCGAGTTTTGGCCTCCAGCGTGCACAAGGCAAAGCCGTGATAAATGAGTCCGCCCAATGGAATCGGTAGCCATACCGACTGAGGGTACCGTCTTAAGTTCCGACCTTGCAGTCGGCCCTGGGCCTTCGGCTCTTTCGTCACCGCCGATATCAGACCAGCCTTTCTGGGAAACGCTAACGCTTCACCGGCTCAATCCGCTGGTCGCGGCTGCGGCAGCGCTGTTGGGCCTCTGTGCTCACCTCAAGAGCAGTACGGATCAACTTGATGTCGAGGAGTTGCGCCTGCAGGTGCTGCGAGGGATCGATGCATTCGAGCGTCGGATAATGTCGCTCGGACTGCCGATTCGGGCAATCAAGATCAGCAAATACGCTCTTTGTGCCACGATCGATGACATCGTTCTGAATACGGCTTGGGGTAGCCACAGCGTCTGGACAACGCGAAGCATGGTCGGAACGTTGTTCAGCGAGACCTGGGGCGGCGACCGCTTTTTCGAGCTTCTAGAGCAAATGAAAAAAACCGCGGCAAACGACCTCGATCTGCTGGAGTTGCTCTACTACTGCATGCGATTGGGCTTCGAAGGTCGCTTCCGGGTGGCCGCGCGAGGAGCCTCCGAACTTAGCGTGCTGTGCGAGGACACGTACCGATTGATTCGGGCAGCGCGCGGTGACTTCGAGCGTGACATATCCCCACACTGGCAAGAACGCGCCACAGCGCGGAGACCGTCCAGCAGATTCGTCCCATCTTGGGCCGCCGGCGCTTTCGGGGCAGTAGCCCTCCTGTCGCTCTATACCTGGCTATTATTTGCACTCGATGGCCAGTCGGATGCGGTCCTCGCCAAACTCGCAACTCTGCCGCCGCGCGGAGCGGTGAGTTTGGCGAGGACCGCAGCACCGTCCCCAGTCCTCATGAATGGCGATCGACTGCGTCGCTTTCTCGGTGCCGAAATCCGCGATGGGCTGGTCGCTGTCACCGAGGACGCGCAGCAGATTCTGGTTACCATCCGTGCCTCAGGGATGTTCGACTCCGCAAGTTCGATCGTGAAGGATTCGTTCGTCTCGCTTTTTCTGCGGATTGGGCGAGCGCTGAACGAGCAGCCCGGGGCGGTTCTTTTGACCGGACACACAGACTCGATGCCGATCCAATCTCGTGCCTATCCTTCCAACCAAGACCTCTCAATGGCGCGTGCCAAGGCAGCGGCTGAGATTATCAGATCGACGATGAGTGAGCCGGGCCACGTGCGGGAAAAGGGCAGAGGGAGCGGAGAACCGATCGCTTCGAACCAGACGCCAGAAGGCCGCGCCAAGAACCGGCGGATCGAAATCATAATTACGAAGCCAAACTGAGAGTTAGCCCATGCAGTCATTCAAGAGAGCGCTCCAGGGCAAATGGCTCGGTATCGCAGCAGCCGCCCTGGTGAGTGCTGTGATCTTTATTTTTGGACGGCACCTCTCAATTGGAGGGTACATCCCACTTGACAGCCTTGGTGAGCAACTTGCGGCGTCAACGTTGATGCCGATCGCCTACGTGGTCATCTGCATGATCCAGGGCAACGTTGAAGGCTTTTTCCTTACACGAGCGTCCGGCATGCTGGACGGGATCCGGACAAATCAAAACGAGGCGGATGGTGCAGGATCGGCTTCTTCCGATTGGGGCGGAGCGCGAGCCAGCGCCGCTGCCGAAGCAGAACTGGAGGCCATGTCAGCTCGCTTTCGCGAAACTCGTATTACGCGCAAGCGGCTTCGTCGTCACGGCGTTCTCGGCAAGCGGTGGTTCGATCAACTGCCGTGGTACGTGATTATCGGTACGCCTGGATCGGGAAAATCCACTGCCCTTGCCAATTCCGGCCTCAGCTTCCCATTGGCGGAAAAACTCAGCCGGAAATCGATCGGGGTGGTCAAGGCCACCAGCAATTGTGAATGGTGGTTCACCGATGACGCCGTACTCATCGACACTCCCGGATACTACGTGGTTCAGAAACGCAACCTGGAACAGGACAAAGCGGTCTGGCAGGGCTTTCTTCGCCTCCTTAGCCGCAGCCGTCGGCGCCAGCCGCTGAGCGGGGTGTTGGTATCAATCGCGATAAACGAGCTGAGTTCGTCCTCCGAGGAGGTACTCTTCGATCACGCCAGATGCATCCGGCAGCGGATCCTTGATCTGTATCGAGAATTCGGATTGCGGCTGCCGATTTATATATTGCTCACCAAGAGCGATCTAATTGCGGGATTTAACGAGTTCTTCGACGACCTTGGCCGCGAGGGCCGCGAGGCCGTGTGGGGTTTCACTTTCGCGCCATCGGAAAGTGAACGCGATCCGATGGGATCTTACGCAGCAGAATATGACACACTCGTCGGGCGCCTCAATGACAGGCTGCTTGAACGACTGCAGCAAGAGAGCAACATTCACCGTCGCGCGCTTGTGTTCGGCTTCCCACAGCAGGTCGCAAGCCTTAAGCATCTATCCTATCAGTTTCTACAGGAGGCCTTCGGTCGCAACGCCTACGAGGACCCGATCTTGCTCCGCGGCATCTACTTCGTGAGCGGAATGCAAGTGGGTGCGCCCTTTGATCGCATTGCGGGGGCCAGGTCTCGGACCTTCGGCATCTCTCTGCGGGCCACCCCTATTTCACCCGACCAGAAGCGTAGTTATTTCATCACTCGTTTGCTTCGCCAGGTCGTCTTCGCCAACGCTGGACTTGTTGAAGCCCATCCCCGTGTCGAACGGCGACAGCGGTGGCTTCGATATAGCCTGTGCACGACAATCGCGGCAGCTATGGCCTCAGCGGCTGCCTTCTTGATAGTCAGCTACAGTCGCAATGTCCACTTGATGGAAGGGGCTCGTCTTGCGGTCAGCAGCTATGCCAAGGAAGCGGGGAAACTCCCCCTTGACCGGGTAGACAGTAGCGATCTCCGACCAGTTCTGCCGCTGCTGGATCGGCTACGCGCCGTGAAGACCGATTATGACGAAGCCGCCAGAGCGGACAACAACTTCTCGGGATTAGGTCTAGATCAAAGTGAAAACTTTCAGATACAAGCGCATGCGGCCTATCGCCGGGGCGTAAGGACGATCTTGCTGCCGCGCCTAGTTTTCCGACTGGAAACACTGGTGGCGGAACACCAGGACGATCTTCCGTTCCTCTATCAGGCGCTGAAAATTTATCTGATGCTTGGGGGACGTGGCCCGTTCGAGCCCGGGGACATCAATGAGTGGATGACCCTCGACTGGAAACTGCTGTTTCCGGCTGAGGCAGATGCCGCCCTTCGCCGGTCGCTGGCCGATCACCTCGATGCCCTTTTGGACAACCCGCTGCCAGGTATCAGCCTCAATGGCGAACTGATCGAAAAGAGCCGCGCAAAACTCCAGGCCCTCTCGATGCCGCGTCGTGTGCTTAACATCATCACAAACAGTACTCAGGCCGCTAACTTACCAACATGGCGTCTGTCCGACCACGCCGGACCGATGGTGGGGGACGTCTTGATGCGCAAATCAGGACAGCCCCTCAACAATGGCATCGCCGGTATTTACACCCGAGCCGGTTTCCATGGGACATTCCTGCGCCTGCTGCCACAGGTAGCAGACGCGATTGCTGCAGAAGGTTGGGTTCTTGGCGACCAGGCGACCACTTCCACAGGTGAAGCGGAAGAGACGCTGCGACGTGCGGCGATGGATCTCTACTTTCAGGAGTTTGCGTTTGGTTGGGACGAAATCATTAATGACATTTCGCTGCGGCCAATGGCGAGTGTCGATGACGCTTTGCGAACGTTGAACGCGCTTTCAGCACCCACCTCGCCGATGCGCTTGTTCCTTGCCGCAGCGGCACAGGAGACCAAGCTCGGTGAACCGCCCGAGCCCGATACGCCGACCGAAGCTAAAGGCACTGATCAGAAGGAGCTACCCGTCGGCGACCTTCAGGCGCTCTTCCGATCGCCGCCTGTCGCCGGCACTTCCGAAAGCCATGATTGGCTCTACACGGATGTGCATTTTCAATGGCTACACCAACTTGTCAATGTGCCGCCAAACAGCCCCCCCGGTGCTCAAGCGCCGATCGACAGCGCTGTAAGCGATCTTGCTGCTCTTTACCAATCACTTGGTGAGATGCAGGACCTCGCCGGATCAAACTCGTTGGAGAAAGGTGACGAAACGGCTATCGCAATCCGCAAAATCGAAGCAGGAGCCGCCAATCTGCCGCCACCCATTCAGCAATGGATCCTGAGCGTCGGCCGCTTCAGCTCGAAACTGTCCATGAGCGAGGCAAAGCGTCATCTCGCTAGCGTGTGGGCAGACGGTGCTGCCGAGTTATGCCAGCGGGCAACCGCAGGACGGTATCCCTTCAGCCGTGGCTCCCGTCGAGACACTCCATTGGGAGATTTCGGGCGGCTGTTCAGCCGGGACGGCGTGATCGACACGTTTTTTGCGCAGCACTTGGCTCACTTTGTTGATAGGCCCGAAGGCCCGTGGAAGGCACAGTCCACGGGAAGCGACAATTTACAAATCGACCGAGAGGCCTTGGCACAATTCAAACGAGCAGCCGCAATCCGGGACTCTATGTTCAAGGATGCCGGCAGTCAGCCGTCTATTGAGTTTCTGCTCACCGTCACTGATACCGATCGGTCGACCGACGAGGTGGTGGTCGAGATCGACGGCCAGCAAATCACGCAGCGACGAGGAGCATACAAACCTGTGCGTTTCCGTTGGCCCACGGTCGGCGGCCTCGGTGGCGCTTCGGTCACTTTCAACGGCTTGGAGCGTGCTGCTATTTGGAAGGTGGGCCCCTGGGCGTTGTTTCGACTATTGGACGAAGGGAAGACGCTTCCTCAAGAAGCGACCGACCAGGTTTATGTACGGATAGCGGCTGGCCGCCACTGGGTGACATTCATGCTCCAAGCCGACAACTTGAACAACCCGCTATCTCGCAATCTGCTATCGCGATTCCGATGCCCACAAATTTGAGGAGCCCTCGGTTGCTGCTGCACGTACGTCCTGCCGCTCAAACGGAAAGATGCCATCACAGGCGCATTTCAGCTGCACGAGCCTCCACTCCGAGATTGCCGAGGGATCAAATGCCGATGGGACTGGCAGGGTGCCACGGCGGATCCCGCATGGAAGCGGACTTCCTGACGTCGTTTTTCACCTCTCCGGCATGCCGCTGGTTTCCGCTGATCTTTTCAGCACGCCTCGAACGACTCGTGAAAGGCGTCAACGCCAAATTAGGATTTACCAGCGGGATGGTCGTGCTCAAATTCCGATCAAAGCTTTGACCTTCCTCAAATGCCGGTGACAGAACTCGTCGGTCGCGATGGACGAATGGTTTGCCGTTTCGTCCATTCAACGTAATTCAATCTACGACAACCAATGTGGAGACATATAATGAGCCAAGTACATAGTGCCCAAATGGCGCAGCGGTTCTTGTCCGTGATGAGGAGCGCTCAAGCCGCGAAAAAGCTTGAATTCTGCTTTGCCGTTGGCACTATTGTCATTGCCGGCGAAAAGAAGCCGGTGGTTTTAGTGCGGAAGAAAGGCCTGAAGGGCCTGCGGGTAATTCTGGAAGATATGCCCTATAAAACTCCCAAAGGTGTTCAGGAACCCGTTGACTTCAAGTTTCTGAGATCTGGTACAGGGACGATGAACGAGCGCAGCGTCATTGTCGTACGGCTGGCCAAAGGAGGCACGGCCAATTTTACGGCGATCAAGACCCAGATGAAGCGTTATTTCAAGGACCTGAGAGTAAGCCTCCCGGATATCCAGGAGGCTGAACCCCTGAGTGAAGAAGACCTCAATCGATTTGAAATAGCAGCCAAGGCGAACTCTGACGACCTGCCTTCAGATGACAATCAGGAAATCGTCAAAGAGAACCTGCCGGAAGGCGCTGCGGAAGCTCTCTCTGAAGGACTGAAGCAAACCATAGCCACTTCGGCAGCGTCAATCGCAGCTCACTCCAATCGTATCAGTCGGCAAACGGGGTTAATGCAAACTGCCGAGCTGGGCCCATTGACAAATAAAATCGCCGATTGGCTCAAGGAAATATTGGCCGCAACGCCGGTTGAAGAGCGGGAAAATGCCCTCCATAACTTCACTTGCCGGCTTCTATTGATGCTGGCCTACGACGACAATCGGAGAAACCTCCAATATGTGGACGAGGCACCCGATGGCGACGAGATGAAAACGGATCGCCCAGCGAAGCCGGACGAAGCAGGCGTTGACGACGGCGCTGAGCGTGAAGCGATAAATATAGGCGGAATCGATCTCGACCGTGTTGCGAGACACCCGGTCGATCAAGCCGAGGTCGTAGAAACCCTGTTCCGAATGACTAAGGCAGAGGCACAAGAGCGACGGCTTCCTTATCCTCTGGAAAACGCGAGCTCCGACAGGATCGCCATGATGGTGTCATCGCAATGGCCCAAAGAAGAAGGGCATGCTGCCAACAGGCGCGAGATTTTGGAGCGTCTGATTGCCGTGTTGGAGCAGCGGCTCCGCAATGACGATCAGCTGATCGCCGTGCTTGGCCTCAAGAAAGCGGATAAGCTGGAAGGGGATTTCCTCGCGTCCGTTCGGAGTATCAAAGATAAATGGCAGGCCCGCCTCGACGGCGCGCTGGTGCATTGGGAGGAGACGAAGAGCAAAATCAACGAGAAGTACGATGTAAAAGCCCGTGGCGGAACATGGACTCCGATCGACGAGCTCTTCCAGGAGATCAATGATGCGGTCGCGAACGAGCTTGCTGACATTACTAATCAAGTGGCCGAGGCAAGGTTTGATGCGATCGAGCGCGGTGAAGCAATCATCGAATCCGTTTTCCAATACCTCGACGGAAACGAATTCATCCAACTGCTTGACAATCCTCCGGCGGCCTTCGCTCATATTACGATCGGGAAGATGCTGCGGGACGGAATTGGGAGTGTCGGCAGCGAGCTGAAGCGCATCAAAGCCTCTCTCCCTGCGGCCGCACCGGCCGCATAGCCGCTCGAGTAATACCCTACGCGTGTTCAACTGATCGAAGAAACAGGAGCTGGCGTGATGATCCCAAAGAAGGGTGACTTCGGTCCGGACACGTGGGGTGGTAGCCCCGACAGCTCTTAGTCCGCCGTCCGCCCACCCGTGGACATGGATAGCACGATAGGATTGGCCAGGCTTCCAGACAACGTTCCAGTGAGGGAGGAGGGTGTGGCTGGCGGAACATATCCGCAGGCCAAGAGCATCTGCAGGTACACTTCCCCTCGGACGTGCTTGACGCGCGACCGATGCCACCGAGGGGACACATTTCGCCCCTGGAACCCCGTTGCCGGTAAGCGCTATTTTCCCCGCACGTTGACGCGGGCGCTTTCGACGGATGGCCTTCGAATTGGGAACGGTATCTGGTCTGATCAGGCTGCTGTTGCTTTGGCGAAGTTGAAGGGCAGCAGATCGTAGATATCAGCGTCCTCGTTGCGTTGAGGCAATTCGGTGAGGACGTGGCGCAGCCACGCTAACGGCTCGACGCCACAGGCGCGGCAGGTCAACATCAGGCTGTAGATGACGGCGCTGGCCCTGGCTCCGTCGACGGTATCGCTGAACAGCCAACTTTTCCGGCCAGTGGCAAAAATCCTGATGTCACGCTCGAGAAGATTATTGTCGATCGGCATGCTGCCGTCCTCGGTGTAACGAGTCAGATATCCCCATTGGTTCAGGGTGTAGGAGACGGCGTCGCCGAGCTTGCTGTCCGGCAAGACTTTTGGGGCGATGTCGTCGAGCCATGCCTTGAGAGCATGGAGGATGGGGACACTATGTTGCTGGCGGAAGCGGCGAATGCAGTGATCTCGCGTTTCGCCGTCATCGGGGATTTCGTTCCGCGCCTGCCTTTCAACCCGGTAGAGCTGTTCGAAGAACCGGAGCCCCTGTTCCGGCAGCCCGCCACCCTTCTTTCTCGCTTTGAGTGCGTCGACGAAGCGCCGCCTGGAATGGGCCATGCATCCAAGATGCGTTGCCCCTTCCAGCGTGCGCCAGGCGGAATAGCCGTCGCTCATCACGATGCCGCGGTAATCGCCCAAGAAGGTCTGCGGGTGTACCTGGCCGCGACCCGGCTGATAATCGAGCAGCACGATCGGCTCGTCACTGTCGTGGCCGCTCCGGTATGCCCACATGTACGAGGTGCTGGCGGCCGCTCTGTCCATTTCCTTCAACACCTGAACCGTCGTCTCGTCGCCATGGATGAGGGTTTGCGATCTGAGCCGCAGTTTCAGCGCGTCATAGATGCGATGCAGGTGCTTTTCGCTCGAGCCGATCACCCGGTGGCCCAGAGCGCCTCGGCTGACAGGAACGCCGGCGCGCTCAAAGGCCTGTGCCAGGCGGTAGAGCGGTGTGCCGTCGACGTATTTGTGAACGAGCGCGAAGGCCAGCGTCGAAGCCGTGGCGATGCTGCCCGGCAAGGGTTGTGCGGGCATCGGCGCGGTCACGACCGGCGTGTTGATGCCGGTACGGTCACAATGGCGGCAAGCATATTTGAACCGCACATTCTGCAAAACCTTCGCCTTCACCTCGATATGAAGTTGCTCGGTAACGGCCTCGCGCATGCGATGCATCTGATGACGGCAGCAAGGACAAGCCTTCTGGTCGTCGGGAAGGTCATACTCGACGCGCTCGCGCGGCAGGTTTTCCGGCAAGGCCTTGCGGCCGCGCTTCTTTCCCGTCGCCCCTTCGCTCGCCGGCAAGCCCGTGTCCGGCAGGGCAACGACATCGCCATCTTCGTTATCGGCGGCGTCCTCATCCGCGGCCTGTTCGGCTTCATTGAAGAGACGGTCAATGTGTTTTTCACTGCGCGGCGCAAAACGATGCAGTCGTGCAAGCGCCAGCTCTTCCTCGAGTTTGACGACGCGTTCGGTGAGGTGACGGTTCTCCGCCTGCAGCGCAGCAATACGCGCCATCAACGCTTCAACAGTCGGTTCGCCGGGCGATTCATCAGATTCTTGAATCGAAAGCATGCCGCCGCGTCAACCGCTCAATTCGAGAGCCCTCAACCGGCAACCTGATATTGCCGCAGCGGATGGCGGACCATCGCATCGATATCGATGCCGTCGAGGATCCAGTGCAATTGCTCGCTCGTAAGCGTGACCACCGCTGCCTCCCGGCGCGGCCACCGGAACTTGTCCTCGGTCAGCCGCTTCAGGACCAGCACAAAGCCCGACCGATCGAAGAACAGGAGCTTCATCCGGTCGCGACGGCGATTGCAGAACGCAAAAACCGCCGGAGCAAACGGATCGAGCGCCATCGTCTCTTGGACCAGAACCGCAAGGCTGTTTATGCCGGCCCGGAAGTCGATCGGCTCGCGGTGCAGGCTGAACCGGGATAAACGCCGGTGATGTGGACGGCGGGAGGGACTGGGTCTCCGTGCGCTTCTTTATCCACTTCCGAAGAAGGTTCGCATTGACCCCATGTTCGAGCGCAAGCCTCGATACCGACACGCCAGGCTCAAGGCAGGCCGAGACAAGACGGTCCTTCGATGCCGGCTCGTATCGGCGTCGCCCGTTCCGACCAACAAGCCTTACCAGCAGTTTCCGATCATCTTCTTCCATCACAAGGTGTCCACCTATTTTGGTGGACACCTCATGCATCAGAGCACTCAACAGCAAAAGGTGCGGGGAAATTCGCGCTTACCGTTGCCGGACCAAGCGACAAGGATCATCCTCGCCGGCATCGAGCTGGTTCTTTGAATTGGACCCGCTCCGCGAACTCCTTGCCCGCCTTGATGTCGGCTTCTCGGCGTCGGTGTTACGCTGCTTCGGCGCCGCCACGATCGTTGCGTCGACGATCTGGCCGCCCATCGCCAGCTAGCCGGCCTTGCCGAGGTGCAGACGAAATTGAGCAGAATATGTCCGAAATCGCGCGGTGGGTTCAACCGGTCACTGCAACACCTTCTGTAGCCTATCGGCCGGCGTTTCGAAGTCCAGGATTTTTCGGGGGCGCTGATTGAGCCGCAGGGCGATGCCGTCGAGTTGGGCCTGCGAGACCTGCGAGAAGTTGGTTGTTCTCGGGAAGTACTGCCTGAGCAGACCGTTGGTATTTTCGTTGCTGCCGCGTTGCCAGGGACTGCGCGGGTCGCAGAAGTAGACCTGTAGATCGGTTGCGACGGTGAAGCTCTTATGACGAGCCATCTCTTTGGCCTGGTCCCATGTCAACGAGCGCCGCAGCTCTTGGGGCAAAGTGCCGATCTTCTCGGCGAGGGCCGCCACGACGGTCGCCGAGTCCCTTCTCGCCAACTTCACAAGCATCGTGAACCGGCTGTGTCGCTCGACGAGGGTGACGATGTTTGTGTCGTTCGCTCCGGTGAGCAGATCACCCTCCCAATGGCCTGGATGGCACGATCCTCCGCCTCTGCGGGACGCCCGCACACGGAATTCCTGACAGTCCCGCCCGCTCGGTCAGAGCCTTCTTGAGCGAATCCAGCAGGCCACTACTCGACCAGATTGGCGGTCCGATCGGACAGTTTACTGCTGACGGCGCCTACGACGGAAAACCGACTTACGACGCAGTCATCGATCACAGCGCTGCCGCCGCAATCGTCATTCCGCCTCGTGTCAACGCGGTCGAACCATTCGACGATAGACCTGCCGGCCAAAGGGACCAGCATATCGCCGCAATCGGCAGAGACGGCCGGATGAAATGGCAGGTCTCCAACGGTTATGGACAAACGCTCGCTGGTCGAGACCGCCATAGGGCGATACAAGTCCACCATCGGGCGGCGTTTGCGGGCACGGTCGCTTCCAGTTCAGCAGACCGAAGTCGCCATCGGCTGCGCCGTCCTCAACCGCATGCTTGCCTGCGCACGCCCGAAATCGCCCGCCGCAAGGCGGCCACGGCATAGTCTGCCGCTTCAAAGATCGACATCCCCTCAAGTCCGGACCCATGCACCAACGCCCTACGGCACCCCTGGTTGGTCTGGAAATCGGAAATAGAGCCAGACCGCGTGAGCAATGATCATCGGCGGGAAGCGGTGGCGATTGGCGCTAACGGGCGAAGCGATCATACCGTCGTTCCATGATCCAAAAGCTGACCGGCAGTCAACGTGGCATCGCCAGTCCTTTGGGAAGCATCACCATGTCCCGATCGAATGATTGAATATGAATTGCGCATGACGGCGGCGCGACCGATAGGCGCTAGAGCACTTCCT
>NZ_JAMYKW010000090.1:0-15399 GCF_040317555.1 Mesorhizobium sp. M1406 | reverse complement strand
CGCAACTCATGGTGCAAGGGAGCGGACAAGAACACGCCGCGGCGCCCTACGCCGGAGGCAGTGGGTCGATGCTGGGTGCCTCGGTACTGCAGCCGGGTCACTCAACGGCGCGCCATCATGATGCGCCGGATTCGTCAGTGGTTGATCTGAATCCCCCCGCACCGTTCGACGCACAGAAATCGCAAATGTCAGTCGAACACTTGCAGACTATCAGCACGCTTCCCGGTCACGAGCCGCTTGCTCCGTCTGAACTGCGCCACGCGGCACCGGCGTCGGTTTCAAATTTGGACAGGAGGATCGAAGAGACCGCGGCACAAGCTCATGGCCACGCAGGAGAGCAGGGACCCATCTCTCGAGCTCAACAAGTCGCGCCAGCGCCGTTTGAACGGCACTTGGGCAAGACGCGCGAGGCCCAGGACGGACTGACGAGTACACTTGACAGGAGCAACCTCGTGAACAGCGGGGGCGTCATCATAAACAATGAACATTACACAGCGCTGTTGAGACCGGCGAAGAGGCAGAGGACTGATAATCCGCAAAGCCGCGCCATGGGGCGGCAACTGAGCGTAGCAACCACGACGTCCATCAGCCAAGCCTCCGATCAAGCCCGAGCGGACCTAATGGCTTCCTTCAGAAGCAGGGAGCGCTCCGACGCGGGGCGTTGAGCTCCATGGCTGGGGTCAAGCAGAACAGCTCTCTTGACGACAGAGGGGCTGATGCGATCTCCGGACCGGTAGCTCTCGCCGTAATTGATCAGGCTGGTACTGTTGGAAGGCTTGATCAGCCTCGTCACCCCAATCTCCAGCATAGCTCACTGTCACGCGGCCAACGTGCCTCCGTAGCTAACGTCTACGTCAGCGTTGAAGAAGTACCCTGCGCCACGGGATGTTTTGACCAGGCGAGGGTTGGCCGCATCAGCCTCCAGCTTTCGGCGCAAGCGCATGATTAGGACATCGATACTTCGATCGTACACCTCTTCTCCACGCACACGGCTCGCGAGCAAAAGCCGTTCTCTGGATAGCACGTTGCGGGGGTTCTCCAGAAATGCGATCAAGAGATTGAACTCACATGCGGTAAGCTTGACCTCGCCACGCTCCGCACAGATCAGTCGCCGCTGCTTCACGCTGAGCTTCCAGGCCCCAAAGCGAAATGAGCGCTGCTCTCTGGTTCGCGGATTAGAAATGCGCTGGCGTAGCGCTACTCGAATGCGGGCCAAGAATTCGCGCATCCCGAAAGGCTTGGGAATGAAATCGGTTGCGCCGAGCTCCAGTGCAACCACTTTTTCCGCCTCATCAAGCCGGTCGCCGCTGATCACTATGATAGGAACATCCGATTTTGTCGCCAGATTGCGGACGATCGCAAGTCCATCCTCCCGGCCTAGGTTAAGGTCAACAACCACGAGATCGACTGGCTCACGTGAAAGAACATAGTCAAACTGCTTGCTATCGTGGACTGCGGTTACCTTCAGGGCATGCATCGTGAGATACTCGGCGATGAGGCGCCGCATTGCGGCATCATCGTCAATGACAAGAACATGTTTCAACGGCACACCTTCAATCTTGAATCCCCTTGTCTAAACCTGTTGCCGAGCAACCCTGGGGCACCGACCCAGAACAGCTGCTCCTTGATACCACTCGCCGTTGCGTGCGGCCAATGTGAGGCCGTGCTCGTCCTGTTCTTTTCATCCCCAGCGAATTGACCGCACCAAGGCAGCCCGTGGCCACCAGACAGGTCCAAGCGCCGACATGACCCTGCCGTGTGGTCCTTCGCTTTTTCGCTTCGAGCTCCCCCGTTGGTGCAGGCCTGCCAATATCACTCAAGTTCGACCTCATGGATGCCAAGTTTCCTGCTATGCCCTTGCATCCTGGTCATCCTGGAGTTTGCGGACCTGGATCATCTCGATATCCTCCGGCTCGTGGATCCAGCTCGGACATGGTTGAGCAGCGCGGCGTTTGGCTTGATCGGAGAGGCGGTCGGCGGAAGAAGACCGTGATTCGCTGCAGCGGCCTTGTGCAAAATAGTGTGTCTCCTGCCAAGCCGGCTTCGTCCAAGGTGGCCGGCGGCCTCAAATGCTGTTCGGCGACCGGCAGGTCGCCGGTTGCGGTGAACGTCCGGGCTAACATTTCTCAGTTACTGCAACTCCTCCATCTTGAGCGTGTCACTATGCTTGTCCATTGCGCCGTCGGACTCCGTCAATGACGTGCGGTTATCTGCCGATGGGACTGTGCATGATCCACCCTTTGGCGGCGGCGGCCGAACAGCTGAACGAGGCTCGCACCAGGATGGGCTGCGCCGCCACGTCTTCCCAGTTGACCCTCGCCGCCGCGGATTTGCGCCCTCGAGCCAGCTTCGCGGACGAGCTCGCGTCTCAAGCAATGATCTGAGTGTGCAGGGCCGCGCATGGCTGCTCTTTAACGACCGGCAGCATACCGGCAAAGTTGGGCCGCTTTATCGCCTTAGTCGATTCCCCACGGTGATCCCGAGCCTGAACAAGCCCGCCAAGCTCCCCATTTTGTCCTTGGCTTGGCGCTGACAGAAGTACCATCCATGACGCCAAAGTCGCGGCCCACACTCCAGGAGCAACGGACGGCCGGGACGAGCAATCCTGTACAGGAGTCATTGTACCAAGATGCTCCGGATGTCGCTGGCTGATCGGGCCCGCGCCACTCACGCATGCGCAAGATGCTCACCCACGCTGATACGAACACGGTCTTTGCTTCAATTGAAACCGAAAAGCTGAACTTGAACATCACACAGTAACAAACCTCCCCGATAAGCGCGTGCCGGACAGGGCCAGAACCCGTCCGGCGGCTTGGAAAGGTAGGTGATAGGGAATGTTTATTGCAGCTTGGCCGCTGGCCATCGTCCTGATGACATCCATGTCACTCCCAGCCGAGCCCGCGCCACTTTCTCCGCGTGAGTTCCGCAGCCTGTCGCGCAAATGCGCCCCCTGGGTTGCGCCGTCCACCCTCGCCGCGATTGCCAAGATTGAAAGTGGCTTTGAAACGCTGGTGGCTCATGACAACACCACAGGTGAGCAGCTTCGCTGGATAGACCACCTGGAAGCCACGCGGGGCATCAAGGAACGCCTCGAAGCACAACATTCTGTCGATGTTGGATTGATGCAGATAAACAGCAAGAACTTTGCCGTGCTCAATCTCACGCCGGAAAGGGCTTTCGAGCCCTGCGCCTCGCTTTCGGCTGCCGCCCACCTGCTTGAAAGCCGGTATGCCGGCGGCACCACTGCTGTGGCACAGCAACTGGCGCTTCGCCGTGCCATCTCGGCCTATAACACGGGCGACGTCACGCATGGCTTCGCCAACGGTTATGTACGCAAGGTCGAGTCGGCCGCAAAGGACATCTCAAGTCTCCTTGAGAGAACGCTGGAGCCGACTGCTCGAGATGTGCCGCACCTTGAGGCACCCGGTCGGAAAGCCGTGCCGCCTCTGCTCCAGCAGAGCCAACAGGCCAATAGAAAGAAGCAGCCCAACCAAGATTCTTGGGACATCTGGGGCTCGTATCAGCCAGACCGCTCCGGGGCCGATCCCTCCGATCCGACAGGCAGCCAGGCTGCGAAAGCACGGGAACCCTCGAACCCGAACAAACTCGTATTCGATTGAAACATGGAGATGCAATGATGACGCCACTCAAGATACTTCGTGCGCTTAAAACGCGTGTTCCTTCGCCTTTTTCCATGCTGCGCATGGCGGCTGAATATGTACCGGCCGCTGCTGCAGGCGCGGCGTGGACGGTCTTCTACAGCGGGCCAGCCGCGGCTCAGGTGACCGGAGGGACGGATCCTGCCAAGATGGTCCAGAATATCTGCACGTTCATACTTGGGCCCTTTGGACAATCACTGGCCGTGCTCGGGCTCGTAGCCATCGGTATCTCTTGGATGTTCGGTCGTGCTTCACTTGGCCTGGTTGCGGGTGTCGTTGGAGGGATCGTCATCATGTTCGGGGCCAGCTTCCTGGGCAAGGCGCTCATAGGCGGTGGCTGATGAGCGACCGGTTGGAAGTGAGCACCCTCTATGTGGCGGCGACGCGCCCGGCACTGTTTCTGGGGGTGCCGCTGACGCTGGCCGGATTGCTCATGATGTTGGCTGGGCTTGTTATCATTATCCTTCAGAACCCGCTCTACGAAATCGTTCTCGCGCCACTCTGGTTCGGAGCACGGCTGGTTGTTGAGCGTGACTATAACGCGGCAAGCGTCGTGCTGCTCTATTTGCAGACGGCCGGCAGAAGCGTGGACGGGCCGGTCTGGGGAGGCGCAAGCGTCAGCGCCAATCCGATCAGAGTGCCGAAACGCGGAAGAGGAATGGTGTAATGTTCGGCGCCAGCGGCCGGACCGAGAGGTCTGGCGAGATCTACCTTCCGTATGTTGGTCACGTAAGCGATCAGGTTGTCCTTCTGGAAGACGGATCGATCATGGCCATGGCACATGTGAACGGTGTGCCCTTTGATTTGGAAGACGCTGAGATGCGCAACTCGCGCTGCCGCGCGTTCAACACTCTCTTGCGCAACATCGCCGATGACAATGTCTCGATATACGCTCATCTTGTGAGACACAACGATGTGCCGGCGCCGGCGCCGCGCCGGTTTCAAAGTGCATTCGCTGGCAGTCTGAGCGAGGCCTACGAGCGTCGTGTGCTGTCGGGAAAGCTCTTTCGCAACGATCACTTCCTCACTTTGATCGTGTCCCCCCGCACCGCAATCGGCAAGATCGGCTTGCGGATTGCCAAGTCCCGCAGACGGAATGAGCACGATCTAGCCACCCAAATGCGGAGCCTGGAAGACCTCTGGCACATCATTGCTGGCGCACTCGGCGGTTACGGTCTGCGCCGGTTGGGCATTCGTGAGAAAGGCAACGTGCTCTTCACGGAAATCGGCGAGGCGCTTCGGCTCATGATGACTTGCCGGTTTCTTCCGGTTCCGATGGTTACCGGCTCACTTGGCGCCTCGATCTACACTGACCAGGTCATCTGCGGGAAGCGGGCGCTTGAGATTCGAAGGCCCGGGGATAGCTCCGTCGGATCATTGTTTTCGTTCCGTGAGTATCCGGCGACGACGCGGCCGGGCATGCTAAATTCCTTGCTGTCCGCCAACTTCCCGCTTGTCCTGAGCCAGAGCTTTTCCTTCCTCACTCGCCCGCAAGCTCATGCCAAACTAAGCCTTAAGTCCAGCCAGATGACGAGTGCCGGCGACAAGGCTCTCACCCAGATCAATGAACTTGCCGAGGCAGAGGACGCACTGGCAAGCAACGAATTCGTGATGGGTTCGCATCATCTGAGCCTGTGCGTCTATGCCGACAGCCTCAATAGCCTTGCAGATCGCGCAGCAAGTGCCCGCGCACGGCTGGCCGACGCGGGCGCCGTTATCGTCCAAGAGGGCATCGGCATGGAGGCCGCATATTGGTCCCAACTTCCGGGGAACAACAGGTGGCGCACGCGCCCGGGGGCGATCACCTCACACAATTTTGCCGGGCTCGTCTCATTTGAGAACTTCCCAAGCGGTTCCAGTTCCGGCCACTGGGGCAATGCTGTTGCGCGCTTTCGCACAAACGGTGGAACTTCTTTCGACTACATCCCCCATGAGAATGACGTCGGCATGACGGCAATATTCGGGCCCGTTGGCAAAGGCAAGACGACGCTGATGACCTTTGTCCTCGCGATGCTTGAGCAAAGCTTGGTCGATCGCAATGGTGCGATCGTCTTCTTCGACAAGGATCGGGGTGGTGAACTGCTGGTGCGAGCCACGGGAGGGACATATCTTGCGTTGCGCAGAGGCGCTCCGAGCGGCTTGGCCCCTCTGCGTGGACTGGACAACACCTCCGCCTCTCGGGACTTTCTGCGCGAGTGGTTGATGGCCCTGATCGAGAGTGACGGCCGTGGTCCGATCTCGCCGGAGGAAAGCCGTCGGCTGGAACGCGGCATTGTTCGTCAGCTTTCGTTCGAACCCCCTATGCGCTCACTTGCGGGCCTGCGCGAGTTCCTATTGCACAGCCCCTCCGAGGGCGCAGGAGCACGGCTGCAGCGGTGGTGTAGAGGGGGGGCGCTTGGATGGGCCTTTGACGGCGACGTGGACGAAGTAAGGCTGGATGCCTCCATTACGGGCTTCGACATGACGCAGCTCCTGGAATATGAGGAGGTCTGTGCACCGGCCGCCGCATACCTTCTGCATCGAGTGGGCGCTATCGTCGATGGTCGTCGGTTCGTGATGAGCTGCGACGAATTTCGATTCTATCTACTCAACCCCCAATTCTCGGCCGTTATCGACAAGTTCTTGCTCACGGTCCGCAAAAACAACGGCATGTTGATACTCGCAACGCAGCAGCCTGAACACGTTCTGGAATCGCCTCTCGGAGCTAGTCTCGTTGCGCAATGTATGACGAAAATTTTCTACCCATCACCGACGGCGGACCGCTCTGCGTATGTCGATGGCTTGAAGTGCACTGCGCAGGAGTTCGAGGCAATCCGCCAGGGAATGGCAATCGGCAGCCGCAAGTTTTTGCTCAAGCGCGATAGCGGGAGTATTGTTTGCGAATTCGATCTTGGGCAGATGCGCGAGTACGTAGCCGTACTCTCGGGGCGGGCCAACACAGTGCGCTTTGCCGACCAGCTTCGCAACCAGCACGGAGACGCCCCAAGTGGGTGGCTCGACAAGTTCATGGCCCGGTACCATGAAGTTCAAGACTGACGGAGGAATATTCATGAAACTTGCCAAACTTGCAGTAACGACCCTTGCTGCTTCCCTTCTGCTTCACGGACAGGCCCGGTCGCAATGGATCGTCACCGACCCTGTAACAGAAACACAATCGACCTTAACAGCGATTTCCAATGCGGCGATCCTTGAGAGGTCAATCGAGACGCTCGCTACGACGATCGAAATGGTGACAATGCTAACCTCGTCATTCGCTGTCACGGGAGTGCTAAGCTCACTGAACCAAGGAAATCATTACCCGTCGAGCAATAAGCTGGAGGAGCAGATGTTTGATGCTCGGGCGCCAGCTTCGATTATCGCCCGTAACATTGCGGAGGACCCAAATCGGATAGTCACGGGCGACGATTCAGAAGCGAAACTGTTAAAGGGACAAATCGCTGGGGCCGCCAATGCCGCAGCTATTGCAGCCGACACTTTGGGCATGATGGACAAGCGCCTTAAGGATAACGCCGGCACGCTTGGTCAGCTTTCCCGCTCGGGAAATATTATGCAGGCCACCGTGACCAACGGTCTGGTCCTCAAGCAGATTCACGATGCGATGATCCAAAATGCCCAGGCCACGAGTCTGCTGACTATGGCCACTGCACAAGGGAGCCTTCACGCCGCTGAGGAGGCCGCCACGCAGCGTCGCGAACATCGGGACACCGCTCGCATTTTTGGCCCCCTCCCGTGAACGCTGAGTTCATCAGGCTCAGCTGCGCTGATCAGGGACACATCAGGCTCACGCCATGAATTTCAAAATTCCCGCGCCATTCACGACTATACACACGATCTTTCATGGGGCCTTCACGTCCGGGCTGCACAAAGTGCTTGAAAACGTCCAAGCGGCGGTCAGTGCGCCTCTGGTTGCGTGTGTCACGCTCTGGATAATAATCCAAGGCTGTCTGGTCATGCGTGGTCAAGTCGATGCGCGCGGGGGTATCTCGCGCGTAATCATGGTGTCGATTGTCGTCGCCCTTATCTTAGGGCAGGCCAACTATCAGCAGTACATTGAAGCGCTTTTCGACGAAACGATTCCGAGGTTGGCTCACGACATCAGTGGCAGCGACTTGCCCTTCATCGGAATCGCCCAGAAGCTCGACATCATGTTTGCTTCAAGCCAGTATGTCTTTCAGCTGATTGCTTCCGAAATTGGGCCTATGAACGGCCAGGACATACTTGCTTTCGAGGGAGCGCAATGGATTTTCTACGGCGCGCTGTGGACAGCGTTCGAGATCTACGATGCCGTTGGAATTCTGACGAAGGTGCTCTTGACGATCGGCCCCCTGGTCCTTGTAGGCTACCTTTTTGATCACACTCGAGACATAGCCACCAGATGGATCGGCCAACTGCTCTCGTACGGGCTGCTGCTTCTCCTCCTCAACATCGTTGCAACGATAGTAATCGCTGCCGAAGCAGTCTCGCTGGCAGCCATGCTTTTGATGATCAAATTCTCGGGCACGACAGCAGCCAAGATCATCGGGCTTTACGAGCTCGACATGCTTTTCCTAGCTGGTGACGCTCTGATCGTCGCGCTTCCGACGATCGCCAGCAGCATCGCCGGCGGCTCTTGGGGAGGTGCGAACCGACCTCTTAACAGCCTCAATCGCCACTTTGCCAAAACGGCGGGTGGTTAATCAATCGACAAGTTCGGTGCCAAAAACATGAAATATTGCCTACTTCTGTCAATCCTCGCTTTGGCCGCCTGCAAGACGAGCCATGGGCTTGCGACGTGCGCGGGTGCCCCATTCCAACTGAACGTGGGACAATGGGAAACCACCCCTGAGGATCTTCAGGTCGAATGCGCGGAAGAGCCAAAGTGAAATTTCCTGAACATGCCCTTCTGGTGGAGAGAGAAACGCTAGCCGCCCACTATAAGAAGGTGGAAGCGTTTCAAACGTCACGAGCGAAGTCTGCGCGGCGCCTGTCAAAGGCCCTGATCGCCTTTGCCGCAGCGGCGGTCCTAGGAAATGTTGCCCAGGCATTTACCATCGCTGCCATGGTCCCGTTGGCCAAGCTCGTACCTGTGTTCCTCTGGGTCCGGCCGGATGGGACCGTCGACAGCGAAGTGTCAGTGTCTCGACTGCCGGCAACCCAAGACCGAGCCGTCATAAATGCTTCGCTGTGGGAATATGTACGCCTGCGCGAGGGGTACACAGCAGATACAGCCCAATACGCCTATGACCTCGTATCCAGTTTCAGCGCGCCGACTGTGCGACAGCAATATCAAGATTTCTTCAACTATCCGAATCCCACCTCGCCGCAAGTCACGGTCGGCAAGCGCGGCAAGCTCGAGGTCGGGCATATTTCTTCAAACGACATCAGTCCGGACGTTCAACAGATCCGTTACAAACGTACGCTTGTTGTCGATGGGCAGATGCCGATAGTGACCACCTGGACAGCTACCATCCGCTACGAGCGCTTGACGGGTCTGCCTGGGCAATCGAGGCTCACCAATCCGGGAGGTCTACTCATCACTTCCTATCAAAGCTCGGAAGATAGCGTATCGAACCTGGGCTATGTGCAGCCATGACAAAAAGAGCGTTTCTCGCGCTGGTCTGTTCACTCTTCTTAACGATGGAAGCGTCCGCGGAAGACACACCACTTGCCGGCAAGCATGATGCGCGCATGCGCTACCTGGCTTACCGTCCTGACGAAGTGGTGCGCCTGTCTACCGCAGTGGGGGCAACGCTGGTTGTCACATTCGCGGCCAACGAGACAGTCGCAGCCGTGGCCGTTTCCAATAGCAAAGACCTGGCTGCGCTCCCGCGCGCCAACTATCTCTTTTTTAAGGCTAGCCGGATGCTCCCGCCGCAGCCGGTCATCGTGCTGGCCGAGAGTGAGTCCGGTACACGGAGATACGTCTTCAGTATTTCAACGAGAGCGATGCCAAAACTCGATGAGCAGCAACCTGACCTATACTACAGTGTGCAGTTCACCTA
Source organism: Mesorhizobium sp. M1406 (assembly GCF_040317555.1). Classification (NCBI taxonomy): domain Bacteria; kingdom Pseudomonadati; phylum Pseudomonadota; class Alphaproteobacteria; order Hyphomicrobiales; family Phyllobacteriaceae; genus Mesorhizobium; species Mesorhizobium sp. M1406. Next base: position 5,759 of record NZ_JAMYKW010000090.1, on the reverse strand, counting down.
TCCTGCTGATGAGGCTGCTGCTCGGAGAAAGGACGCAGAAAGGCGCTCGATTCTTGGTCAGGCCCGGGCGAAAGTGCTGCACGACGAGAGAGTTCAGGATTTGTTGAATCGGCCCGCCGCAACTACCAGTCCGGACGAAAGCAATTTTCACTACGTCGCAAAGGGCGATCGATCGCTGTCGCCGCTGCAAGTTTTCGATAATGGCTTTACCACCGTATTTGGCTTCGCAAGCAATTCCCGCATACCCTCTCTCTACATTATCAATCCCGACGGCAAGGAAGCCGCTGCCAATTACACGGTCAAAGGAGACTATGTTGAAGTATCCGCAGTCGCCCGGGAATGGCGTCTGAGAGATGGCAATACGGTCTTGTCCATTTTCAACAGGGCTTATGACCCTGTGGGACGAGCGCCAGGGACCGGTACAGTGACACCCGACGTGTGGCGCGTTTTGAAAGGCTCGGCCGATGAATGAAACCGGCCCACAGTCGGGACATGATGTCCATGCCTCCGGATCGATGGTCTCGGAGCCGGCCCGCCGGCATGTTTCGGGATTGCAGAAGTTGGCCGTCGCTGCTCTTGTTCTCATCTCATCTCTATCACTCATCTGGCTCGGAGGTCGTCCCAGCACACAAGACGAACCAACTCAGCCAAAACCTCCAATTGTCGCCGACGCCGAACCATTCCGCCCCGTGCCGATTGAGATTGCTCCCGAAGCTCCAGCAGCCGTACAGGCGGCGCAGGCAGGAGATCCTGCGCCATCCACGCCGACTTCAGCTGATCCGCCGCCGGAGGAAACACCAATTTTCGCCTACAGTGGCAGCAGTAAAATGCCCAACGACGGTCAGCGGAGCGAAGACAACCATAGGGATGCTCCCGCGACCTCGGATGAGATTTCAGACGCTGGCGATCTGTCGGCGCGATTGAAGCCAGATATACAGGAGCCAAGCCGGGCCACACTTTTGCCGCACCCTGATCTCGTGATTACTCAAGGAACGATCATCCCCTGCATTTTGCAAACGGCAGTCGACACAAATTTACCGGGTTATGTGAAGTGCGTCTTACCTAAAGACGTCCGCGGCGCCACCAACAACGTGGTGCTTTTGGATCGCGGGACGACCGTGATTGGCGAGATCCAGCGTGGTCTCCAACAGGGGGATGCGCGTGTCTTCGTGCTGTGGACGCGCATGGAAACGCCTGACCATGCCCTCGTTTCGCTAGCATCGCCGGGCGCTGACGAGCTCGGCCGCTCCGGAATGCCTGGCACGGTGGATAATCACTTCTGGCAGCGCTTTGGCGGAGCAATGCTCATGAGCGTCATTCAAGGCGCGTTTCAGGCCGCCGGTCAATACGCTGGCAGCTCAGGTGGAGGAAGCGGTATCAACAGCTTCCAGAGCAACGCCGGACAAGCCGTTGAGACGACCCTTAGAGCAACGATCAACGTTCCGCCAACTCTGAAGAAAAACCAGGGAGATGCTGTATCCATCTTTGTGGCTCGGGACCTCGATTTCTCAGATGTATACGATCTTAGAGCGACCGCCGTGGCGCCAGCCACCCCCCAACATCGCCAACGCCGGAGAGACAACAATGCGACCGGAGGCTGACCCTCAATTGCGTTTGCTTCTCAACCCTGTTCTGAAATGGCTTGAGGAGCCAAGGACCGAAGAGGTCGCTATCAACCGGCCTGGGGAAGCCTTTGTCCGACAGGCCGGCGTTTTCACGAAACATCCGCTACCGCTATCTTATGACGATCTGGAGGACATCGCGATCCTCGCTGGAGCGCTGCGCAAGCAAGATGTCGGACCGCAAAGCCCCCTCTGTGCGACTGAGCTGCCGAACGGAGAGCGGCTGCAGATCTGTTTGCCGCCCGCTGTTCCCTCAGGAACAATAAGCCTGACGATACGGCGTCCCTCAAGTCGTGTGACCGAACTCAAGGAAGTTTCTTCTCGCTACGAATACTCGCGTTGGAATCAATGGCGGTCACGAAAGGAGCGCCAAGAGCGGCAGGACGAAACGATTCTTCAGCACTACGACCATGGTGACTTGGAGCAATTTTTGCGAGCGTGCGTTTGCGGGCGGCTCACGATGCTGCTTTGCGGACCTACTGGTAGCGGCAAAACGACAATGAGCAAGACTTTGATCAACGCTATACCCCCGCAAGAGAGGCTGATAAGTATCGAGGACACGCTCGAACTTGCAATCCCGCACGAGAATCATGTCCGGTTACTCTATCCGAAGGACCGAGCAGGCGTAGGTGCGGTGACAGCCGAGCAACTGTTGCAAGCCAGCTTGCGCATGCGCCCTGATCGAATATTGCTTGGCGAGATGCGCGATGATGCTGCTTGGGCCTACCTTAGCGAAGTCGTCTCCGGCCATGCGGGATCAATATCGACGATTCATGGGGCGGATCCGGTCCAAGGCTTTAAAAAGCTCTTTTCACTCGTCAAGAGCAGCCCGCAAGGAGCTGCTGTGGAAGACCACACGCTTCTTGACCTGCTGTCGGCTGCCATTGACGTCATTGTGCCGTTTCGTACCCACGGCGACGTGTATGAGGTGGGGGAGGTGTGGCTCGCCGCCGATGCCCGGCGACGCGGAGAGACAGTAGCCGATCTTCTCAATAAGCACTAAGGCTCGAGCACGTCGGGGATCGGTAAGTCGTTTGTGATATGATGGCGCAACTTGTTCAGATTCAACGTCACTTTGATTTGACCGAGGTTGATTATGGGAGGACGACTGGGCGTAGCCCTTCGGTCACAAGCCTGAACTCTTCGGCCGCCCTGTCGGCGCGGCAAGCTGCGGCACGATTCGACTGGGTGTATCGAGCGCGTCCGCTGAATTGCGCGGGCGACGCTCAGCGAGCTGGTGCCGATGCCTGCTTCAAAAGCGGCATCGACACCCGGCAGGTCGTACCCTTGATTTACCTAGCCGCGCTCAAATGAGCGTCTTCAAAGCCGCCGAACGTGGTTCGGAATGACCGGTTGGTAAATCGGGAAGTGCTATACAGGGAATCCTCCCGGTATTGCCTCCAGGGGGTCCTCTCAATGAACAAAGCCGCAACCTGCCCTTGCGACCTCAGCTGGAGTTTGCGACGCAACCCATATAGGAGGATCGATGCGCAGAGAAATCGCAGGCAGAGTCGGTGGCATTGTGGGCTGGCCGACCGACGGTTTCAGCCCGTCAACAGGTCTTCACGTGTTCCATCCCCGACTATTGCAGGCGTGCGGATTGCATTCTCCCGCGATCACCCATCGGAAAGAGCGTTACGAACACTACGAAGAGTTGCGCGACTTCTGCTGTCGCCCCGGTCTTACAGCGGACGGTGACCTGTCCTACCTTGATAGGACGTGAAATGCGAACGCTGCTCATTGATCATCACGTGGATCTTACGCGCGCCGTGCGAGCTGCGCTCGGGGATAGCGGTTTTGCCGTTGATGTAGTTGGCAACCTGGAACAGGCGTCGAGGGCATTCTGTTGCGCAACCTATGAAATTCTCCTGCTGGAGTTGGCTCTGCCAGATGGCGATGGCTTGGGCTGGCTGAGACAGCTAAGGAGCGACGGGCATTCAGTTCCAACCCTCATTATGAGTAGCATCAACGATCTCGAGAAGCGAATTGCAATTTTCAACGGTGGCGCGGACGATTTTCTGCTCAAGCCCGTCTCTTTCGATGAGCTCATCGCCAGAATGAGAGCCATTCTGCGCCGGTCGACACAGGTGACCGACCCCATCGTTGTATTTGGCAATCTCAATTTCGATCCGATCGGCCGACAGGTTTCCGTCTCGGGTCATCCTCTGAAGATCGCACGCCGCGAACTATGTATTTTAGAGCATCTGCTTATCCGTGCAGGCCGCATCGTGCCTCGTGCGCAGTTGGAAGATCACCTCTATTCGTTCAACGACGAGGTATCTGCCAACGCGCTTGAAGTCGGAATCTATCGCTTACGTGGACACCTGAGTAGGTCAGGTGCAACGCCACGGATCACGACCGTGCGCGGCATTGGTTACCTTCTTGAATTGACTGAGGCGGCATCCGCATAGTTGGTCTAAATTGAAAGAACAGACTGCGTATCAAGCGCCGCATTCGATCCATCGGCTTCAAGTCGCAGGCGAGCGCCGTGGTTATCCTCTCCGGCATCGAGATGATCCACATGATTGGCAAGCGACAGGCGAGGTATGACTACAAGTCTGTCGATCGCTGTTTCGATATCCTCGCTGCCTGACGGACAGGCCGAAATGGCCGTTCACACCCCCATTTCCAGGTTTGCGACAGAGCCTTTTGTCGGCGTTGCCGGCTTCGAAGGGCCGGTGCGCGCCGAGCGCATCAAGATCATCCCCGGCCACCTTGCTGCGGCCACTCGCCGAGTACGAAGCGGTGGTCGGAGGGAGCTGGTGATGACGACGCTAGATCATGACCTGCTGATCGCAATCCTGGATCGGCTGAAGTTGACGGCCATCCGCGACCAGCTCGACACGCTCATGTCGAGCAAGATCGCGCAGTTCCCGTTTGTCCGCGAACTCGACGGCTTCGGCTTCGACGCGCAGCCATCGGTCTGCTTCAGCCAAACGTATTCATAGGTATGGGACAGGCCTTGCTATGTCCGAACGTCACTGCGCGGCAAAAACGTTGGATTTCTCAAGAAATAAAGTATTGGACAGTGCCCAATTTACCGTTGGAAAAGCTGGATATGGCGTTTCAGCGTTTCAGCGAAATAACCGAAATCAATCACTCCTAACAGCAAAGGCAACCGGAACCCGATCGCTTCCGTTGCCCGCGACTTAGCGAAACGCTTGTTCGCGATTTACTAAAACGGCTGTCCCAATTTAGTGAAATCCGCAGACAAGCCGCTGGAGGTTGGCCAAAGGCCACCCACGCCTGCTCCGAGGCCCTCCAGGGCAATGGTCTGAGACCTGGGCTCAAGCAGGATGAGACGCCGCTGGAGCTCAGGTGCAAGCGCTGCCACGCCCGCTCCGAGGCCCCACAAGGCCGAAGCGCAGTCGTCGGGGTCACGAGGCCTCTCGGCCACGACGACGAGCCTGAACCTGGATCCGCCTTTCTTGAGGCGTTGCGACTATCATCGCGGCGACACGCAGCTCTTGATTTGTGTGCGACACCTCAGCAGATCCATCGGGCTGAGCCGCTCAGCAATATCAACGAGAATGTCCAGCGGCAGATCAAGGATACTCAGAGGAGGAAACGCTTGATCTTGAGGCTCAGAGCGCGTCTGCTCCACTATAGAACAGGATGATTCACCGGGTCCTTCAACGCCAGCCGCCGGTCCGATGAGAGAATTGTCTCGGATATCACGCTCGATGGGGTTAAATGCCGAGATGGGCGCCTTGCCACGCTCCTCAATGCCCCTCATGATTCACCGCCTATAGCTACCAACTGAATGAATCATCGTGATTGTCGCGCAGCGGAATCCTCAAGGATCGGGCAGTTCGTAGGGGGCGCCGGTTTGACCAGGTTGAGCCCGCGAATTGCTCGATCGGACAAGATCCTAATTCTGACGAGATCCTCGGGACGCACTCCAAGTTGTCGATCATGTTCGGCACACAAGGAAAGGGCGGCATTGCTGCCGCCCTTTCCGCTGTAGGTTGATAGGGGCTGGATTAGAAATCCATGCCGCCCATGCCGCCCATGCCGCCCATACCGCCGCCGCCCATGCCGCCAGGCATGCCGCCGCCGCCAGCCGACTCCTTCTTCGGAGCCTCCGCGATCATGGCTTCGGTGGTGACCAGCAGGCCGGCGACCGAGGCCGCGTCC
>NZ_JAMYKW010000089.1:0-15653 GCF_040317555.1 Mesorhizobium sp. M1406 | reverse complement strand
AACAACCCGTTCACGAAGGTCCATCGAATAGCCAACCATCCATGCTGGCCTCCAGCTCCAGCCAGAAGGTTGAATCAAATTCCAACCGATTTGGGAATCCCTTATCGACTCACCGTAATTTCATCCCGCTCTAGGGTTTGAGCGATCCTTCGCCATAGCGTTGAAAAGCAGCATGCATGCCACCAGCGATACGACCCCGCCTATCAGGTCGTCCCCCGTCAGGCCGAAAAAATAGATCGTATCAAACGCCAACACCGCCATTGCTGTGCCCATCATGGATTGGCAAATTGCCAGGATAGAACCGTTAGAGAACTCTAATGTTCCACTCTAGACTCTCGCCCGCAACGGAAGCATTCTTCCGCCGGGGAGAGAGGGACGTGGGCAAAGTCCAGCGTCATCAAGGTGCCAATCAGGCTGACCAGTGGCGAAAGCGCGCCGGCAGGAGAATGCTGTCACGGCGATTGCAGCGACCGCTCTTGGGACTCCTCTTGCTGGGCGTTGGTGCGCTTGCCGCAGCAGTCACCCAATTCGCTATCCAGAGGACCGCCGGGCAACAGAGCACCGGCCTCATCGCTGGCATTCAGAGGACCATAACAAATTGGACAGCACCATTGCCTGGCCCGATGGAAGGCCGCGCTTCGGTGATCGACGGCGACACGGTCGAGATTGCTGGCCAGCGCATTCGCTTCAACGGCATCGACGCACCGGAGAGCCGGCAGTATTGCGACGACGCCCAGGGCTTCGAATATCCCTGTGGGCGCCGCGCCGCCCAAGCCTTGGACGAGTTCCTGGCAGCTTCGCGACCGCTGCGTTGCAGCTTTATCGATCGCGATCGGTATGGCCGGCTTGTAGGGAATTGCGATCGCGCAGACGGTCGCAGCGTTCAGCGCTGGCTTGTCGAACAGGGTCTGGCCCTCGACTGGCCGCGCTATTCGAATGGGACATTCGCCGCCGAGCAAGGCACTGCCAAGGCGGCTCACCGCGGCCTTTGGCAGGGCCGGTTCGATCAACCTTGGGATTGGCGTGCGGTCAATGCCGACAAGGTCGAGACTGTCAGCGAGCAATCAACTGGCTTCGGGCTACTCGGCTCAGGCTGCAACATCAAGGGCAACATCAGCGTGAACTCTGGTGAGCACATCTACCACCTGCCTGGTCAAGAACATTATGCCGAGACAGTCATATCGACCGGAAAGGGCGAGCGCTGGTTTTGCTCTGAGGCCGAAGCTCGGGCGGCCGGTTGGCGTCGAGCAAAGCGATAAAGCCGCGAGGGAGACGAAAGTGCCGGACTAGGTAAAGCCTTGGCTATGCATCAGCGCCGTTTTGATATTTCTCAGCATGGGCCCGTCGAACGCCAGAAGCTGTCGAGCTTCCAAAAATGATCAAACCTGACAGCCAGCGGCGTACAGGTAAATTTCTGATCCTGTACGAAGTACATGGCCACATGGAATCCTTCGCGTTCATAGTGTCGCAAAGTCGGGCCCAGCATTCGTTGAACGTAACCCCCGGGCGAAGAACTCGCCGAGGCCGCGCCGCCGAGGGCGCGGCCCATGGCTACCACCAACTCCTGATCTTGCCTGAATCGCCACCCCTGCCGGGGAATGCTCGTAAGGGACGTCGCGAAGCCGACCAAATCTGCGCCGTATTGGTGCCCCTACGCCGCCTGAACGATCTCGACCAGTTCAACGTCGAAAACCAGATCCTTTCCGGCCAAGGGATGATTGCCGTCGAGCTTGACGCTGGCGTCGTCCACTTCGACGACTGTTACCGGGATGGGGCGCCCGTCGCGGGTTTTGGCCTGCAATCGAGTGCCGATATCAACGTTGATGTTGTCTGGCACCTTGGCGCGGTCGATGGTCATGACCGCTTCGGGGCGGCGGGGGCCATAGGCGGCCTCGGCGGGAACGGTGACGGTGCTCTTCGCGCCCACCTCCATGCCCTCGACATGGGTTTCAAGACCGGGGATCAGTTGTCCTTCACCCAGCGTGAATTGCAGCGGTTCGCTGCCGGAAGAATCGAATTGAGTGCCGTCGACTAGGCGTCCATTGTAGTTGATGCGCACGGTGTCGCCATTCTTGGCCTGTGTCATAGCAGTCATCCTTTCGGAAGTTCTTGAGGGGCCGGCCAGAGCTCACGGTCCCGTTCTCGATCATCCACGCACTCGGGGTGCACGGCGCGAAGCTCTAAAACTAGGGGCTTGGCTGCCGATGTAAACCCAGAATGCCGATTTGAGCTATTCGATGCCGTGGCTGGGTACGAAATTCAAGTCGGAGAGCGTTTTCCGTCTGGTGGGAGTGCCTTCTGGAGCAGGGTCAGGTTCTCCCTTAGGACTTCAATCGAGAATTCGATCTTGGTCACCAGACCAGGATAGGCTGGGCGATCCTTCTCCTGCAGCGCGATTGTCAACTCCTGGGTTTGCTCCTCCGCCATTTCAAGCCGTCCCGCTTTGATGGTGTTGGCTTGCATGCTGACCTCCAGGTGAGTTTGGCAACTTCACTCTGGCAGAGCGCTGGTCGCCTTCCATCCCCATAGGATCTTCACGAGAGCCGTCAGTCCCCTTTCGGGATAACGGGCTAGCTAGAAGGCCGACCTTGCGCCGGGCCTATGGCTTGAACTCATAAACGGGCGTGGTTAGATCGTGCACGAGTATCTGCTTCCGTGAAAAAGCAGCCGTTATCGGTTGCGGCTGCTTGTGGCAGAGTAGCCAGAAGCCGACTCCAGCGTGGTGGTCCGTCGAGAAAGAAGTTAGTCATTCCGGAAAGCCAGCCTTACGAAGGCCTTCGACGTACATGTCTCGCAAGGCCAAGTCGCGATAGGGCTGGGATTCGACCCAATGTCTAATCTTGAAATGGGGGTTTGTTGCCAGATATAGCGTGGCCTCTTCACGCGCTTCCTCTAACCTGCCGAGCCGCGCCAGGATCGACGCCAAATTTACCCTGGATTCGGTGCGATATGTTGCATCTTTCCTCAGCGTCTTCACTGCTTCCTCATACTTACCGGCAGCGGATTGGGCACCTCCGAGTAACCAGAAATACCAGCTCGGCGGGCACGGATTCAGGCGCAATGCCTTCTCGATGCAGGCGATGGCCTCTACTCCGCGACCTTCATAGGTCTTCAGATCCCCGAAGTTTGCCCACGCATCGGCATCGTTCGGATTGAGCCGGAGCGAAATCTCGTACTCTTTGGCAGACTCATCCCACTGGCGCTCGAGGAGGAGTATGAACGCGAGCACCCAATGCGTGCCAGAATTTTCGGGATCGAGTTCAATCGCCTTTCTTGCCGACGCCATAGATTGTTGACGAAGGGGATTCATCGGATAGTTCCTAAAGACCCAGGCCTCGCACTGACTGATCGCCAACCAGCGATAGGCATCCGCGTAGTTAGGATCGAGTGCGATGGCCCGCTCGAACAAGGGGATGGCCGCAACGCCAGCCTCCGTGGAGTGTGCCCATTCAGCCCGCCCCCGTAGATAGAGATCATAGGCCCCCAAGTTCGTTGGCCGATAACGCTCCTTCAGGTTTGCCGCGGCTAATCTGCCGGCGAGCCCCTCCACAATCTTTCCGACGACTTCGTCTTGCGCCGCGAAGATATCGGCAAGGTCCCGGTCGAAGCGATCTGCCCAGATGTGCCCACCGGCGGGTGCATCGATGAGCTGGGCATTGATCCGCACGCGGTCCGCCACCCGTCGGGCGCTTCCTCCAGGACATATTTCACGCCCAGTTCGCGAGCGATCTGGCGGGTGTCTACCGAACTGCCCTTGTAGGCAAAGGATGAGTTCCGGGCGATGACGAAGAGCTCGGGCACTTTGGACAGATCGGTAATCAGGTCCTCCGTCAATCCATCAACGAAATACGCCTGCTCGGCGTCAGCACTCATATCCACAAAGGGCAGGACGACTATTGACGGCTTGGCGGGAAGAGAAAGTTCAACGGCCGAAACCGCCGCCGCGGCTCCATCCTTGCCCGCGAGCCTATAGGTTTGGATCGGTCGATCGATGTTTTTGAGAGTCTGCGGGCCCAAGGAAACGAATGAATGTGGAAGCTTGCCGTTGATCTGCTCGAAGACACTTCCCGAGATGCACAATCCCCCCGGCTCCGACAGACTCTCGAGCCGAGCCGCGACGTTGACTCCGTCGCCATAGAGATCATTGCCCTCGACCACCACGTCGCCGAGATTAATTCCAGCTCGCAATACAATGCGTCGGTCCCCAGCCACATCTGCATTCGCGATATCCATAGCCCTCTGCAATTCGACAGCGCAGTCTACGGCGTTGACTGCGCTTCCGAACTCTATTAGCGCGCCGTCGCCGATCAATTTGATGATGCGACCGTGATGTTTGGAGATCATTGGCTGAAGGATCTCTCGACGCCGAGATTTGAGCGTAGTCAAGGTACCTACCTCGTCGCGCTCCGTGAGGCGACTATAGCCAACCACGTCGATGGCCAGAATGGCAGCAAGGCGGCGTTGGACGCGCTCTTCGGACATCGCAGGGGTGCTCTCACTGCGGCAAATTGTATTTGCATCCCGAGGAGGAGTCGATTCGCCTGATTTTCCGCTCTGGGTTCATTCACGTCGGCTTTGCTCAAGTCGCTGATATTTCTGGTTAGGGGGTTATCCTGAACATGGCCGTTTGCCCTTGAAGGTGTCGGCCTGGGCGTGACCCGTCATCCTTCAATCCGCAATGCCTGCTTTCCGCAGGCCATCTAGCCAGTGCTCCACATCCTCCTGACGGCGATATGGAGAGCCGCGCTTGTAGTCACCTAGAGTGAAACCAGGCTTGCGCTCGAGGCACCTGCCCCAAGCCAATCTTGCCTCTTCGGCACGGCCGAGCTGTCCCAAACACGCAGCCAGATTGGCGAACCCGCGATCATAATTGTTGTTGTCCCAACGACGGAACGAATCCAGCGAAGCCTCATATTCACCGAGCAGATAGTAAGTGAATGCGAGCAGCTCGTGGACGTCGCGGTGTTCGAGTGGACTCAGGCGTCTCAGCCGCTCGCCGATTTCACGGGCCTCAGCGAGTTGACCACTCCAGAGACAGATATAGCCGACCCAAACGAGAACATTAGGGGTGGTCGGACCGAGGGCGAGCGCGCGTTTCCAATGGGTCTCAGCGACCTCGAAGTTCCTTTTCCATGCATGCAGAGCAGCGACGACCGCCTCCGCGATTCCGCTGGCGTCACCGAGTTCGATTGCTTTCAAGGCCGACTGCATGGCCAACACCTTCCGATCTCTGGGATTCACCCGGGCCGACAGGCTGGAGGCGCCGAGAAACTGGTTTCATTGGTCGTTGGCCGACGGCTTGCCGGCGCTGTTTGCCAGTTACATGACGGTCTTTCAGACCCCGGAGGCCAAGCGCGGCGTCGGGCGGGCGTTGGCCTATTATAAGATAGCGAACCTCTCTCGCTACGATTCGGTGGAGACGGCGGTCATCATGTCGGCAGCCGGCCTGGAAACCCTCGCAGCCTATGTTCTGGGGACACGGGGCGGGTGGAGCGTCTCGATGTTGCGCAATGTCAGTCTTGCGGAACAAATCAGAGCCTGTACCCGCCTGCTCAAAATCGAAGGGGATCCGGCCGATAAATCCGATCTGCTTCGCAAACGTTTGAAAGCTAAGAAGGGGCAGCCGGCTCGCGACGGATTCTCGTTGCTGACCGAATTCCGCAACGGCGTCACGCATTCGTCGCCCTTCAATTACGACATGGACATTTTCCACGCTTGGGACGCCTCACAATGGCTTCTTGAAATGCAGCTTCTGGCGCTGTTCAATTACCGCGGAAAATACCAGGATCGGCGTTTGGAGATGCGATCTCACGCTGGCAATCTCGCGACCTTTCCAGTCGCATAGGCAAGGGGCCAGGTGTTGGTGAACAAGGATGGGCGTGACGGCAGGACTTGAACCTGCGACCTCCTCGCCCCTAGATAGCGGTGTCACGCACCACCCAGGTCGAAAGCGAGGCGCTCTATCCTCTGAGCTACGCCACGATCTGCCTATGCATCGTTGTCGACGACTAGTTGCGGCTTCTTGCGCTTCAACCGGTCTGACCTTTCCTCGGCCGCCTTCTTGATCTCGGCGGCCTTTTCCAACGCAAACGGCCTGGCGGCCTCGATCAGGCCATCGAAATGATAGCGGTTCGTCATGCTGCCATTGGGCGTGTTGCGCCGTTCTTCCCGGCCAAGAAGTTTAAGGGCCTCGAGGGCGGCAATGCGTTTCTGAATGGTGCGGGGTGTCACCCCGATCGCCTTGGCGATCGTCTCCACCGAGGGGTGGGGCAGGTTGTCGGGCAGCCACCAGTACTGGACCAGGTGGATGATGATGTTCATATCGAGCGCATCGAGGCCGAGAGCCTGCTGCTTTTCGATGATGATGTTGGGGAAAGCGCTCCAGCCAGTGGCCATGAGCGCCTTGGTCCATTTCTTCTCGTTGGTGCGAAGCTTGTCGACGTCTGCTTTGGCGGATTCTGGCTGGGCCATATGAGGCGTGATGACGCAAGGGCATTGGGGGCGATTCTGTATTCAGGGGGAGGGTGTTTCAAGGTTCGCCCGGCCTATGCCCCCGGATTCAGGGGCCGGGGAACCGCGCTGCACCCAAAGAAGATGACTTGATAATATGAAGTGTCGATTAGACGAAGCGTGCTATATGCAAGCGATAAGATAGGGACCCCCCGACCAGAGGTTCACCCGGGGTGTTGACAAAGAGAGCGTCAATACCCATACTTTGGACGTGAGCATCGCTCCGGGGTTGGCGCCAGGCGCCAGCCGACTTTTCAAAACGAAGGCCCGGTTAGTCCGGGTCTTTGTTTTTTATCCTGTCAAAACAGCTGTATTTGATGCCGCAGGATGCCAGGTCCTCCTGCGGCAGGTGCGCGTCGATCAGACGCTTGTTGTCCATCAGGGCCTTGTAGGGCCGGTAGGACGGGTCATATCCGCCCTTGGCCATCGGATAGAGGTAGAGATCGGCGATCTGCAGCATCGGCGTGGCTTTGGTTCTGCCGCGCGGCTCTCCGCGCACGATGTCTTTGAACTCCTCGGCGCTTAACGACCCGTAGATGGCGGAGTTGGCACCGTCGAACGGCATCCCCTGCGTCTTCAGGGTCCGCGTGTAGGCTATCAGGTCGCGGTCCTCGGCTTTGCCTGCCCGCTCGAAGAACACGCGCAGCTTGCGATCCTGGCTGCGGGCGTATTTGGCGGCGCGCTCGATCAGGATGCAGTAGGCGGTCTTGCACATGAACCACAACTGGTCCTGATACCGGTCCCGGTAGCGGGCAACATAGCCCGGCCGATCAATCACCGCGGCGATGCCGATCACGGGCAGTGCAAGCAGCATCCCCTGCAAATCTCCCAGGAACTCAAAGGCAGCCTCGGGCTTCTTCAGCCAGCCGAAGTCGCCACGGCCGCCCCGGATCGCCCAGGAGTGCAGCGGGTAGGTGATCCCGTGCTTCTGGCAGAAGGCCTTATGGCGCGCGCAGAGCTCGTCGACGTCTTCCTCGTTGATGAGGATGCCGCCGAGGGCGAAATAATCCATCTCGTCCCACCGCTTCTCCTTTGGTTGTCGGTCTGGCTCGCGGCTGCCGCTATCATCGAGGTAAAGGTGGATTTCACGGTCCGTCACGGGCAGGCTTTCATTGTCCGCACAGCTCGGCGCAAAAACCGCAGGCTGCATAGCAATCTGATGACCGGCCGGGCGAGGGGGTTCAGCGCGGCGGCTTCTTGACATTGCGTTCCGCGTTTGACGGATCATCCGTAACAAGGAGCAGCTTGCCCTCGTTCTCAAATCCGATATCCAGTTTAGTTCGCCTTCTCAATCGGGGAGGGACGCGGATGCTTCTATGGCCAAGACCTCCAAGCCCGCGATCTCCTGCATCACCTTGCCGGCGATGCCCTGCAGATCGCCGTACATTCCGACGGTCGACTCGATGACACCCTGGATCTGAGCCTCCCGTTTGGCCCACAGGCGGATTGTGGCTTTCCTTTCCCTGGCAAGGTCGTCCTGCATATCGGAGAATTTCTCGACGATCGCCTCGACCCGGTGGCGAAACCTGGGGCCAGTCAGATAGCCGTAGACCTGCTCCATCTTGGTGGCCTGGCCGTCCTGGGCGAGGCGGGAGTTGGCGAGCTCGATGAGGGACTGCCGGAGCATGATCGCGATCGGAATCGCGCATTTGGGATGGGCGATGTAGACGCCATCCACCAGATCGAACGTTTCGACTCCCGCAGGCAGCGCCTCGGAGATCATCAACGCGATGTCTGCCTTGGCGGCGCGCTGGTCTGTCCGCAGCTTGCCCAGCCAGCCCTGGCTCCAGTTCTTGGTGCGTTTTGATTCCCACAGGATCGCGCCGCACGGCTGGCCGGCCGGTCCCACCACGCGTTGCAGCACGTCACCACCAAACTCACCCTTGGCGACCGGTTCGATGATGTCCATCGGGAACCGGCTGGCGATCAGCGACTCCAGCTCGAGCTCAAGGACCTCGCCCTGAAGCTGCTGAGATCCTTGCTCGGCGCGGCGCTTCAGCTCCTCGATCTGGCGCTGCATGCCGGCAATCTGTTCCTCTTTCTCGGCCACCTTCATCTTGAGGCCGTCTTCGGCTTCGGTCCTGGCCTTGACGCGGACGGCGTCCAACCCTTCCTGGATCCTCTTTTCGATGGTCAGCGCCATTTCGCGCCTTTCATCGTCGAGCGCCCGCTGCTGCTTCATAAATTCGGCCTGCTGCAACTGCGCCGCAGCGAGCTTTTCGTCCCGCGCCCTCAGCGTCGTCTCCATCTCGCCCAGCCTCCTGTCCTTGTCCTCAAGGTCGGTCGAGACGAGAAGTTTTGCCTTGCGGGCCTCTTCGGCGGCGATGGCGGCACGTTCGAGCTTGAGTTTTTCGGCGACCTGGCTGTCGATGTCATCCCGGGCGGCGTCGATAGCCGCCTGCTTGCGTTGAACCTCCTCCTCCCTGGCCGTCATGGCGGCGTTGCTCTGCGCCAGTCGCCGTTCATATTCCTCGCGCGTGGCCGCAATCAGCGGCGCCGCGAGCGACTCATTGAGCTTGATGTCGGTCTTGCAGCTCGGGCAGCTGATTGTCGGCTCATTGAGAGTCCTGGGCTGGACAGTCATCAGGCAGATCCTCGCAAGGGAACGTGGTGCAAAAGAACGCCTCAAAGTATACAGGATTGCAGGGCGGCCGAATAGAACAAAGAGTGAACTTGCCAGTTATCCCCCGGAGAGGGTACCTGCTTGGTCACCTCTTCGACCGAACCGTGGCGGGGAGGGGAGCAAAAGTGCTGACCGCGGATGAAGGGCTATGAGTTTCTGGATCAATTGCTGTCCGAGGAGCGCACCGCTCTGAACAGCAACCTCGATCGGTTTCTCGTGTTGAACCCGTCGCTGGCCGATCTTCAGATCAACGTTGTATTCGAGAAAGAGCCAAAGGGTGATGAAATCATCCGTGTGGGCCGCAAGGTATTGCCAGACATTGAGCGTTTCCAGGAGACCCTCAAATCATATCTTGCGCAACAGGAGATAGCGCTTCCGGTGCTGCAGATCGATGTCGGGACACCTTAAGATCAAGGCTCGGCCAAAGTGGAGGCCGTTGCGGCGAAGCCGGTAAGCGCGAACGGAACTTTCAAATCGATAGACTACTTGGCCTCGAGTTCTATGAAACGGAAGTTGCTTCGCAAGTGCCCCAACGCTAGTGTTCGCTTCAAAATACGCGCGGGGGCGCAGTGGGGTTTAGATACAGAAAGTCATTGAGGCTTATTCCCGGCGTTCGCCTGAACGTCACCGGGAAGGGGCTCAGCAGTGCCTCCTTTGGCAAGCCCGGCTCCACATTGAACATGGGCCGTGGCGGCATTCAGAGCACTGTTGGTCTTCCCGGTTCGGGCATGTCCTATTCTTCCAAGCGCAGCGGCAAATCCGCTCTTTTTCTGGGTTTATTGATCGCAGCACTCGTGGCCCTGATCTACCACGCCGCCAGAGGGAGCCGTGCGGCGCAAGTCTCCTTGGTTGTTATCGGCGTCGTCGGTGTGGGGGCGGCCTTGATGGCCCAGAATTCCGACACAAAATCCAGCGCTATGCCAAACCCGACATTGGCACCCCGAACCGATCGCCAGGAACCAGGGCAGACCAAACCGCTGCCGCCGGCAAGCCGCGACATCACCCCTTCGAATCCGCCGCCGTATGTGGAAGCACCCAAAGGGCCGGTTCAGCAGGACGCACCTGTTGGCGATAGCTGGCCCACCTCCGCTGGTGATCAGAAAACGCCAAGCACGTTATCGGGAGCCGATCCGGGTTCCTCGGTAGCGGTCGAGCCGCCGCCAGGCGAGCACTTCCCAACGGCAGTCGTGACCAGGACGGCGAATATCCGTTCGGATCCTTCAATGGCCGGGGCCGTGGTGAGTCAGGTGCCGGCGGGCACCACTCTGACAGTCGTCGAAATCAACGGTCGCTGGGCGCGGATCAGCAAGGACGATGTCACTTTGGGGTGGATCAACCGGTCGCTACTCGCGGCGCAGCCTTCCTACCAGTAGCACACCGGGCTCCTGCCACCGGGCCTGCTGTAGGCGCTCCGGCCCCCGCATAAACGCCCATTGCGCATCAGGTCGTATGGGCAATCGCATCTGCCTACCACGGCGTCTCTGACAGGCTCGCCCGAGGCATGCTCGGAAACGCTGCCGTCATCTGATGCAGCCGCTGGAGCGACCGGTGTGGTCGAAGTCAGCTCGACCGGCTTCGCCTCGCTGAGGTAGTCGCCATGGATCCATCCGATCTGTGCGGAGACCGTCACATTGTACCAGTCTCCCTGTTGACCGTTTGTCTGGACCAGGTCGCCCAGTGGAAGCGTGGTGATGATACGCGCCTCGGTGTCCGGCGCGACCCTGACACGAACGTTTTTGGTGGTGTACAGCCAGCGAACCAACGTGGCGGGGCTAGGCTTCTGGGCAGCCACCGCGTCGGGCTTTGCATAGGCAATCGAGCTGTTGCTCGGTTGTACCCGAAGCGCCGCGGTGGTGGTTGCCGCGGGGACCGCGGGCGGGGCGGGGGGTGGCGACCGGGCGTCGATGCTCGACATGGCCCACCCGATTGCGCAGAAAACCGCGATGCCCCAGCCGATCCGTTGTTGGCTGACCATTTCACCCTCCCTGCACAATACAAAACAGAGCAGTCCGCGAAAGTCGAATCGACTTTTGCGTGACTAAATCTCAAGTCAATTGACAGCAGAAACCGAGCATCTGTAGATAGGGAGGGTTTGAAAATTGGGGCGGGCAAGCGCATCGACGCGCTTTGCAATTCCGGTTTCAATAATTTTTGGACGCTACCTGCCGAGTGCCGGGAGACCCGGGCTTGCGGGAAGCGATATTTCGGCGAAAAAGGCGAGTAAAATGTCCAACCAATTTGATCAGATACCGTTTGGGGCGGCAGAGTTCGCGGATAACCCCGAACCTCGGTGCCCGTGCCTCCTTCTGCTCGACACCTCCTATTCCATGAGCGGAGCGCCGATCGACGCGCTGAACCAAGGCCTTGTCGCTTTCAAGGACGAGCTCGCGGCCGACAGCCTTGCGATGAAACGTGTCGAGGTCGCCATCGTCACCTTCGGACCGGTCAACATCGTCGCGCCGTTTCAGACCGCTGACCTGTTTACGCCTAGTACGCTAGCGACCAGCGGCGACACCCCAATGGGTGCGGCGATCGAGCAGGGCCTCGAGATGTTGCGACGTCGCAAAGATGAGTACCGCGCGAACGGCATCTCCTATTACCGGCCCTGGGTGTTTCTGATGACGGACGGCGCGCCCACGGACAGCATCGTCGCTGCCGAAAACGCGGTCAAATCCGGCGAGGCGGCAAAGGCGTTTTCGTTCTTCGCCGTTGGCGTCGACGGTGCCAACATGGACATCCTCGCCAAGCTCTCCACACGCCAGCCGCTGAAGCTAAGTGGCCTCAAATTCCGCGAGCTGTTCTCATGGCTGTCCGCATCGCTGTCGGGCGTCTCTCAGTCGCAGGTCGGACAGACCGTGGCCCTCCAGTCCCCCGCAGGCTGGGCTGAGGTGTGATGTCTTGGCGCATAGCGTCGGCTAGCGCCATCGGCACTTCGCATGTCACGGCCGGCAAGCCCTGTCAGGATAATTCGGTCCATGCCCTGATCGAGGGCAGGGAAGGTCCAATCCTCGCGGCCGCTGTCTGCGACGGCGCTGGCAGTGCGGCGCACTCGGAGGTTGGGTCTTGGCTAGCCGGGCAGAACCTGCTGGAGCTCATTTTCGTGCACTTCGCGGAGAACGGTGCGCTCGATCAGATCGACCGGCCAAAAGCGTTGGGCTGGGTGACCGAAATTGCCGAGCGCATCGCCGCTCATGCGCGCGCACTCGGGCACGAGGTGCGCGATTATGCATGCACGCTGCTTGTTGCCATCCTCGGCCCCACAAGCACGGTGTTCTTTCAGGTCGGTGACGGCGCAATGGTCGTTTCGCACGGCAGTGAAGACGGATGGTCCTACGTGTTCTGGCCGCAGCACGGCGAGTTTGCCAACACGACCAACTTCGCCACGTCATCAAATGTCGCGGATGTCCTCGAATTCGAGTTCGCGCCGCGGCGCATTGACGAAGTCGCGCTCTTCTCCGACGGTATCGAGAACCTCGTCCTGCACCAGGCTTCGCGCAGCGTCCATCAGCCCTTCTTCGATACGATGTTCCCGGCCGTGAGACGATCGGCGGTGGCGGGCGAGGACTCTACGCTGTCGGATGGGCTGAAGCTCTATCTGCTTTCGCCGCAGATCTGCGAGAGGACCGATGATGACAAGTCGCTGATCCTGGCCACGAGATCGCCAGCTGAACCGATGGTGGCCGCAAAATGAATGCCAAGGTCCGCGAGGTGTTCACCCTGCGAGGGGAAGCCCTCAAACTTGGCGAGATCGTCGGCCAGGGCGGCGAGGGCGCCGTCTACGACTTGGCTGCACACAAGAACCATGTCGCCAAGATCTACCACCGGCCCCTCGAGCAGCAGAGGATCGACAAGATCCGTGCGATGGGCAAGATCAAGACCGGTTCACTCGAAAAGCTGACGGCCTGGCCGACGGGGCTGGTCTGCTCCAAGGATAGCAAGCCCATCGGGCTGATCATGCCGAAGATCAGCGGTCGCAAGAGCATCCATCAGCTCTACAGCCCCAAAAGCCGCAGAACCGACTTTCAGCGGGTTGATTGGCGATTTCTGACCCGTGTGGCGGCAAACACCGCGAGAGCATTTGCGGCCGTTCATGACAACGCCTGCGTCATCGGCGATGTGAACCACGGCGGTGTGCTGGTTGCGCAGGACGCTACCGTGCGCCTGATCGACTGCGACAGCTTCCAGGTCTCCTATCTGGGCCAGCAATATCTTTGCGAGGTGGGCATCGAGACCTTCACACCGCCGGAGCTGCAGGGCAGATCGTTTTCGGGCATCGTGAGGACGCCCAATCACGACAATTTCGGCTTGGCCGTGATGGCCTTCCTGTTGCTGTTTATGGGAAAACACCCCTTTGCCGGCCGCTACGCGGGAAGCGGCGATATGCCGATTTCGAAGGCGATCGAGGAGTACCGCTTTCCCTACGGGGCGAACGCCGCCGCGGTTGGAATGGCGAGGCCTCCGAGTTCCCCCGAACTCGCCATCGTCGGTCCACGACTTGCAAAAATGTTTGAGGATGCCTTCTCGCACAGGGGAACGTCGGCTGGCAGGCCCGTGGCCCGGGACTGGGTGGCTGCCTTGGCCGAACTTGAAGCGAACCTCAAGCAGTGCTCCGCCAATTCCAGCCATTGGTCACTTGGCTCATCGCCGTGCCCTTGGTGCAAAATGGAAGGCGCCACTGGCGTCCCGCTGTTCTCAACCGTTGTTCCCGCCGGCGGGGCGACGCTTTTCGATATCGCCGGATTCCAGCGGCAGGTGGACGCCATCCCGCATCCCGGGCCGGTGCCGACCGTCCCCGAAACGAATGTGACACCAGATCCCAACGCCTTGAAGCTCAAGGGGCACGCGCGCCGCACCAACTTCCGGGCCGGAATAGCGGCTGCAGTGGTCGGCGTCGCTGGCTTGATAATGGCGCAGATCTGGGTGCTGGGCATCGCCTTGGGGGTCTTTCTGGGGTTGAGAGGTTTCTTGAACAGGGACAGTGAGGCTGCGGAATACCGGCGCGTCGCCGCCGAGGCCGCCACCCAGTGGAAAAACGCGCAAACCACGTGGATGCAGAGGGCCGGGCCGGACGCTTTCGACAGGCAAAAAACGGTGCTCGCCGGGCTCAGGCGCGAATGGGACATCTTGCCTTCCAAACGGGTAGCCAGGATCTCGGAGCTCGAGCGCAACCGCCGTCAGGCGCAACTGCACCGGTTCCTGGACAACTTTGAAATCTCCTCGGCAAAGATCGAGAGCATAGGACCGGGCAAGAAACAGGTCCTGGAGTCGTATGGCATCGAAACAGCGCTCGATGTCGAGAGAAACAAGCTTTACAGCGTGCCCGGATTCGGACCCAAAACCGCGCAGAAGTTGTTGAATTGGCGAAAGTCCGTCGAAGCCCGCTTCGTCTTCGACCCCTCCCGAGCGATCGATCCACGCGATATCGCGCAGATCGACCAAGACATTCTCGGCGACCGCAAGCGCCTGCAGGGCGCCTTGGTTCTCGGTCTTGAGCAACTCAAGCAGTCAAGAGCCCAGATTCTTGCCGCCCGTGAACACAGTCGCCCGGAAATGGAGCGATTGCGGTTGGTATTGGATCAGTTGTCGGCAAACGTTGCCGCGATTTCAGGTTGAGACGGCTAACGATGGATCGCCAATCAGGCTCGGTGAGTTGCGGCATACCTTCATCACCCTGGTTGCGCGTCAGTGTGAAATACCGATTTCACCTTGTTGGAGGCCTCGACGATTTTTGCCGGCCGGAGCGCTGACTTGAAGAGAGGTGAACGGCGGCTTTGGGCCTCATGCACGAACCCGCTTCGCGGGAAGGCGCGGTTGGCAATGCAGTATGGTAATCTTCGGCTTTGAGTGCCTAACTGCCTGACCAGACCATGGAGTTCCCTTCAACGAGAGGAACTCGCCATGGCTACCCTGCCGACCAATGCACCGATATCACCGCTTCGTCAGCGCATGCAGCAAGACATGCTGATGCGAGGTCTGGGACCGCATACACAGCAGGATTACGTGCGTCACGTCCGGCGCTTCACCGCATTCCTTGGGCGCGCTCCCGACACTGCGACGCCCCAGGATATCCGGCGCTTCCAGTTGAACCAGCATGAGAACGGTGTCGGCCCCGCGACGATCAACGGCGCGGTCTCGGCGTTGCGCTTCCTGTTCATGGTGACACTGATGCGGCGGGATCTGGCGCGTGCGCTGGTGATCATGCGCTATCCGCGCAAGCTGCCCGATGTGCTGAGCGTGGAGGAAGCGGCGCGGCTCCTCGAAGCAGCACCTGGCATCAAGTACAAGGCCGCGCTCGGCGTCGCCTATGGCGCGGGCCTGCGTGTGTCCGAGGTCGCGCACCTGAAGGTCGATGATATCGACAGTACGCGCATGCTGATCCGCGTCGAACAGGGCAAGGGACGCAGGGACCGCAACGCCATGCTCTCGCCGCAACTTCTGGAACTGCTGCGGTTGTGGTGGCGCGAAGGCAAGCGGCGCGGGGTCATGCTGCCGCATGGCTGGCTGTTCCCGGGGCGCAGTT
>NZ_JAMYKW010000088.1:0-15661 GCF_040317555.1 Mesorhizobium sp. M1406 | reverse complement strand
TGGGATTGCGGTCGACAAATCGCTGCCGTGCGTCGTTGAGCACGGAGTCGATATCAGCATTTCGTTTAAACGAGTCCGCAGTGGCTGACATTTGTTGAAAACTCCTCTTTAGGATTGTTGTTTGTGAGACCCCTAGGTGGGCCACATTTCGAGCACCGCGCCTTTGCGGATCTGCTATGCGCTTGTTAGCTGACCGCTAACGTTCGTAACGTTGTGCGACACCTCGTGCGGAGCGCACACATACGAACATCTTCGTTCAAGGTTGCTGCGGGCCGAACATTTCCAAATGGTTCATCTGCTTGGCGATGGGCGGCCGCAATCCACTCCATAGCTTTAAGTCTCCAATAGGTCGGCTGATTCAAAGTCCTCGTTGACAGCTCGGTCTAACTGAAATCAATCGGAGACATCGGCCGACGCAGTTTGGTGTAGGGAAACCGCAGGTAATTGGTTGAGCATACCCCGCCGCTGTCGACATAGATGAGCCCGCTCGAGACCGGCTCGAAATCGGCGCGGAAATGGTTCATTGCTTTGCAGGCAAGAACATGTTCATGGTCTGGGTCTATTCCAGCGGCACGAAACTGCTCGCGGTCGTCGACCGCATAGCTGTGAGAGCAAACGACGACACGAATGCCATTGATGGCTATTGTCATCGTCGGTCCGAGCGAGCCGGACGTACCAGTCGCCATCGGACCCTTGCGCACATAGTTCCCATCCGACAGATGAACGACCCTACCGGTGACCTCCAGCGGGCCGCCGCCGAAGTCCGGGTCGCACTTGCCGCCTAGTTTGACACTGATCGCGGCACCGACACCGGCAGCCTTTCCAGCTTGGACTGCGGCCGAATCGTTGACAAAGCCGAGCACTGCATCATTGATGCCGCCATCCAACATCGCCTTCAGCAAATTGGTTCCATCACCTCCGGCGCCACCGGCAGGGCAGTCGGTAAAGTCGCCAACCAGCAGCGGGCCATGTTCTCCAATTTTTGCACCACCGCCCTTTAGCTGGTGAGCCTTAATTGCGGCGATTGCGGAATCGAGCGGCATCAGATCGATGGTGCTGATGTGTCGCCGTTTCCAGCATTCGTCCATAAGCTGTTCGGCTAGCTCGATGTAACGCGCCTGATAGCCATCTCCGGTAACGGCAACCGAAGTGCCGGCCTGCGCAATATCGGCCCATGGATATCCAGCCTGCACGCTGACGGTTAGGACGCCCGCTATGGTATTTTCGGCCTGATTAGCAATCCGCAGAATTTCGGGCATCGGCGCGTCTAAACCAATGGTGCGTCCCTCATCGAGGTCAATCATAGCGCGACGCGCGACGACAACGCGCGGATGCACTTCTCCCGTCATTGCCCGTTGGAGCAATCGGGCCGACCGCATGCCCGTCTCATACAAGTCAACATGAGGAGTGGTGCGATAAGTCGACAGAATGCTGCAATGGCGCGCCATTTCATCGGTCACGTTGGCATGCATGTCCAGTGTGATCGCGATGGGGATGTCCCACCCGACCAGTTTGCGCACTCGGATCAGCAACTCACCTTCTGCGTCGTCGTAGCCCTCGGCGATCATCGCGCCGTGCAGAATGAGCAGGATGCCGTCGATAGGCGTGGCGTCCTTAAGCCCCGCCAGGATCACCTCACTGAGATGATCGAAAGCAGCGCTGGTTACTAACCCTGCAGGCACAGCACCCGCGGCGAGCGGATGTATCAGTTCCCAGCCGTATTCATCGGCAGCGTCGAAGGCGGCGCCCCATTCTGTGCGCGTGCCACGGAAGCGTTTGGGTATGGCGGGTCCGAGCACATAATCGCGTCGCCTAAACGCGTCGATGTCGGTGCGGCTCCTGCAGAAACTGTGGCTTTCGTGCTTCATAGACGCAACGAAGACGCGCATTGTAGGTCACTCCCAGTAACGAAACGAGCTCGACAGTTAGTCCGTCAAGCCGCTTCAACGATCGATTAGCTTACTCCGTCGATGCCCTTCCCACTCAGCGGGCACCTCAACGACCTTTTCACATTACGAGCCGCAGTCGTGGCATTCCGCCAGGTCATGCAGTCGTTGCCTTGCTTGGTGGAGCGTTCAGATCGAACTTAACTGCTGCCGAAAGTGCCGAAAAGACAGATTATCGAATTAATCTATTCGAGTTCTGAATAAGGAAATTTGGGACATCTAGCGCGACCATAAGACCCAGAGTGACCTGCTGTAACAAAGTGGTGGAATTTGATCGATCTACGCGCGGTTCAAAAATCTCTGTGTGGCGCGTCGTGACGTGGTCATGGTCGCCCCGGTTGCAGCGGATTGGACCGTGACATCAACTTATCGCAAATGTGAATAGATTAATTCGATAATCTCTCTTTTCCCCCCTATGCCCAGTGTTAGTCTAGGGTCGTCCCTGGAGGAGCAATGCTCGCCGCGATTATCTGGCCGAGCCACAGCGATCCCGAGAAACTGATGGAGGTTTCTTGCGAGAATGCGCCACTAACTTAAGAAAGAGAGGAACTACAAATGAAAATGCCCAAACTGCTCATGATACTTGGCGTGGTCGGAACGTTCGCGCTGGGCGCGCAATCCGCAAGTGCGAAGGATACGCTCAAGGTGGGAATGGATCCCCTTTGGGAGCCATTCTCCTTTCAAACTCCCGGCGGTGAACTAGCCGGTTTCGACTTCGAAATTTCCGATGCGCTCTGCAAAGCTATGGATGTGACCTGTGACGTCCAAGCGGTTGCGGGTGATGGTCAAATCGCGGCGTTACAGTCGGGGCAAATCGACGTTATCATCAACACCACTGCCATGACTAAGGAGCGACTTGAGAAGTTCACGATGGTTGGTCCTTACATCAGACCGACGTTTCGTTTGATGGTCAGCGCGAACTCTTCGATCGACGGGAGCGAAGCCAGTCTAAAAGGAAAGACACTGGGAATCGAGAAGAGCGCGTCAGCCATCGTCAAGTACAGCGGCGATACTTTTGCAAAGTTCATGACCGTCCAACCGTATGACCAGATCAGTGGCGCGATCCTTGACCTGAACGCGGGGCGAGTGGATGCTGTGTTCAGCGATGAAAACCAACTCGTCTACGGCTATGCCAAGAAGCAGCCCGATGTCTACAAGATGGTTGGGCCAAGCATCAATGATCCCAAGTATTGGGGGCGGGGACAGGGTTTCATGCTTCGGAAAGATGAAGGTGAGTGGGCTGCGCGGCTGAAGGCCGCTCTCGACACCATCGTCAAGAATGGGGAATACGACAAAATTTCCCAAAAATGGTTCGGCCGCAACATTCTGAATAACTGATCGTCCGTGGCGGGACAGGAGGGAAACTATGAGCAAAGTACCCAATTCACCGACCCTAGTTTCCCCCCTTGAGGGCTACGCACAACAGGTCAGCGTAGCTCCCGGCGAGGTCCAGGATTTCAAGATAAGCGGCGCGGAAAAAGCGATAGCCAATGTCGAACTGCTTCGCTTGGTACATGGCGACCCGCGAGCCGGAGGACCCGGCTACAAGGTTGAGCATTGCGACTGGTTCAAGTCGGATGGCATTGTCCTTACGGAGCAGCATCTTCCACTGGGATCGTTGATTGAGGTCGATGGTTCAATTGACCTCACCGAAGGATTTACGCTCGCCGTCTGGTTTTTCCCCACTCTCCTTAATCGGGGATGGCAGACACTTGCGGCAATAGGTGAGCCGGGGAACTTTTCGTTCGGTCTCTATCTTGCTGGAGATTCGATGCTGACTGCAGCGCTCTCTGGTTCCGGAAATCGCGCCGAGTGGTGCACGGCTCACGAATTTGTTTCTGCAGAAGAGTGGCATTTTGCCGCCGTTTCCTACGATCCAAAGACAAACCAGCTGGCCGTTCATCAGGCGTTGAGCCGCTCTATCGAGAACGCTCCTAGCAATTTTGGCGGCTTAACAACGACTGAAGTTGACGTGCCGTTTTCAACGATACACACCTCCAGTGACCCCCTTACGTTTGCAGGCAGCAAGTCCGGCAACAGGCATTGGGGACACTTCAATGGGAAATTAAGCGATCCCGTTCTCTACCGAGGCGCATTAACGATCGAGCAGGTTAAGCAACTCGCGGACGGCTTTAATCCAGGCCGTATTCCAAACCTTATCAGCCATTGGAAATTCGATCAGCAAGTCGGTACGACGCTTGCCGTCGATGGGGTTTCCAATCGCCACGGACGCGTCATCAACGCACCTGCTCGCGCCGTCACGGGCCCTAAATGGAGCGGTCCGTGGAGTGGTGGACTGGCAGGTGTTCCCCACGAATACAATGCCATACACTTCCACGAAGATGATCTCGACGATGCGAATTGGAAAACCACGCTAAGTGTCGAGTTGCCTGACACGAAGCCCGGAATATATGCAGCGCGGGTTTGGAACGACGTTGACGAGTTGTTTTTGCCGTTTGTGGTGCGGCCCAAACGAGCGCGGGTTGACGTCTGCGTGCTTGTCCCGACGCTCACTTGGCAGGCCTATTCGAGCAACCGGGATCCGGCGCGATTCACCGATGACGGCGCGCTCGATCGCGCTTTGTGTCTTTATGATGCTCACTCAGATGGCTCTCGTGTGTTTTATTCATCGCATCGGAAGCCCCATCGTACCGGCAATCCCAAGAAGGCGATCCAAAACTGGGGTGCGCACACCATGGTGGCGGATTTGTACCTCACTGACTGGCTTGAGCATATCAACATCTCCTACGACCTGTATTCCGACCACGACCTCGCTGCATCCAACGGCGATCTGCTGCCAGCTTATAAAGTTCTGATCATTGCCGGCCACCCTGAATATTGGACGTGTAGTATGCGCGATCAACTGGATCAATATTTGGCGCAAGGCGGACGATGCCTGTACGTCGGTGGCAACGGCCTGTATTGGGTCACATCGATCGATAAAATGAGACCGCACTTGATGGAGGTCCGAAAAAGTAGCGCCGGACTCTATCCACCGTTCAAGGCCGAAAAGGGTAATGAGCACCATTCCACGACCGGTGAATTCGGTGGCACTTGGCTGGAACGAGGCAGATCTACTGCCGGAGTCACAGGCCTCGAATAT
Source organism: Mesorhizobium sp. M1406 (assembly GCF_040317555.1). Classification (NCBI taxonomy): domain Bacteria; kingdom Pseudomonadati; phylum Pseudomonadota; class Alphaproteobacteria; order Hyphomicrobiales; family Phyllobacteriaceae; genus Mesorhizobium; species Mesorhizobium sp. M1406. The sequence continues at coordinate 10,612 of NZ_JAMYKW010000088.1, read as the reverse complement.
GCTGCAAATCTCTTTGCGGCAGTTAAAGACCCTAAAGGATTTGTACGGAGGCCGGAGAGCTACTCGACCAAGTTTGCGCCCTTCTTTGACGGCATCGCCGACGAATCCATTGGTAACTTTGGTCTGAACCTCGGTACAGCGGCTGCCTTTGAAATGGACGCAGTAAGGTTGCAGCGCCCTGGTTTGACGATCCTAGCGGAAGCATCTGAGCCGGGCAGTTTCTCGTACTCACCCTTACCTCCGCTCAGTCACATTAGCTACATGGAGCATCCAAAAGGCGGAGGGATGTTCGCTGCGGGGGCGGTGACTTGGGCGGGAAGCCTTTCACATAACAACTACCAAAACAGCGTGTCGCAATTGACCGAGAATGCGCTCAAGCACTTCCTGTCCGTTCCCAAAGGCGAGGTCGTTATCCCGAACAGCTCGTAATTCAGAATAATCAAATTCAGCCTGAACGCTTCAGTGTGAGAGTCCTCAATCAGAGGGCTCCCACACGCGCGTTGGAATTCCTAAGGCTCGTGTACGGCAACATAGAGGCCATACATCCTATCTGCCATTTTGCATGCATAATTGCGGCGCCTCATCGACGTTTGAGTGACTAAGGGAACCCGGCTAGGCCAGCTGTCATTCATAAAGTTCCTCGATCAATTCATCACGCTTTTGCGTTTCAACTAAGGTGACAAAATCGCCATTCTCTTCCAGAAAACATAGAGGATATATGATGGCGACTGTTAGCGCTCGACCGCACAGTGAAGGTCGGCAATATTTTGATCCTATCGGATTTCTTCAGAAAATCGTTGCAATTGATAGCTGCGATCCTCCGGGACGAGAGTTCGAAATCGCCAAACTAGTGCACGCAGAATTGCTCGCACTTGGGGTTGAAGCCGATTTAGATCAATTTCTGCCAGGCCGAGCAAATGTTCTCGGACGAATCCGCGGGACGGGGGAGAAGACTGCCTTGGTTTTCTCGTCGCATATGGATACAGTCCCCGTTGGGACCGTTCCGTGGCAGAGGTGGCCGTTCTCCGGCGAGGTCGAAAATGGCCGTCTTTACGGACGGGGCGCAACCGATATGAAAAGCGCTCTCGCCGCCATGATCGCGGCGGCTGGCAAACTGGCCAAGGAATCCCGGCAAAAGCTGAAGGGGGACGTGATTCTTGCGTTCACCGCAGGCGAAAGTGCGAACTTGCTTGGGGCGCGACGGTTCGCGGAACAGGGCTTAAAGGAGGAGATAGGCGCATTTCTGTGCGGTGAGCCCAGCGATCTCGACGTGGTGATTGTGGAAAAGGCAGCGCTATGGCTGCGAGCAACCGCCACAGGTAGGTTAGGACATGTCTCGGGGGCCGCTGGCGTGAACGCGATCGACCTTATCCACCAATTTTTAGCTCGTCTTTATGCATTGGATCTAAAGGGCCCGCAGCATCCACTCCTCGATGAGCAAACTCTTCGAGTGGGTCGCATTCAGGGCGGCTCAGCAGTGAATCTCACCCCAGACCACTGCACAGTCGATTTTGATATTCGGCTTCATCCTGGTGTGGATCATAAAGAAATCGTCGAAAAAGTTTCGCAGCTTGCGCCCGCTGACGTGTCAATCAGTATTTTGGACTTCAAGCCCGCCGTTGAAAGCCCGCCAGACGATACATTCGTCAAGCTTTGCGTTGATGTCTGTGGCCGTCATCGAGGTCTCCCGCCGGAAATCAGAGGGGTGTCCTATTATAGCGACGGCACTGTTCTTTTGGACGGATTGTCTGTGCCGTTTGCGATCATCGGTCCCGGTGCATTGGGTCTAAGCGGGCAGCCCGATGAGTCTGTTTCTATCGAGAATGTGCTTAAAGCAGTCGACATTTATGAAGACGTCGCGCTCGCCTGGTTATCTTAAGGTTGAACATGCCTAACCTACCACGCATCGGCATCACGCCGGATATCAACGATCTTGCCGCCCCCGAAACCGAATATGTCGTGAGGCAAAATTATGCCGACGCTATCTCGAAGGCTGGCGGTCTCCCTTTCCTCCTCCCTTATCGTGAACACGTGCATGACTATCTAGATGCCATAGACGGGTTGCTCGTTACCGGCGGCATGTTCGACATCGACCCGGCGCTGTATGGCCAAGCTGCGCGCAAGGATTATGTGATGAAGCCCGCTCGAACAGATTTCGAACGGGCTTTGATTGAAGGAGCGTTATCGCGCGCAATGCCCGTTGTCGGTATTTGCAACGGGATGCAGCTACTGGCTGTGTGCCTTGGCGGGGAGTTGGTCCAAGACATTCCTACAGAAATCGACAGTGCCCTTGAACATAAGCCCGATCAATCGGCCTCAATTGCTCACCACCGCATCGAGATCAGCGGTACCTCACGCCACCTGCAAATGCCGCGGGGTGAGGTTCATGAGGTAAACAGCGTTCATCACCAGTCTGTTCTTCCCTCGGATGCCTACCAGGTCCTCGCGGTCTCTCCGGATGGGGTGGTGGAGGCACTTGAGAAGAAAGACGGCGGCTTTGCTGTCGGGGTGCAGTGGCATCCAGAATATGGCGTAGCCGATATCGACGCACTCATCTTCGACGCCTTGCTGGCAAAGGCTCGAGAATACTCCCGGAAGAAGAAGTGACCAATGCTCCAGACCCCTGAACAGCGTATCAGTTCGCTCAACCTTGCTCTGCCGAAAATCTCCAAGCGGGCCGGCAACCTACTCGGATTCAAGGTGGATCGCGGCTTGGCTTACATCTCGGGCCAACTGCCCCTGGAGGACGGGGTAGTGAAATACACAGGTCGGGTCGGCGATGCGGTTTCGCAAAAAACGGCCTATGAAGCGGCAAAATTGGCGGCGCTCAATGTCATCAGCCAGTTGTCCGTGGCGACGGAAGGAAAGCTGTCCAGGGTGCTGGAGCTTGTCAAGGTGTCCGGCTTCGTCGCCTGCACACCCGAATTTACCAACATTCCCGCTGTCGTGAATGGCGCCTCGGACCTGTTTGTCGAGGTCTTTGGCGAGCGTGGCGCCCACGCCAGATTTGCAATCGGCGTTGCTGCTTTGCCGCGTGACGTCCCAGTCGAAGTCGAAGTCATCGCTCGTCTTCAGGAATAGGGTTTTCAATGAGCCGCATCGTAGTTCTTGGCGCAGGCGTCGTCGGCATGACGTCCGCCTACGCACTGGCAAAAAAAGGACATGAGGTCTGCGTCGTTGACGCCGCTCCAGGGCCTGCAGAAGCGGGCGCAAGTTTTGGCAACGGCGCTCAACTCAGCTACTATTACACCGATGCGATGGCCTCTCCCTCGCTCGCGGCGAACATTCCGAAATACATCCTCAGACTTGACCCGGCTTTTAGGGTCCGCCTAACGCTCTCACCGGCATTTATGGCATGGGGCCTGAGGTTCCTTGGGAACGCAACCCAGAAAGCCTTCGAACGCAACACAACCGACATTTTGGAGCTTGGGCTGCAAAGCCGATCGGGCATCGCTGATCTTTCCGAGAAGCTGGAATTCGATTACAGCAAAACCGGCAAAATCACACTTTTCTCCAGTAAGAAAAGCCTCCTGAAGGCAGAGGGGCTTAGCAAGCTCAAGAACCGTTATGGCGCAGGTCAGGTCGTATTGACGCGAGAGCAGGCGCTCGAGAAAGAGCCAGCGCTAGCGCACTACGGCCATTTTTTCGAGGGAGCGATATGGTCGCCCCACGACGAAGCTGGCGATTCCAGCTTGTTTTGCAGGAACCTTCGGGTTCTGCTTGAGCGAGATTATGGCGTGTGCTTTCTGTTTAACACGAAGGTCCGCCGTATTCAGACTCGTGCGAACGAGCTCGTCGGGGTCACAGCAGAAACGGAGGAAATTCAATGCAGCCGCGCGGTGATCTCTCTAGGGGCGTGGACTGCGCCTATCGCGAAGACCGCTGGAATTTCTTTGCCGATCTGGCCGGTTCAAGGATATTCGCTTACTGTTCCGGCTCTGACCTTAGCCCCTGTTGCGAGCATTACCGACACGGCCCGAAAGACGGTCTTTTGCAGAATAGGCGACCGACTGCGAATTGCCGGACTTGCAGACATCGGGCCCGTCAATGGTAAGTTCAAAGAGGACAGGTTCCGCACCCTTCTCACCACTGCTAAGGGCATCTTCCCGAAGGCAGGAGATTACGACGGGGAGGTCCACGCGTGGACAGGATTTCGACCAGTCACGCCCGACAGCAAGCCCGTTGTCGGCCCCACAAGAGTCAAAGGCCTCTACCTGAACTGCGGCCACGGATCGCTCGGCTGGACACTGTCGATGGCGACCGCCGAAAAACTTAGCGAACTGGTCGGGACATTCTCGGCTCATTGTTCATTGATCTCTGACTTGGACGGCTGTCATTTACGCCGAAGCGGCACCTGATTTTGAAGCGTATTCTCAATCACCCGTGCCAATTGTTTTGCCGCCAACGATGGTTCGTACTCGCTGAAGCTGATTTTGAGACCCGTATGGGGGAGGCGTGGGAGGCATCGGTCGTTCACGATTTGCATGCCGCTGCGCAATTCCCCCTCCGGAACCACGGAAACCGCAAGACCAGCTCGGACGACTTCCAGCACGCCTTCGAGACTGCTGCAGGTGACCACTCGTCGTGATTGAAGGTTCGCCCGCCTCAGCGTATCGAGAGCGACCTTGTGGTAGTTGCATGTGCCGCCGACGACCGCCAACGGAATGACTCCGTTGGCTGGAACCTGCCAATTGTCTGCAGATATCCAGACCAGCTTGCTGGTCTGTAAGAGCCCAGCGCGTTCCACCTCTGGGTCGACCCGCAGCAATGCGAGTTCGATATTGCGCGCCTTTAGCTCGCGCAAAAGGTCTGCAGACATTCCTGCTCTTATCTCGATATTTACGGTGGGGCGACGTTCAACAAACTCTGCGAGCGCTCGCGTGAGCGGAGCAAAAAGGTAGGAATCGTCAACTACGCCCACGACGACAGTTCCACTACTTAACTCAGGCCTGAATGCGTTTTCCATCTGGTCGACCAGTGCAACCACCTGGCTCGCGCGCTCCATGAGTTCGTCACCATCATGGGTAAGGTGACAGCGTCGCGTTGTGCGAATTAACAGTTGCTTTCCTAAGTGTTCTTCAAGCCGTGCGATCTGCTGGCTAACCGTCGACTGGGTCATATTCAGGCGCTGCGCGGCTCCGGAGAAACTACCCAGTGCCGCGACAGCCGTAAATGTTCGCAAAAGTCCGATGTCCATCTGCCGCTCACTTATTCACGAACTGCATATATCGATAACAGAAAACGCGTTATCTTCAAGTGCGGCCTCTGATAGCTTTAAGCCAATTCAGTTATTGGGTTGAGCAATTATGGGCGCCGATTTTAGCGTATTACTGGCTGGACATACGGTATTGATCACCGGATCCACAACCGGGATGGGGCAAGAAATAGCGAGGACGTTCGCGCGATCTGGCGCACAGGTTGCCATTGATGGCCTAGGCGACCGGACTCCATATCTGGGTTTGTAAACGAACTCAGCGAGGTTAGCGGCCACAAGAGCTTCCATTTCGATCACGATTTGTCAGACGGCCGACAGCGCGGCGCGTTGGTTGAGGCCGCGATCGCGCAACTTGGCGACATCGATACCTCATAAACAACGCCGGCGTTCAGTTTGTGAGCGGCGTGGAGAGCTTTCGAGCGAGCAATGGGACCGACTAATGGCTGTTAATCTTGGCGCAGCATTCCACGCTATCAGGGCCGTGTTCCCGGGAATGAAACGGAAAGGATGGGGTCGGATCGTCAACACCGCTTCGACGCTGGCTCTCGCCGGCGAAGTCGGCAAGACGGCATATGTCGCCGCAAAGCACGGTATTCTCGGGCTTACTCGACAGTGGCACTGGAAGGCGCTGAACTTGGGATCACGTGCAATGCGATCTGCCCCGGGTGGGTGTATGCACCGCTCGCAGCTGCGCAAGTTGAAGCGAAAGCCGCGGCCCTCGGTTTGTCTGTCGATCCAACGGCCAAAGAGCATTTTCTGAATCAAATGCCGACCAAGCGTTTCGTTGATCCGACTGAAGTCGCATCGGCTATGCTGTTTCTATGTAGTGAATCCGCGCGATCAATCACCGGTATAGCGTTGCCAGTCGATGGCGGCATCAGCGCTTAGCAAACCCATTGAAAACTGCTGTCCTGGGAATCGTGGCGATCCGCCGGGCGCAATCCCACGAACATTGGGATCTTACGTGGTTATGGAAACATTGAAAGCCGTAGCACATCCGTGGCTCTGTGACGCAATGGGACACATGAACGTCCGTTTTTACACGGCGTTCTTCGATGATGCGTCCTCCTTCTTTGTTGGTGGTCTGGGAGGCGGAGTAGATCAACTTGCGGGCGCTCATCTTGGATGGGCGGATGTACGTCACGTGATCGAATTCCGCGAAGAGGTTAGATCTGGCGGCTTGTTGAGAGTTTGCACTCGGATCATCAAGGTCGGCCGGACGTCGCTGACTTTCCAACATGAATTGACGGGACCCAGCGGCAATCTTCACGCAACAATCGAGATCGTGAGCGTTATGTTCGACCTCGAAAAGCGCGAAGCCGTGCCATTGCCCGATACCATCCGCACGGCTGCTGAACGTCTAATATCGCAGCAGGTCGAACCGTAGGGCCGCGGGCCCGATTCCCCGCCTGGTAAAATAGCGGTCCGATGATCAGCGCTCCTCAGCCCGAAAGGGCCCTCTCGCTGCCGTTCATCATTGAACGGCAGCTTTGTTTGCGACGCAATATCTTATCCAGGTCGGAAATTGACTTATTGGATTTAAGAATAGGTTGATAAGAAGCGATAATTTGTCTGGGGTCCCGCACGGCGTCATAGTCTTTCTAAGGACAGCATCGCAGTTTTGGAAATCCGGTGCGATGGTGAGCGAGTCTGAGTGCAGTTCTGTCAACTCGCCTTTAGAGGCACGAAGAAGCAACGTCGCCTGCAACAGACAAGGATCTAAAATGGGCACATTCATCACCTGCGCGGTAACTGGCGGTGCAGACACTGTTTCTCGCCACCCCCGGATACCGGTCACTCCCAAGGAAATTGCGGACGCCGCGATCTCAGCCGCAAAGGCGGGTGCTGCAATCGTTCACCTCCACGCGCGTGATCCCCAAACGGGTCAGCAAAGCAGGGACCCGGAGCTTTTCGTGGAGATCATATCTCTCATCCGCGATAGCGATACGGATGTGATCATCAACGTGAGCTGCGGCATGGCTGGCGACCTCGTCCTTACAGAAACGCCGGAAACAAAGCTTGCGGGACCCGGGACAGATCTGCTCGGCCCAATCGAGCGCCTTCGGCATCTGGATCGTCTGTGCCGTGAGCCGAAATTGAAGCCTGAAATATGCACCTTGGATTGCGGCTCCATGAATTTCGGCGATGGCGACCTTATTTACACGGCGCCGGCTGCGTACCTTCGGCCGATGGCCAAGCATATTCGGTCGCTCGGCATAAAGCCCGAGCTTGAGGTATTCGAACTCGGCCACCTGGCCTTCGTCAAAAAAATACTCGCTGAGGGTCGCCTTGAAGGGACTCCGCTGATCCAATTTTGCCTCGGCATCCCTGGTGGGGCGCCGGCGGAACCATTCGTTCTCGACGCTTTCAAGCAATTGGCTCCAGCGGAAGCGACGTGGAGTGCGTTTGCAATCGGGCGTGATGAGCTGCGTTTCGTTCCGCTCGCTGTAGGTCAGGGAGGCAACGTTCGCGTCGGCCTAGAGGATAATCTCTATCTTGATAAGGGAGTCTTTGCCGATAATGACACGTTGGTTGAGCGGGCTGTTGGCCTTGTCCGTGGCATGGGCGGATCCGTGTTGTCCGCATCAGAAACTCGGCAGAAGCTAGGCGTGGAGAGGCCGCGAGCTTAGGAGCTACCCGTTTCGAAAAATGTCACCGCCGCGGCGCAGATAGCCAGCTATGTTCGCCGCGCCGGCTATTCTCTATTCATTCGCATTATGAATGAAACAATTCGATAATCTAACTTCTCGGTCTGTGCGCGGATGATAAACTCATCTGTCAAATTTGGCCCAAGACCAAATAATCTAAATGTGCACAGGGCTGGGCCTTTGTCATTTAGAAATAGGGGAACGAAATGCAGGTCGACTCGAACTTCAAACCCTCCGGTTCTAATACGGATTTCGTCCTGCGTGCTGACAAGATCGAAAAACGCTTTGCGGACATCGACGTTCTTCGCGGAATTTCCCTGGAAGCGAAGCGTGGGGATGTTATTAGCTTGATCGGTGCGTCTGGATCAGGAAAATCCACCTTTCTTCGCTGTTTGAACTTTCTTGAGATTCCTACGAGCGGGACTGTTACTATTCGTGGTGAGATCCATCAAGCTTCCGATGCCCTAAGTCGTTCTCGCGCGAGCAAACAAAAATTGTGCGTGCTGCGTCGCGAAGTGGGGATGGTGTTCCAATCCTTCAACCTCTGGCCACACATGACAGCTACTGAAAATGTCATGGAAGGCCCAGTTCGGGTTCTGAAAGAATCTCCGAAGGCTGCGCGATCACGTGCGCTCGATCTTCTCGCCCGCGTCGGTCTCGCAGATCGAGCAGATTATCGGCCGTCTCAACTATCAGGCGGACAGCAGCAGCGGGTAGCAATCGCGCGTGCCCTTGCGATGAACCCAGACGTCCTGCTTTTCGACGAGCCGACGTCGGCCTTGGACCCCGAACTGGTTGGTGAGGTTCTTGCGGTCATGGCCGACCTGGCGAAAGAGGGCAGAACAATGTTGATCGTAACGCACGAGATCGCGTTCGCGAGAGACGTTTCTAGCAAGATGCTCTTCCTTCGGAAAGGCCTGGTCGAGGAAGAAGGTCCTCCGCGCAGTCTGATCGAATCTCCCAAGTCCGAAGAACTTCATCGCTTCCTGGCCCGAATGCGCCACTAGGAATCAGAGGGATCGAAGGCATAGCGCGGAGGTCGATATGGATGTGGAATTCTTAGAGAAGCGCTTTACAAGCGTGGTTTGTGTCGGCGCCGGTAATATTGGCGCTGGATGGGCTGCGCATTTCATGCGCGCCGGGTTGGACGTAATAGTCTATGACCCTTTGCCTGAGCGACAAGATTGGCTCGACCGCTTTCTTGAGAAAGCAATGCCTTCGCTGGAGCAGCTTGGACTCTCACCAAACGCGAAATTGGATCGTGTGAGGTTCAAGGCAAACCTGGAGGGGGCGCTCAGCGGCGCCGAATTTATCCAGGAAAGCTCGCCTGAAGTCTTGAGCCAAAAAAAAGATCTGTTCCAGGCCATAACGGACCTTGCGCCTCCTGATGCGATCGTCGCTTCCAGTTCCGCAGGCTTTCTCGCGAAAGACCTGAGAGTGAAGGCTAAGGGCCCCGAACGGACTATCATCGGCCACCCGTTCAATCCCCCCTATCTTATTCCATTGGTCGAGATTGCGGGTGGGGATGAAGCGCCGATCGCTGCTGCGGTTGCTTCCGATTTTTACAGAACGGGATGCGAAGTCGTTGAGCTTAAGCGTGAAATCGAAGGATACATTGGGAACCGTATACAGGCGGCCGTTCTGAAGGAGATATTCTATATTTATTCGCGGGGGGTGGCCGATCTTGAGACGATCGACGGTGCGATTTCGGCCGGGCCAGCTCTAAGATGGGCAGTGATGGGCCCCTCTAGCGTGTTTTACTTAGGAACGCAAAATCCGCATATGTACGAAGGATTCGTGCAGAGCTTGGTGGATGAAATTAAAGCCGGTTTTGTGGCGGAAGCAAAGTTCGATCCAGATGAACAGTTGATTGCAGCCTATGCACAGGAAGGTCAGCAAACAGTCGGATCAAACGGACAGGCTCCACTCCTAGAGCTAAGAAGTAGCGGCGTCATTGCGCTTCGCAACGCCCTAAAACGTATGGCGAGCAAGGCAGGGATCGGCGCCGAGCAGATCGGCCAAGTTTCTTTAAAATAGAATGAAGGCAGCTCCTCGTGAACACTACGTCAGACTATCTACCTTATCTGCTGCAAGGGATCGTGTCATCGGTCGCTTTAGGAGGCTCTTCGTTTGTAGCGGCAGCCGTGATCGGCCTACTGCTGGCGCTTATCCGTGATCACTCATCGCATCTGGTCAAGTTCCTCATATCGATCTACATCAGCGTGTTCCGTGCGCTGCCGGAACTGCTCACGATCTTTCTCGCGTACTATGGCTCCATCGGGTTCGCTCGTTCGGTCGGCATCCCAGATCCAAGTCCGTTTGCGGCAGCGTTGACTGCCCTGGGAATCCAAATTGGATCATATGCCTGTCAGATCTTCTCCGACGCGTACCGGGCCGTTCCACGAGGGTTGCTTGAAGCCGCACAGGCGGTGGGAATGCCGGGGTATCTCATAAATGTGCGGATAGCGATTCCGCTGATGCTTCGGTTGGCCGCTCCCAGTCTGGGAAGTTTGCTGCTGGTCGTAATCAAGTTGACGGCGATCGCTTCTGCCATTGGCGTCACTGAACTTACACGCCGTGCGCAGATCGTTGCGGGTGCGACGCACGATCCATTGCCTGCGTTCGCTTATGCAGCAGCTGTCTACCTGGTCGTTGCTGCCATCTTGAACCGCCCCGGGTTTTCCGGAGGCCGTTTCGTTTGAGTCACGCGGCTATGGCTGGTTCATCCAGCATGGCGTAGTAGCGTTCC
>NZ_JAMYKW010000087.1:0-15696 GCF_040317555.1 Mesorhizobium sp. M1406 | reverse complement strand
CGCCCGCAGCACGAAATGTGAGCGTTCGCGACAGGCGCTGGCACACCCCGCCACACAAATCCCCATAGCGCACAGCATGCGGCCCGTGGGTTCCTGCATGGGAGGCTTTCGTACGCCTGACGGCACCCGAAACCCTTCACAATCTCGGCCGTAGAGATCAGCTTCTCCGCGTCCTGAAAGCAGACATCGCAAGCGAGGACTCCGGAGGTCGCGGTTGCGCCCTCAAGCCCCGCCTGGTCGACCAGATAAAAGATCGCATTGGCCTCGCCGCCCGGCATCGTCTCGCTGAACTGGATGCGGCTGTTGGGCTGGATCAGACCGAGCAGGGTCTCCGCCGCACCTCGACGCCGAGGTCGCGCAGATCGTGGCCGTTGCCGCGCCGCGCCGATTTTCTGGAGTGATAAGCCGCGCCCGACGCGGCGAATTCGTAACCCTACTCGGCGGCCGTCTCCGTTGGCGCCTCTGCCGGCCCCGAAGGCTCGGCCTCGGTACGGGGCATGCGCCGTGAAAACAGCGACCTGAGCGTGACGTAGAACACCGGTGTCAGGAACAGGCCGACGAAGGTGACGCCGAGCATGCCGGAGAACACCGCGGTGCCGAGCGACTGGCGCATTTCTGCGCCCGGGCCCGTTGCGATCATCAGCGGCACGACGCCGAGGATGAACGAGAAGGCGGTCATCAGGATCGGCCGCAGCCTGAGCCGGCAGGCTTCGACGGCAGCCTCGGCGGCCGACAGCCCGCGTTCCTGCGCCTGCCGCGCGAATTCGACGATCAGGATCGCGTTCTTGGCGGCAAGCCCGATCAGCACGATGAGGCCGATCTGCACGAGGATGTTGTTGTCCAGCCCTCGCAACGACACGCCGAGCAGCGCCGCGAGCACGCCGAGCGGCACCACCAGCACAATGGCGAACGGCAGCACCCAGCTTTCATATTGCGCCGCCAGCGCCAGGAACACGAACAGCACCGACAGTCCGAATATATAGACAGCGGCATTGCCGGTGTTGCGCTCCTGATAGGCGAGTTCGGTCCATTCATAGGAGGTACCGGCCGGCAGCGTCTTTGCCGTAATCCCTTCCATCAATGCCAGCGCGTCACCCGTGGAAACGCCGGGCGCGGCGTTGCCCTGCAGCGGCACCGAGACGTACATGTTGTAGCGCTGGACCAGCGCCGGGCCCGTGACGTCGCGGATCTCGATCAATGTGCCGAGCGGAACCAGCGCGCCGGTCGCCGAGCGCACCTTCAGTTTCAAGATGTCGGCGCGATCGAGGCGGAACGCCTGGTCGGCCTGCGCCCGCACCTGGTAGACGCGCCCGAAAGCGTTGAAGTCGTTGACGTAGGCGGTGCCCAAATTGATCGACAGCGTCTCGAAGATGTTGGGGATCGGCACGTTCAGGATGCGCGCCTTGTCGCGATCGATCGCCAGGAAGAATTGCGGGCTCGACGCGGAGAAGGTGGTGAACACGCCCGTCAGCCCCGGCGTCTTGTTGGCCTTGCCGGCGATTTCGTAGGCAAGCGCCAGGATCTGCCGCATGTCGGCGCTGTTGCGCTCCTGGATCTGCAGCTTGAAGCCGCCGGCATTGCCGACGCCGCGGATTGGCGGCGGCGGCAGTGCGATAATGAAGGCTTCCTTGATGCTTTGCAGGCTGCCGAACAGATTGCCGATGACCTGGGTCGCCGACTGGCCGGCTTTCAGTCGCTCGTCAAACGGCTTGAACCTGGCGAAGATCACACCCGCGTTGCTGGCGTTGGTGAAGGTCGCGCCGGAGAAACCGGCGAAGGCGACTGCGTAGTCGACGCCTGGCGTTTTCTGGATGATCTGCGATGCCTGCTGGATGACCGCGTCGGTCCTCGACAGCGAGGCGCCATCCGGCAACTGGACGACGACGATCGCATAGCCCTGGTCGAGCGACGGAATGAAACCGCGCGGCACAGCCTGCACCATGTAGACCGTGGCGTAGATGAGGGCCGCGAAAACGGCCAGCATGGCGGCGATCGTTATCTGGGAGCCGACCAGCACGCGGACGATGCTCGAATACCAGTGGGCGACCCTGTCGAAGCCGCGATTGAAGCCGTCGGCGAGCGCCCGTCCGAACCGCGCCACGAAAAAGCGCGGCGGCGCCGCCGCGGCGTGGTGCGGCTTGAACAGCAGTGCGGCCAGCGCCGGCGAAAGCGTCAGCGAATTGAATGCCGAGATCGCCGTCGACACCGCGATTGTGATCGCAAACTGCAGATAGAACTGCCCGGAAATACCGGGGATGAAGGCTGTCGGTACGAACACGGCTATCAGCACCAGCGAGATCGCGATGACGGCCGTTCCGACTTCGTCCATGGTCAGGTGCGACGCCGGATTGGGCGCCAGCCCACTGGCGATATTGCGCTCGACGTTTTCGACCACGACGATCGCATCGTCGACGACGATGCCGATCGCCAGAACGAGGCCGAACAGAGTCAGCATGTTGAGCGAGAAGCCGGCGGCGTAAAGCACCGCCAGCGTGCCGATCAGCGACACCGGGATTGCCACGATCGGCACGATCGCCATGCGCCACGATTGCAGGAAGACGATGATGACGATGATGACCAGCAGCATCGCCTCGAGGATCGTCTTGTAGACCTCCTGGATCGACTCGGCGACGAACTCGGTCGGATTGTAGACGATGTCGTAGCTCAACCCCTTCGGGAAGTCGCGGGAAAGCTCCTTCATCTTGTCCTGGATCTCCGCGGCTGCGGCGAGCGCATTGGTGCCCGGCCGCTGGAAGATGGCGAGCGCCACCGCCGGTTTGCCGTTGAGATAGGAGTTGGTGACGTAATCCTTGGCGCCGAGCTCGATGCGCGCCACGTCCTGCAGCGAGATCAGGCGGCCGTCGTCGGTCGATTTGACGATCACGTATCGGAAGTCGCGTGCGTCGTTGAAGCGGCCTTGCGTGGTGACCGTGTATTGGAACGCCGTGCCGGTGTTGGTCGGTGGCGCACCGATCGAGCCGCCCGACACCTGGACGTTCTGGTCGCGCAGCGCCTGCACCACATCGCCCGAGGTCATCCCCAGGGCGGACAGTTTTTCCGGATCGAGCCAGATGCGCAGCGAATATTCGCGTTCGCCGAAGATGATGAGGTCGCCGACGCCATCTAGTCTGAGCAGTATGTCGCGCACCCGCGAGCGGGCGTAGTTCGAGACGTAGAGCTGGTCGTAGGTATTGTCGGGCGACAGCATGTGCACGACCATCATCAGGTCGGGCGAGCTCTTGGTGGTGGTGATGCCGAGGCGGCGGACTTCTTCGGGCAGGCGCGGCTCGGCGACCGACACGCGGTTCTGCACCAGCACCTGCGCCTGGTCGAGATCGGTGCCCAGCTTGAAGGTGATGGTCAGCGCCATCGCCCCGTCGCCCGACGAATAGGACGACATGTAGAGCATGCCCTCGACGCCGTTGATCTCCTGCTCGATCGGCGTTGCCACCGTCGCTGCGACCGTCTCGGCGTCGGCGCCCGGATACTGCGCGCGAACGACGATGGTCGGCGGCGCGATCTCGGGATATTGCGCGACCGGCAGCTGGGTATAAGCAATCCCGCCGAGGATCAGCAGGACGATCGAAACGACCGATGCGAAGATCGGACGGTCGACGAAGAAATGTGCGAACCTCATTGCTGCAACCCGGCGGTCTCGACCTTGGGCGGCAACGTCACTATCTCGGCCTTCACCTTGGTGCCGGGCCTGGCGTGCATCAGCCCGTTGACGATGATCGTCTCGTCGCCGGTCAGGCCCGCGCGGATCACCCGGTAGCCGTCGAGAAGCGGGCCGGTGCGCACGGGCTTCGCCGACACCGTCCCGGCCTCATCCACCAGGAACACGATACGCCGATCCTGATCGGCGCCGATCGCCTCGTCAGGCACCAGCACGCCGCTATGCGGCAGCGACCCCGGCACGTTGATGCGCCCGAACATGCCTGGCTGGAGAATGCCGTCGGCGTTGGGAAAGCTTGCACGCACCCGCATGGTGCCGGTCGCGTTGTCGATCCGGTTCTCGGCAAAATCGAGCTTGCCTTTGAATACCGCCTCCGCGCGGTCGGCGACGCGAACCACCACCTCGAGCCCGCCGGCGCCCTCCTGCATGCTGCCGCCACGCTGCTTCGCGTCGCGGGCGTAGCTGAAATACAGGCGCTCATCGACGTCGAAATAGAAGTCGATCGGATCGCGCGTAACGATGGTCGTCAGCAAGGTGGAATCCGGCTGCACGAGGTTGCCGACCGACACCAGCCGGCGGTCGATGCGGCCGGACAAGGGCGCCTTGATCTCGGTGAATTCCATGTTCAGGCTGGCCGTCGTCAGCGCAGCCGTCGCGCCCTGCATCTGCGCCTGCGCCGAAAGGTATTCCCGCCGGCGGTCGTCGACCGTCGCGGTTGAGATATTGCCGGTCTTGGCGAGTTCGTCGGCGCGATCCAGCTGCATCTTGGAGAATTCGAGCAGACTCTTGGCGACGTCAACTTGCGACTTTGCGGCATCATAAGCCGCCTGGTACGGACGCTGGTCGATGGTGAAGAGCAGGTCGCCCTTGTTGACCAGTGCGCCGTCCTGGAAGCTGACCTTGTCCAGATAGCCGCTGACGCGCGAACGGACGGCGACCTGGTCGACGGCTTCGAAGCGCCCGACGAACTCGTCGTCTTCGACGATTTTACGGACCACCGGCTTGGCCGCCGTCACCACGGGTAGCTGCTGGTCCTGCGCAAACGCTGTGCTGCTGAAAGCCATGCCGAGCAGGAATGCCGCCGACACGGCGGCGCGGGCAAGCCAGCCGGCCGATCGACAGGGTCGCCCGCCCGCGTCGCGATGCAATTGCCCATTCCTTGGGCTGTCCATTTGCGTCCCCCATTCGCTGGACCCGGAGGTCGGTTGATCCGCTTCTACGCTCAGGCTTCTCGTCGAGATCAGAGCACTGCAGTATTGTGCATGGCAACGTGATCATTTTCCATGTGCGCTGAAATGTCCACCCTGTGGCTGCCCCGCCACCCCGCCACTGGCGACGCAGATCCACCGGGCGGTCCGGGACGCCATTGAGACGGGTATCACCGGAGCCGGTGCGGCTGACGGGATCGGCTTTGCCATTGCCCGGCAGCTCGGACGTGCCGGCCATACCGTCTTCCCCACCAGCGCCAGCGCGCGCGTGCGCGATCGCGCCGCCGAACTTTGTGCCGAAGGCATCGATGCCACTGCCGCAATCGCGGATCTCACGGCCGCATCGGACGTCGCGGGGCTGCGGGCGGATGTCGGCGCGGTCGATATTCTGGTCAACAATGCCGGCATGGGCTCGCTGGCATCGCCCTCGGTCGACAAGGCGTTTCTCGCGATGACCGAGGCCGACTGGGATCAAGGGATCGACGTCAGCCTGAAGACCGCATTCCTCGTCACGAAAGCGTTTCTGCCGGCGATGGTCGAAGCGGGCTATGGGCGCATCGCCAATGTGGCGGTCGGTCACCGGGCCGCTGGTGTCTTTCGAAGGCACATCGGCCTATTCCGCTGCCAAGGCCGGTATGGTCGGCCTGACGCGCGCGCTGGCACTCGAAGTGGCGCAGAGCGGCATCACGGCCAATGCCGTTGCTCCCGGCTGGATCGAAACGGGGTCGTCGAGCGAGATGGAGCGGCAAGCTGCCCTGCATACGCCGCCGGCGCGGGCCGGGCGGCCGGACGAGGTGGCCGCGGCGGTGGTCTTCCTGGCGTCGGAAGGCGCCAGCTATGTCAACGGCGCCCTGCTGATGGTCGATGGCGGCAACAGCCTTCAGGAACGCAAGGGCTGAACGTCGGTCGGCGCTGGTGCCTTCCGCCAACCAGCGGGAACCAAACCGCTCAGCAGCGGTTTTCCCCCTGAAGGGACCGTAAACCTCACGGGTGCGGAATAATGCACGACCATCTGGAACTGGAACTGGCGAGAGCCAGGCAGCGCGTCAAGCGCGCGGAACTCTTTCTCACGCGAGCAAATGAGATGCTGGACGAGGAGCGTGGCGTCGGCATCAGCCTTGCCCTGTGCTGCCGGATCAGATCCGAGCAAAAAAATGTGGCTGAAGCGCGCTCACGCCTCCGCCGGATCGATCCCACCACACACTGATCATTCCATGACTATGATGCCCTTCGAATCTCCCGGCTGAGGCAACGGCTCGGGCTCGCGGCGCGCATCGGTAGCGTCCAGGTGGTTCCTCACGAGGCCTTGGCGAGAAAATTGCGATAGTCCGACTTGGCCTGCAGCAGGCGCAGCACATTGTCACGTGATCCCCGCACATGGGCGCGGGCCAGCGTGCCGGCGCGGCGGGCGTCGCCGGCACAGATGGCGTCGACGATTTCGGCGTGCTCGTCACGGGCGATCTTCCATTCGTCCAACCACAGGAGTTCGGTCCAGACATAGTGCTGGCACTTGTCGAGGATGCCGCACAGCATGCCGTGCAGCATGACATTGCCGCTGATTTCGGCGATGACGCGATGCAGGTCGATGCCGACTTCCAGTTCCTGGAATTTTTCCCTGTTGGTGCGCTCGGGAATGGCGGCGAGCCGCTCGCATTCGGCCAGCATGGCGCGCAGCCGCGCCTTGTCCGCTTCCGTCGCCGCAGCCGCCGCCAACTCGGTCGCGTGGCCGTCGAGCAGCTCGCGGATCTCGAAGGCCTCGCGGAACATGTTGATGTCAAACTCGGTGACGACATAGCCCTGGCGCGGCCGGCCGGTGACCAGGCCGTCGCGCTCGAGGCGGTTGAAGGCCTCGCGCACCGGGGTGCGGCTGACATTGAGCTTCACCGCGATGTCGTTTTCGGTGACGCGCGAGCCCGGCGGAATCTGGCCGGTCACGATCATCGCCTTGAGCGAGGAGTAGACCGAGTCGCGCAGCGTATTTTTGGTTTCCTTGGCCAAGGTTCCATTCCCAGTTCGCCGGCCTTTCAGCCGGAACACGCTTAGCTGTAGTCGCAGTCGGCGTAATTTGCCACGCCCTCGGCGAAGCCGTCCCTCTCACCGTCCGGCACGAAACGCGTAAATCCGATCGTGCCGGACGGTGTTGACATCGCCGATCCCCAGGCTACACTCAAAATTGTATACAAAATAGCATGCGAAATTAAAAACGATGGGAACACCGGTTGGAGAGCCGAAAATGAACAGGACCAGAAGCGTTAGCGTTGTCGCGATGGCCGGCCTCATGGCCTCGCTCGCGGCCCCCGCCATGGCGGGCGACACCATCACCGTCGCCTCATGGGGCGGCACTTACCAGGAGGCGCAGACCAAGGCGTTCTTCAAGCCGACCGCCGATGCGCTCGGCATCACCATCAAGGAAGACACCACCAACGGCCTCGACGACGTGCGGCTGCAAGTGACCGGCAATGCGGTGAAATGGGACATCACCGAACTTGGCGCCGACGAATGCGCGCGCGGCTCGAAGGAAGGGCTGTTCGAGAAGCTCGACTACGGCATCATCGACAAGAGCGGCATCAATCCGAAGCTTGTCCATGATGACTGGGTCGGCATTTCCTACACGTCGGTCGTGCTGATCTACCGGACCGATGTGTTCGGAGACAAAGGGCCGAAGACTTGGGCCGATTTCTGGAACATGGAGAAATTCCCGGGGCGGCGCGCGCTGAGCGGCAGCCAGGCGACGGAAACGCTGAGCGTCGCGGCACTGGCCGAGGGCATTCCGATCGACAAGGTCTATCCGGTCGATATCGACGGCGCCTTGAAATCCGTGGACAAGATCCGTGGTCACGTCGATGCCTGGTGGACCTCCGGCGCCCAGGCCATGCAGTTGGTGAAGGACGGCGAAGTCGACATGGCGAGCATCTGGAATGGCCGCGCCGGCACCTTGAAGAAGGAAGGCGCGCCGGTCAGCTTCTCCTTCGACCAGGGTGTTCTGACCGCCGACTGCATGGTCATCCCCAAGGGCGCCAAGAACAAGGAAGCGGCGATGAAGGCGCTGGCGATGTTCGTGAGCCCGCAGCTGCAGGCCAATCTGCCGCTCTATGTCGACAATGGGCCGGTCAACGAGAAGGCTTTCGAGACCGGGAAGATCCCGCAGGAGAGGATCAAGGACATCAATTCGGCGCCCGAAAACGTCAAGAAGCAGGCGCTGCAGGACCCCGAGTTCTGGCGTGACAATCTGGTCGAGGCGACGGAAAAGTTCAACAATCTGATCCAGCAATAGGCCGCGGCCGCAACCCAAACCACGGCAGGGCGGCGCCTCGCCCTGCTTGCGCCGCCTCAGCCTCTAGGAGACGATGATCTTGTCCATTGCGCCATCCGCGCTGCCGATCAGCATGCGCCGGATCGAGAAACGATTTGGCAGCGTGCCGGTGCTGAGCGACCTGACCCTCGATGTGGAGGCCGGCGAATTCCTGACGCTGCTCGGCCCTTCCGGCTCCGGAAAGACGACGCTGCTGATGATCCTGGCCGGCTTCGTGCGGGCCAATGCCGGCTCGATCAGGGTCGGCGGCGATGAGATCATCACCACGCCGCCGCACAAGCGCAACATCGGCATGGTATTCCAGAACTACGCGCTGTTTCCGCATATGAACGTCTTCCGCAACATCGCCTTTCCGCTGAAGCAGCGCGGCGTCGCCGCCGCCGAGACGGCCGAGCGCGTCGAAAAGGCGCTCGAGCTGGTGAAGTTGCAGGGCCTGGGCGAGCGTCGGGTCGACCAGCTCTCCGGCGGCCAGCGCCAGCGTGTGGCGCTGGCGCGCGCCATCGTCTTCGAGCCGCGCATCGTGCTGATGGACGAGCCGTTGTCGGCATTGGACAAGGGCCTGCGCGAGCATATGCAGATTGAGCTGCGCGCCCTGCATCGGCGGCTCGGCATGACCACGGTCTATGTCACGCACGACCAGCGCGAAGCGATCACCATGTCCGACCGTATCGCCGTCATGAACGCCGGGCGCATCGAACAGCTCGACAAGCCCGAGACCCTCTACGCCACGCCGCAAACGCGATTTGTAGCCGGCTTCATCGGCGAATCGAATTTCATCCCGGTCGAGTGCCGCAATGGGTCGGTCTGGTACGAGGACCGGAGAATCCACACGGCAGCACCAGTGCCGGCGGCTGGCCAGCACCTGATGGTGGTGCGGCCGGAAAAGCTGCGACTGCTGGCAAACGTCGAACCGGCGAGCGGTATCAACGTGCTCGACGCGACGTTCAGCGACATCATCTACCAGGGCGACAGTTTCGTCTGCTACGCACTGCTGCGCGATGGCCGCCAGCTGACATTGCGCGACTATTGCCGCAGCGATGTGCTGGCGAAAATGCCGGCTCCCGGCCAGCCGGTCAGGCTCGGCCTCGATGCGCAGGACACGATCCTGGTGGCGGCGGATTGATGAGCGCGCAGTCCGCCCTCATGGAAGAGACTGGCGGCCATGCAGGCCGGGACTTGAACGCGCAGGCGCTGCGCACCGATGCGCGGCGTGAATCGATGCGGCTGCTGGCGCTGCTGGCGCCGAGCCTGTTCCTGGTCTTTGCCATCATCATCGTGCCGATCGGCTGGCTGTTCTGGCTGTCGCTGTTCGACGAGGCCGGCGCCCTCAGCGCCGCCAACTATGCGCGCTTCTTCGAACAGGCCTCCTACATCAGGACCTTCGTCACCACCTTCAAGGTCGCCTTCATCGTCACCGGCGCCTGCGTCCTGCTCGGCTACCCCCTGACCTACATGCTGTCGCAACTGCCGCGCCGGGCGGCGTCGATCTGCCTGATCTTCGTCATCCTGCCGTTCTGGACATCGGTGCTGGTGCGCACCTATGCCTGGCTGGTGATCCTGCAGCGCAAGGGCCTGATCAACAGCTGGCTGATCGAGCTCGGCGTGATCAGCCAGCCGCTATCGCTCGCCAACAATCTGTCGGGCGTGGTCATCGGCATGACGCATATCCTGCTGCCGTTCCTGGTGCTGCCGCTCTACGCCTCGATGAAGACAATCGACACCGACTGCCTGCGCGCCGGCATGAACCTCGGCGCCGGCCCGGCCGCCAACTTCCGGCAGATCTTCTTTCCGCTGTCGCTGCCCGGCCTTGCCTCGGGCGTGGTCATCGTCTTCGTGCTGTGCCTGGGCTTCTTCGTCACCCCGGCGCTGATGGGTGGCGGCAAGGTGATCATGTGGGCCATGCGCATGGAACAGACCACCAGCCTCTACTCCAACTGGGGCGCGGGTGCCGCACTTGGCGTGGTGCTGCTTGTGGTCACGCTGGCGCTTCTCGGCCTGTTCCAGTGGCTGCTCGGCGCGCGCGCCACAGGTGTGTGGAGTTCGCGATGAGTGAGAATGTCGGCCTGCCGATCTCGCACCAGCAACGCCTGTGGCTCTACTGCCTCGGCGGCCTCGTGCTGTTGTTCCTGATCGCGCCGTCGATCATCATCGTCATCATGTCGTTTTCGGATTCGACGCTGCTGCAATTCCCGCCGCGGCAATGGTCGCTGCGCTGGTACCAGACCTATTTCGGCTCGCTGGAGTGGCGCGACGCCACGATCGTCTCGGTCAAGGTGGCTGTCATGACCGTGCTCGTCGCTACCCCATTCGGCACCGCGGCTGCCTATGCCATCAACCGGGGCACGCTGCGCTTCAACGGCACCATCAACGCGCTGCTGACCGCGTCGCTGATCGTCCCGGTGATCCTGATCGGCATCGGCACCTTCTTCCTCTATGCGCGGATCGGGCTCAACAACACACTGACCGGGCTGGTCATTGCGCACACGGTGCAGGCCTTGCCGCTGGTGGTGCTGACGGTGCTGTCGGGGCTGCGCTCCTACGACATGAACCAGGAGCGGGTGGCGCGCAGCCTCGGCGCCGGACGTGTCGCCGCCTTCTGGCAGGTGACGATGCCGCAGATCCGCTTCTCGATGGTCTCGGGCGCCCTGTTTGCCTTCATCGCCTCCTTCGACGAAGTGGTGGTTTCGCTGTTCATATCGGGTGGCGAGACCACGACGTTGACGCGCCGCATGTTCAACGCGCTGCGCGACCAGATCGACCCGACGATCGCCGCCATCTCGACCTGCCTGATCGTGCTCTCGGTCGCGCTGTTGTCGGTTGCGCAGATCTTCGGCCGGCGGCATTGATTTCAAGTGACCCATTCGCAGAAGTGACCAGGGGATATCCAGACAGAATGCGTGATTTCCAGTTTCCCGGCCGCTCGCCGGTTCGTGCCACGCAAGCGGTTGCCGCGACGTCGCATCCGCTTGCGACCCTTGCGGCCATCGAGATGCTGCGCTCCGGCGGCAACGCCATGGATGCCGCGGTCTGCGCCGCCGCCGTGCAGGCGGTGGTCGAACCGCAGTCGACCGGCATCGGCGGCGACTGCTTCGTGCTTTACTGCCCGGCGGGACAAGACAATGTGCTGGCCTTCAACGGCTCCGGTCGGGCGCCGGCCAAGGCGACGGTCGACTGGTATCTGAAAAAGGGCTTCGACCGCATCCCGCTGCAGGGACCGCATGCCGTCACCGTGCCGGGCGCCGTCGATGCCTGGAGCCGCCTGCTGGAGGATCATGGCCGCAAGGGCCTTGCCGAGGCGCTGGCGCCGGCCATCCATTATGCCGAAAACGGCTATGTCGTGCATGACCGTGTCGCCTTCGACTGGGCCGAACCTGAGACCGACCTGTCGGCCGACGAGCATGCCGCGCGCATCTTCCTGCCTGGCGGCAAGGCGCCGCAAGCCGGCGATGTCCACCGCCAGCCGGAAATGGCGGCCACCTTGCGCATCATCGCCAGGCACGGCCGCGCCGGATTCTACGAGGGTGCCGTCGCCGACGATATAGTGCGCCGGCTCAACGAATTGGGCGGACTTCATTCGACCGAGGATTTCGCCGCCACCCGAGGCGACTATGTGACGCCGGTCAGCACCTCCTATGGCGGTCATGAGATTCACCAGATGCCACCGAACAATCAGGGGCTGACGGCGCTTTTGATGCTGAACGTGCTGTCGGGCTTCAAGCTTGGCGGGCTCGACCCCAATGGCGCCGAGCGCTTGCATCTGGAAATCGAGGCTGGGCGTCTGGCTTACCGCGACCGTGATCGCTTCGTCGGCGACCAGGACCATGTGCCGGTGCCGGTGAAGCAGCTCCTGTCCGGCGCCTATGCCGACCGGCTGCGCGCCGGGATCGACCGCGACCGCGCCATGACGCACCTGCCGCGCGTGGAATTGCCCGGCAGCGACACGGTCTACATCTCCATCGTCGACCGCGACCGCAACGCGGTCTCGTTCATCAACTCGACGTACTATTCGTTCGGCAGCGGCGTGGTCGGCCCTAAGACCGGCATCGTGCTGCAGAACCGTGGCTCCAGCTTCCGCCTCGACCCGGCGCACCCGAACGCGATCGCGCCCGGCAAGCGGCCGATGCACACGATCATGCCCGGCATGGCGACGAAGAACGGCCGCGCCGTGATGCCGTTCGGCGTCATGGGCGGCGGCTACCAGCCGTTCGGACATGTCCACCTGCTCACCAACATGCTCGATTTCGGCATGGACCCGCAGCAGGCGCTGGACGCGCCAAGGGTGTTCTACAACGATGATACCGTGGAGGCCGAGCGCGGCGTCCCCGCCGAGGCGATCGAGGGCCTGCGCCGGCGCGGCCACCGCATCACCGAGCCGCATCACCCGCTGGGCGGCGGACAGGTGGTGCTGATCGACTGGGAGAAGGGGACGCTGACCGGCGCCTCCGATCCGCGCAAGGATGGTTTGGCGCTTGGATATTGAGACTGAGCGGAACAATCGTGGCGGCCTGGAGAAGGCGGCAGTTGCCACAACGAGCGTTGGCGCCGCCCCTCATTGCCCTGCCGGGCATTTCTCCCCGTATAGTGACGGGGAGAAAGACGCTTTCATCGATGGTCTCGCCAATCGCCAGCGTTGCAAGAAATGCCCCTAGGGTGCGGCTTCCTCTTCTCCCCGTCACTATACGGGGAGAAGGTGCCGGCAGGCGGATGAGGGGCGGCGCCAACGTCGACAATTGTTCCGAAGCGACTATCTTCGGGCCGAAATCGCATGCAGGACACTTGAAACATAGCCGGTGATCATGACCCAAACTGAAACCCATACAGACCTCTCCCGCCGTCTCGCCGCCGGTGCCGACGACGCGGCGGCGATCCTGGCACCTGACCGGGCGACGCTCACCCATGGCGGATTGCGCAGCCTGATCGCCGACACGGCGGAACAGCTGCATGCGCGCGGCATCGGCCGGGGCGACAGGGTGGCGATCGTGCTGCCGAACGGGCCGGAGATGGCCTCCGCCTTCGTCGCCGTGGCGGCCGCTGCCTCGACGGCGCCGCTCAATCCCGCCTACCGGGCCGACGAGCTCGATTTCTACCTGACCGACATCGGCGCCAAGGCGATCCTTGTCGCGGAGGGCGAGACCGGACCGGCGGTGAGGGTGGCCGAACAACTCGGCATCGGCGTGCTGCGGCTTGTCGTGCAGCCCGACACACCCGCCGGCAGTTTTGCCATCGAGGGTCCAGCGATCGGACCGCCGGCAGCGCCCGACATGGCGCGGGATGATGACATCGCGCTGTTGCTGCACACGTCCGGCACGACATCGCGGCCAAAACTGGTGCCGCTCAGCCATGCCAACATCGCGGCCTCGGCCGCCCATATCGGCGGCACACTTGGCCTGACGGCCAATGACCGTTGCCTCAACATCATGCCGCTGTTCCACATTCACGGCCTGATCGCGGCCGTGCTGTCGTCGCTGGCATCGGGCGGCAGCATCTTTTGCACGCCCGGCTTCAACGCGCTGCGCTTCTTCCAGTGGCTGAGCGAGGCACGACCAAGCTGGTACACGGCGGTGCCGACCATGCACCAGGCGATCCTGCCCCGGGCGGCACGCAACACCGAGGTGCTGGCGGCTGCGCGGCTGCGTTTCATCCGTTCGTCCTCGGCGTCGCTGCCGGCGCAAGTGATGGCCGAGCTGGAGGCGACCTTCGGCTGTCCGGTGATCGAATCCTACGGGATGACCGAGGCCGCGCACCAGATGGCGTCGAACCGGCTGCCGCCGGGCCAGCGCAAGCCGGGCAGCGTCGGTGCCTCCGCCGGTCCGGCAGTGGCGGTGATGGCGCCCGACGGGCGACTGCTCAAAGCCGGCGAGACCGGCGAGATCGTCATTCGCGGGCCCAACGTCACGGCGGGCTATGAGAAGAACCCGGATGCCAACGCCACGGCCTTCGCGCATGGCTGGTTCCACACCGGCGACCAGGGCGTGCTGGACGAGGACGGATATTTGCGCGTCACCGGGCGGCTCAAGGAGATCATCAACCGCGGCGGCGAGAAAATCTCGCCGCTCGAGGTCGACGATGTGCTGATGGACCATCCGGCGGTGGCGCAGGTCGTCACCTTCGCCATGCCGCATGACAAGCTTGGCGAGGAGGTGGCGGCGGCGGTTGTGCTGCGCGACGGCCTCAGTGCCACCGAGGGCGACATCCGCCTCTATGCCGCGACGCGGCTTGCCGACTTCAAGGTGCCGCGCAAGATCCTGATCCTGGACGAGATCCCCAAGGGCGCGACCGGCAAATTGCAACGCATCGGCCTTGCCGCCAAACTCGGGCTTTGACGATGAAGATCACCATCTTCGGCGCCGGTGCGATCGGCGGCTATCTCGCGGCCAGGCTTGCCATTGCCGGGCGGACCGATCTATCGATCGTCGCGCGCGGCGCGCATCTGGAAACGATCAAGGCAAACGGCCTGCGCCTGATCGAGGATGGCGAGGAAATTTCGGTCCCCGTCCGAGCCGCCGCCAAGGCCGGGGAACTTGGCGTGCAGGACTATGTGGTGCTGGCGCTGAAGGCCCATTCCCTCACCCCGGCCCTTGACCAGATCGCGCCGCTGCTTGGGGATCACACATCCGTCGTCACCATGCAGAACGGCGTGCCGTGGTGGTATTTCCATGGCGTCGGCGGGCCGCTCGAAGGCACCAGGCTGAACGCGGTCGATCCCGGCGGCGTGATCTGGCGGCGGATCGGGCCGGAGCGCGTCATCGGCTCGGTCGTCTATCCCGCTGTCGAAGTGGACGCCCCCGGCCTCATTCGCCATGTCGAGGGCAAGCGTTTCTCGCTCGGCGAACCCTCCGGCGAGCGCAGCGAGCGGGTGACGCTTCTGGCCGAGGAAATGGTCAAGGCCGGACTGCAGGCGCCGGTGCGCGACGACATCCGCGGCGAAATCTGGGTGAAGCTGTGGGGCAATCTCTCCTTCAACCCGATCTCGGCGCTGACCGGCAGCACGCTGGCGGCGATCATCGCCGACGAAGGCACCCGCACGCTCGCCCGCACCATGATGCTGGAGGCGCAGGCGATCGGCGAAAGCCTCGGCGTGCGTTTTCCCATAGCGGTCGACCGGCGCATCAAGGGTGCCGGCGATGTCGGCGAACACAAGACCTCGATGCTGCAGGATCTCGAGCGCGGCCGGCCGATGGAAATCGACGCGCTGGTGAGCGCGGTGCAGGAACTTGGCCGGCTGACGGGTCAGCCGACGCCGACCATCGACGCCGTGCTGGCACTGGTGCGGCGGCTGGCGGTTGAGCGGGGGTGTTATGGGTGAAGGGGGGCGGCGTCGAAGCTTTGAAGCGGCGGCCTGTCCCGATGATGCGCGGTGGCGGCTTGGTGTGGCGAAGCCGAACTTCGCCTTTGAGGCTACGAATGGCAGCTATGCGCCCCATGCACGAACCCGCTTCGCGGGAGGGTCGCCTGATTCTGAGATGGCGCGGTATTCATAGGCCTTGAGCGGGTAGAGC
>NZ_JAMYKW010000086.1:0-16376 GCF_040317555.1 Mesorhizobium sp. M1406 | reverse complement strand
TGGCGGCGCTAGGATGCAGGCGTTGAAAATGCTGGCATTTTTGACCTACCGTCCATGAGCGGAAAGAGATGTGTGAATGCCATAGTATAGTGACGGGGAGAAAGACGCTGTGATCGTGAGGGGCGGCGCCTGCGCCTGCGGGCGCGCTCAGAGTCCCAACTGGGCGCGCAATTCCTCGGCGCTGTTGATGACGACGGCGCCGGGCGGTCCTTCCATCGGCCTTTCCGGCCAGAAGATCGTCTTCATGCCCGCCGCCAGCCCCGCCATGGCGCCCGGCCAGCTGTCGTCGATAGCGACGGCGTGCGCGGGGTCGACATCGGCCAGATACGCGGCGCGCAGGAACGGTTCGGCATGCGGCTTGCCTTCGCGCACATCGTTGCGGCTGACCGTCTTCATGCCGGGGTACATAAGGCCGACCATGCTCAGATTGGCGTCGACGATCATCCGGTCCGAATTCGACACCACGGCCTGCGCCACGCCCCTTTCGCGCAATTCGGTGAAGATCTCAATCGCGCCGGGGCGCGGCTTCAAGCCTTCGACCAGCGGCAGATAGTGGTCGTATTTGCGCACGATCCAGTCGTCGAAGGGCAGGTCCAGGCCGAACTCGTCGCGCATCATCTCGTAGACCGGCCAGGCCGCGACGCCGAGCACGCGCTCATGCAGATTATCAGGCGGCACGAGGCCGACATTGCGCATCGCGGCCACAAGGGCTGCTTCGTGCAGCGGTTCGCTGTCGACCAGCGTGCCGTCCATATCCCAGAAAACCGCTTTCGGTGTCATGCAGCGCTCCTTTTTGCGATCCATTAAAGCGTTTGCGCAGGGAGATAAACCTTCGGGACCGAAGAACGTGCCGCCCGTCGGGACGGCAAATGCGCTTCTTTGCCTGATGCAGGCATTGCCGGAAGCGGAAATTCTGCCTGTTTGCGCCGACAATTGGCAAGCAAATGCCCTAGAGATTGACAATTGCGCAGCAGGCCGTTCCCTGCGAAAGTAGGCGTGGACCGCTCTGAAACCGGCGGTCGTGGGAGGCAGGACGTGAATACCCGGCAGGATAGTGGCAGCAACAGGCTGGATGACGCGGCGCGCGCCGGCTGGCTTTATTATGTTGCCGGCAACACGCAGGACCAGATCGCCGCCACGCTCGGCATTTCGCGGCAGACGGCGCAGCGGCTGGTATCGCTGGCCGTGTCGGGGGGATTGATCAAGGTACGCGTCGACCATCCGATCGCCAACTGCCTCGATCTCGCGTCACGGCTGAGATCCCGCTTCGCGCTCGATCTGGTCGAAGTGGTGCCGAGCGATCCCAATTCATCCTCCACCACGATCGGCATCGCCGAGGCGGCTGCCGCCGAGATCGAGCGGCGGCTGCGGTCTCCGACGCCGATCGTCATGGCGATCGGCACCGGCCGCACGCTGAAGGCGGCGATCGAGCAGTTGCCGCCGATGGAATGCCCGCAGCACAAGGTGGTGTCGCTGACGGGCAACATCTCGCCTGACGGCTCGGCCGCTTTCTACAACGTCATCTTCACCATGGCCGACAGGGTGAAGGCGCGATCCTTCCCGATGCCGCTGCCGGTCATCGCCTCTTCGCTGGAGGAGCGCGAGATGCTGCTCAACCAGCCGATGATCCAGCCGACGCTGGCGCTGGCGGCCGAAGCCGACGTCACCTTCATCGGCATTGGCGACCTCGGTCCCAAGGCGCCGCTCTACGTGGACGGCTTCATCTCGGAAAGCGAGTTGAAGGCGCTGCAGAAGGCCGGCGGTATCGCCGAGATCGTCGGCTGGGTGTTCGATCGAGAAGGCCGCATGATCGAGGGCATCACCAACGACCGTGTATCATCGGCTTCACTGCCGTCGCGCGAAAAATCGCTGGTCATCGCATTGGCCATGGGCGAACGAAAGCTGCCGGGCATCCTGGCAGCCGCCAACCGACGGCTGATCAACGGCCTCATCACCGATGAACGGACCGCTGCCGCGCTGCTGTCCAGCATCTGACTGGAGGCAGCGTCGCCTGAGTTGCGATAAAACAGGCACGCTACCGGTGCCGCCCGAAAGGGTCGTTGCCATCGAGGAAACCGAGGTCGCGCCGCAGATGCGGCGACAGGTCCCTGATGTCGAGATGTGCCTTCTTTTTTATCGCGAACCAGCCAAATCCGTCCGCGAGCCACGAAATCCAGCGGTGATCCGGAGCGGGAGTGCATTTTTGCTGCGCCATGGTCATGATCGTCAACCTTCGCTATCCTGAACCCGAATGACGGGTTGGCGATGAATGTCGGTCTTGCCGGCCGCCTTTGCCAATCGAACGTCGATCATGACCCATAAGGAGGCCTTATGCCGGACCTCGGCTCGCGACAGGTTTCGCAACTCCCGCCGCTGCAGGCGATCAGGGTATTCGACGCGGTGGCGCGCCATCTTTCCTTCACCAAGGCCGCCGGTGAACTCGCCATGACGCAGGCGGCGGTCAGCTATCAGATCAAGGTGCTGGAGGAACGCATCGGCGCGCCGCTGTTCCTGCGCCGGCCGCGCCAGATCGTATTGACCGAGGCCGGGCAGCGTCTGGCGCCCGCCGTCGGCGAGGCCTTCGCCATTCTTGGCCAGGCCTATGCTGCGGTGCGCGGCGGGGCCGACGGGTTGCTGTGCGTCACCACCGTGCTGACCTTCGCCTCGAACTGGCTGGCGCACCGGCTGGGGTCGTTCCAGATCGCCCATCCGGCGCTTGCCGTCCGGCTTGAGACGTCGAGCCGCCTGACGGACTTTACCCGCGAGGAAGCCGACATCGCGATCCGCTCGGGCGCCGGCAAATGGCCGGGCCTCGAAGTGCACAAGCTGTTCGATGCCGATTTCACGCCGATGCTGAGCCCCAAGCTCGCGGCAAGCATCGGCGGCGTCAAGGAACCGGCCGATCTCTTGCGGCTGCCGATCCTCGACCCTGGCGACATCTGGTGGGACGAGTGGTTTTCGGCCGCCGGCGTGCACTCGCACGATCTTGCCCGACGACCCGGCAGCAGCATGGGTGCGCAGGCCTATGAGGCCAATGCGGCAATCGCCGGCCATGGCGTGGCGATCCTGACCAGGGCGCTGTTCAAGGCGGAATTGGCGGACGGCCGCCTGATCCAGCCCTTCGACCTGGTCGGCGACGACGGTCATGCCTATTGGCTGGTCTATCCGGAGGCACGCCGCAACGTGCCGAAGATCCGTGCCTTCCGCGACTGGCTGCTGGCCGAGATCGCCTGCTGACAGGCAGGCCTCCAGCAACCGCATTCAATACCGCACGCCGTTCTGTCCGGTCGTCTGAGGTCCGGCGGGGTGCGGTTTGTCTTCGCAGTTTCCCCCCGCCCCGCATCCATCAGCCGCGCCGAGTGCTGCGCTGCAGCATCGAATCCGGCTTGACATATTTAACGCCAAGTGAGTAATTGCCCAAAGCCAAGGCAAATGCTCATCTTGGTTCAAGGGAGGAATTTGATGAAACTTCGCACGCTCACCCTGGGCTTGTTGTCGGCCAGCGCGCTCGCGTTCGCCGCGCACGCCGAATCCATCACCATCGCCACCGTCAACAATGGCGATATGGTCCGCATGCAAAAGCTGACCGATGACTTCACCAAGGCGAACCCCGACATCCAGCTCAACTGGGTTACGCTTGAAGAGAACGTGCTGCGCGAGCGCGTCACCACCGACATCGCCACCAAGGGTGGACAATATGACGTGATGACCATCGGCACCTATGAAGTTCCGATCTGGGCCAAGCAGAACTGGCTGTTGCCGCTCGACAAGCTCGGCGACGACTATGACGTCAAGGACATCATCCCGGCCATCGCCGGCGGCCTTTCGGTCGACGGCAAGCTCTACGCCGCGCCCTTCTACGGCGAAAGCTCCTTCGTCATGTACCGCAAGGACCTGATGGACAAGGCTGGGCTGAAGATGCCCGATGCGCCGACCTGGGACTTCATCAAGCAGGCCGCCGACAAGATGACCGACCGCGCCAATGGCGTGAACGGCGTGTGCCTGCGCGGCAAGGCCGGCTGGGGCGAGAACATGGCGTTCCTGACAGCAATGTCGAACTCCTTCGGCGCACGCTGGTTCGACGAGAACTGGAAGCCCCAGTTCGACCAGCCGGAATGGAAGAACACGCTGCAGTTCTATGTCGACCTGATGAAGGCCGACGGCCCCGAGGGCGCGTCCTCCAACGGCTTCAACGAGAACCTGGCGCTGTTCCAGCAGGGCAAATGCGGCATGTGGATCGACGCCACCGTCGCCGCATCTTTCGTCTCCGACCCGAAGGCATCCCAGGTCGCCGACAAGGTCGGCTATGCGCTGGCGCCCGACAATGGTCTGGGCAAGCGCGGCAACTGGCTGTGGGCCTGGTCGCTGGCCATCCCAGCCGGCACGCAGAAAGCTGATGCCGCCCAGAAGTTCGTCTCCTGGGCGACCAGCAAGCACTATGCCGAACTGGTCGCTTCGAAGGAGGGCTGGGCCAACGTTCCTCCGGGCACGCGCTCCTCGCTCTATGCCAATGCCGAGTACCAGAAGGCGGCTCCGTTCGCCAAGATGACGCTCGACTCCATAAACGCGGCCGATCCGACGCATCCCACCGTCAAGCCGGTGCCCTATGTCGGCGTCCAGTTCGTCGCCATCCCGGAGTTCCAGGGCCTTGGCACCACCGTCGGTCAGCTCTTCTCGGCGGCTCTTGCCGGCCAGTCGAGCGTCGACGATGCCCTGAAGCAGGCCCAGGACGCTGCCACCGCGACAATGACCGAAGGCGGATACATCAAGTAAGGCTCCTCCCGGTGCCGGTCGCCTTCTTGACCGGCAACGGCCGCCCGAGTTCCCAGTTCGGGCGGCCGCCTTTAACGCCTTTTGAAAATTCAGCCTGACCAGTGAAGGGTGATCGTCATGGCTACTCAGCAGACCCGTTCGCTTGCCCGTTTCATGATGGCGCCATCCGTGGTGCTGCTGTTCGTCTGGATGATCGTGCCGTTGGTCATCACCATCTGGTTCTCCTTCCAGCAGTACAATCCGCTCAATCCGATCCGCGACGGCTTCGTCGGCTTCTCGAACTACGCGCTGTTCTACTCCAACCCGGCCTTCCTGCAATCGATCCTCAACACGCTCACCCTGGTGGTCAGCGTGCTTCTGATTACTGTGATCGGCGGCATCCTGCTGGCGCTTCTGATCGACCAGCCGATGTGGGGCCAGGGGATCGTGCGCATCCTCGTCATCTCACCGTTCTTCGTCATGCCGCCGGTGGCCGCATTGGTCTGGAAGAACATGATCATGCACCCGCAATACGGGGTGTTCGCCGACATAGCGCGCTTCTTCGGGGCGCAGCCGATCGACTGGTTCGGGCAGCATCCGATGCTGGCCATCATCATCATCGTCGCCTGGCAATGGCTGCCCTTCGCGACGCTCATTCTCTTGACCGCGCTGCAGTCGCTCGACGGTGAGCAGAAGGAAGCCGCCGAAATGGACGGCGCCGGCTTCATCAGCCGCTTCATCTATCTGACGCTGCCGCACATGTCGCGCGCCATCACCGTCGTCATTCTGATCCAGACGATCTTCCTCCTCTCCGTCTATGCCGAGATCCTCGTCACCACCAATGGCGGCCCGGGATACGCCTCCACCAACCTGCCCTTCCTCGTCTACCAGAAGGCGTTGCTGGAGTTCAAAATCGGCCAGGCCTCCGCCGGCGGTGTGATCGCCGTCATTCTCGCCAACATCGTTGCCTTCTTCGCCATGCGCGCCGTCGGCAAGAACCTGGACAAGTAAGGGAGGATACGATGGCACGCTCAGTCACCACCCGGCATAAGACGATCGCGACAGTTGCCGCCTGGATCGTCGCGCTGCTGATCTTCTTCCCGATCCTCTATACGATCATCACCTCGTTCAAGTCGGAGCAGGAAGCCATCCAGGGTTTCAGCATCATCCCATCGGGGACGTTCGAGAGTTATTCCGAGGTTCAGGCGCAGAACGGCTACTTCAAGTTCTTCTTCAACTCGGTGCTGCTCTCGGTCGGCTCGACCATCCTGGCCCTGCTGGTCGCCATACCGGCCGCGTGGTCGATGGCCTTCTCGCCGACCAAGCGAACCAAGGACATCCTGATGTGGATGCTGTCCACGAAGATGATGCCCGCGGTTGCCGTGCTGTTTCCGATCTACCTGATCTTCCGCGACACGGGACTGCTCGACAGCCGCATCGGCCTGATGGTCATGCTGATGCTGATCAACCTGCCGATCGTGGTGTGGATGCTCTACACCTACTTCCGCGAAATCCCGGGCGAGATCCTGGAAGCGGCGCGCATGGACGGCGCATCGCTGTGGAACGAGATCATTTATGTACTCACACCGATGGCTGTGCCTGGCATCGCCTCGACCATGCTGCTCAATATCATCCTGGCCTGGAACGAGGCGTTCTGGACGATCCGGCTGACGACCACGGAAGCAGCACCCTTGACCGCCTTCATCAGCTCGTTCTCAAGCCCGCAAGGCCTGTTCTGGGCCAAACTTTCGGCGGCCTCGACACTGGCCATCGCGCCGATCCTGATCATGGGTTGGTTCAGCCAGAAGCAGCTGGTGCGCGGCCTGACCTTTGGCGCCGTGAAGTAAGACCGCCGCAAGCAACAGACGCCGGACAATAACCCCTCGGGGAGGAAACCATGGGAAACATCACGCTCAAGAACGTCTCCAAATCCTTCGGAGCGACGTCCATCATCCCCGGCCTCGACCTGGTGATCGAAAATGGCGAGTTCGTCGTCTTCGTCGGCCCGTCCGGTTGCGGCAAGTCAACGCTGCTGCGGCTGATCGCCGGCCTGGAAGACACCAGCGGTGGCTCCATCAACATCGACGGCCGCGACGTCACCGGCGAGGCACCGGCCAAGCGCAAGCTGGCCATGGTGTTCCAGTCCTACGCACTCTATCCGCACATGACGGTGGCCAAGAACATCGGCTTCCCGCTGAAGATGGCCGGCGAAGACAAGGCGACCATCGAAAAGAAGGTGGGAGACGCGGCGCGCGTGCTCAACCTGACCAACTACCTCGAACGCCGGCCCGGCCAGCTTTCCGGCGGCCAGCGCCAGCGCGTCGCCATCGGCCGGGCCATCGTGCGTCAGCCGACCGCGTTCCTGTTCGATGAACCCCTGTCCAACCTCGATGCAGCACTTCGCGGCACGATGCGGCTGGAGATCAGCGAGCTGCACCATCAGCTCAAGACGACCATGATCTATGTCACCCACGACCAGGTCGAAGCCATGACCATGGCCGACAAGATCGTCGTGCTGAACGCCGGCAACATCGAGCAGGTCGGCTCGCCGATGGAGCTCTACAAGACGCCGAAGAACCTGTTCGTAGCCGGCTTCATCGGCTCGCCGAAGATGAACCTGATCGAAGGCGCGCCGGCTGCCAAATACAGCGCCAAGACCATCGGCATCCGCCCCGAGCATCTGGAAATCTCGACCACGGCGGGCGACTGGAAAGCCACCGTCGGCGTTGCCGAACATCTCGGTTCCGACACGTTCTTGCACGTCCAGGCTGATGGCGTCGGGCCGCTGACGGTGCGTGCCGACGGCGAATTGGCCGTGCATCACGGCGACACCATCTACCTGACGCCCGACAAGACCAAGCTGCATCGCTTCGGCGCCGACGGGAAGGCAATCTAAGCATGCGACTTGCCGGCAAATCCGCGTTGATCACGGGCTCGGCACGCGGCATCGGCAGAGCCTTCGCCGAAGCCTATGTCGGCGAAGGCGCCACCGTCGCCATTGCTGACATCAATCTCGAGGCTGCGCGGAAGACGGCCGCCGAGATCGGCGGCAAGGCCTATGCGCTAGAGCTCGACGTCACCGACCTCGTCTCGATCGAAGCGGCGGTGAAAGCCGTCGAGGCGAAGACCGGCGGGCTCGATATCCTAATCAACAACGCCGCCCTGTTCGATCTGGCACCGATCGTCGAGATCACCAAGGCCAGCTACGACAGATTGTTTTCGGTCAACGTCGCCGGCACGCTGTTCATGTTGCAGGCGGCCGCCCGCTCGATGATCGCCGCTGGCAGGGGCGGCAGGATCATCAACATGGCGAGCCAGGCCGGTCGACGCGGCGAGGCGCTGGTCGGTGTCTATTGCGCCACCAAGGCCGCCGTCATCTCGCTGACCCAGTCGGCGGGGCTCGACCTGATCAAGCACCGCATCAACGTCAACGCGATTGCCCCTGGCGTCGTCGATGGCGAGCACTGGGACCACGTCGATGCGCTGTTCGCCAAGTATGAAAACCGGCCGAAGGGCGAGAAGAAGAAACTGGTCGGCGAGGCGGTGCCGTATGGCCGCATGGGCACGGCGCAGGACCTCACCGGCATGGCGGTCTTTCTCGCCAGCGCCGACGCCGAATACATCGTCGCCCAGACCTACAATGTCGATGGCGGCCAGTGGATGAGTTGAGGCGGGGACGGCCTCTGCTCCTCGTACCTCCGCGGGGAGCAGAGGCCGACATCGGAGGGCGCATCGACGTGGAATACGTGCCGCCCCTTATCCTCTCCACGTGAGAAACGGGGAGAGGGAGTAACGAAGGCCGCAGCCCGGCCAAAGGGTAAAACAGATGACCGTAAAACTCTCGTCCTCAAACCTCTCCAAGCTGCCCGCCAAGGTCGCCGGTCCGAACTATGACCGCTCGACGCTCAAGGCCGGCATCGTGCATTTCGGCGTCGGCAATTTCCATCGCTCGCACCAGGCCGTCTATCTCGACGATTTGTTCAATTCGGGCATCGGCCATGACTGGGCGCTGGTCGGCGCCGGAGTGTTCGAGGGCGAGAAGATCGGCCGCTCCAAGCTGGAAGAGCAGGATTGGCTGACCACGGTGGTCGAGCAGGACTCTGGCCATATGAGCGCCCGCGTGACCGGCGCCATGATCGACTTCCTGATGCCGGGCGATGCGGCCGGCATCATCGAACGGCTTGCCGACCCGGCGATCAAGATCGTTTCGCTGACCATCACCGAAGGCGGTTATTTCATCGACCCGGCCTCGGGCGTGTTCAATCCGACCCATCCCGACATCGTTGCCGACGCCCAGCCAGGCGCCACGCCGAAGACGGTGTTCGGTATCATCCTTGCCGGGCTGGTGCGCCGCCGCGACGAGGGGACGGTGCCGTTCACGGTGATGTCTTGCGACAACATTCCCCACAATGGCCATGTCACCTCCGACGGCGTCATTGGCCTGGCCCGTCTGATCGACGAGGATCTGGCGAACTGGGTCGGCGAAAAGGTAGCCTTTCCGAACGGCATGGTCGATCGCATCACGCCGGCCACCACGGACCGCGAACGCGGCATCCTGGCCAAGGATTTTGGCCTCGAGGACAACTGGCCGGTATTCTGCGAGCCGTTCCGGCAATGGGTGCTGGAAGACCATTTCACCGATGGCCGTCCGCCGCTGGAAAAGGTCGGCGTGCAGTTCGTGAGGGATGTTGCCCCTTACGAGCTGATGAAGATCCGCATCCTCAATGGCGGTCACGCCACCATCGCCTATCCGGCCGGCCTGATGGACATCCATTTCGTCCACGAGGCGATGCAGGAGCCGCTGGTGAGCGGTTTTCTGGCCAAGCTCGAACGGAACGAAATCATCCCGACCGTGCCGCCGGTGCCGGACACGGTTCTGGAAGAATATTACCAGCTCATCGAGAGCCGCTTCTCCAATCCCAAGATCGGCGACACGGTGCGCCGGCTCTGCCTCGACGGCTCCAATCGCCAGCCGAAATTCATCATCCCGACAATCGCCGATCGCCTGAAGGCTGGGAAAAGCGTTGCCGGCCTGGCGCTGGAATCGGCGCTCTGGTGCCGTTACTGCTTCGGCACGACGGACAGCGGCGCCGTCATCGAGCCCAACGACCCGAGTTGGGACCGGTTGCGGACGACGGCAAAAGCGGCAAAGGACGCGCCTGCCGCCTGGCTTGCCATGGAGGACATCTATGGCGATGTCGGCCGCGCGACGGCGTTCGTCGAGACCTTCGCCCATGCGCTCAACGTGCTGTGGTCGAATGGGGCGCGCGCGACGCTGACACGCTACCTCGCCGGCGAGCTCTGAGACTATTCGACGTCATGACGCCTGACCTGGTCATCTTCGACTGCGATGGCGTGCTGGTCGACAGCGAGGCACTCTCCGTCTCGGCGCTGCTCGGCGTGATCAAGCTGGCCGGCGGCAACGTCAGTGAGGATGCCGCCTACGAGCATTTCCTCGGCAAGAGCATGAAGAGCGTGCGCGAGATCCTCGGCCGCGACTTCGGACTTGACGTCACCGACAGCCACCTGACCGAGATGCGCGTCGAATTGATGCGCAAATTCCGCGAGGAGCTGAAGCCGATCGCCGGCGTCAAGGAGATGCTGCCCAAGCTTGGGCTGCCGTTCTGTGTCGCGTCCTCGGGTACGCTCGACCGCATCCGTTACGCGCTCGACGTCACCGGATTGCTTGAGCTGATGGAGCCGCATCTGTTCAGCGCCGCCATGGTGGCCAAGGGAAAACCGGCGCCTGACCTGTTCCTGCATGCCGCCGCCAGCATGCGGGCGCAACCTCGTAAATGCCTCGTCGTCGAGGACAGCCCGGCCGGCATCACCGCCGCGCGGGCGGCGGGTATGCGCGTGTTTGCCTTCACCGGCGGCTCGCATGCCGGCAACCCGACATTGAAAGCGCGGCTTGCGTCGAGTGAACCGGACTTTATATTCGCTGACATGCTGCAATTGCCCGATCTGATTGCAGGCCTGGGAGCGAGAGTTAGAGCATCTTGACGAAACAGTTCGTTTGCGCGGTCGATGTCGGCACCGGGAGCGCTCGCGCGGGCATTCTCGACACCAGTGGCACCTTGCTCGGCCGCGCCGAACGGCCGATCGTCATGAACCAGCCGAAGCCCGATCACGCCGAGCATGATTCGCGCGATATCTGGTCGGCGGTCTGCGCCACCGTGCGCGCCGCCCGCGAAAAGGCCGGCGTCGCCGCCGAGGATGTCGTCGGCATTTCCTTCGACGCCACCTGTTCGCTGGTGGTGCGGGATCGGCATGGCGGCCAGCTGAGCGTCTCGACCACCGGCGACAGGCGGTGGGACACCATCGTCTGGCTTGACCACCGGGCCATTGCCGAGGCCGACGAATGCACGACAAGCGGCCATGCCGTGCTCGACTATGTCGGCGGCGTCATGTCACCGGAAATGGAGACGCCGAAGCTGATGTGGCTGAAGCGGAACCTGCCCAGGACCTGGAATGAAGCCGGCTATCTATTCGACCTCACCGATTTCCTGACCTGGCAAGCGACAGGCTCGGTGGCCCGCTCGCAATGCACGCTGACCGCCAAATGGACCTATCTGGCGCATGAGGAGATGGGTTGGCGCCGTGATTTCTTCGAGCTCGTCGGCCTCGACGATCTTTTCGAACATGGCAATTTGCCCGAGAGGGCCAGCCCGGTCGGCAGCGATATCGGCCAGCTGACGGCGCAGGCGGCGGCGGAGCTTGGCCTGAGCGAAAAATGCCGGGTCGGCGCCGGCGTCATAGATGCCTATGCCGGCGCGCTTGGCGTGCTCGGCGGCTTTGCCGGCGACGAACAGAATATCGGCCGGCACCTGGCGCTGATTGCCGGCACGTCGAGCTGCGTCATGGCGATGTCGCCCGATCCGCAGCCCTTCGCCGGCGTCTGGGGCCCATATTACGGCGCGGCCCTGCCGAAGCTGTGGCTGTCGGAAGGCGGCCAGTCGGCAACCGGCGCCCTGCTCGACCACATCATTCGCTGGCACGGAGCCGGCGGCGAGCCGGATGCCGCCATGCATGCAAAGATCGCCAGGCGCGTCGCCGAGCTGCGCGCCACCGAGGGTGAAAACCTTGCCGCAAGGCTGCATGTGCTGCCCGACTTCCACGGCAACCGTTCGCCGCTCGCCGATCCGCATGCCGTCGGCGTCGTCAGCGGGCTGACGCTGGACTCCTCCTTCGACAGCCTGTGCAAGCTCTACTGGCGCACCGCCGTCGGCATCGCGCTCGGCGTTCGCCACGTGCTGGAGGCGCTGAACGAGAACGGCTACCTGATCGACACGCTGCATGTAACCGGCGGCCACACCAAGAACCCGCTGTTGATGGAGCTCTATGCCGACGCCACCGGCTGCGCGGTCATCGAGCCGCTGGCCGACGAGGCGGTGCTGCTCGGCACCGGCATGGTCGCGGCAACCGCGGCCGGGCTGTTCCCCGACCTCAATGCGGCCTGTTTGGCCATGCAGCAAGGCGGCAGGACGCGTGCCTCGAACCCGAAATCAGCAGGGCGCTTCGACCGCGATTACAAGGTTTTCCTCGAGATGCACCGCCAGCGGCAGATGCTGGACGCGATCCGGTAGGTAAAGTCGGACTACTGTCTCAGCAGGGACACGCCGGACTTCGCATCGAACAGGTGAATGCTCGTTTCGTCGACCGCATAGCGGACATGGCTGTTGACGGCGGGGCATTCGCGGGTCGGCACCAGCGCGCTGATTTCCTTGCCGCCGGAGCCAAAGATCACCAGCGCGTCGTTGCCATGAAACTCGATGAGATCGGCCGTGCCTTCGAGAAGATTGCCGGCATCAGCGCCGGCGGTCTTCAGATCCGGAGGCCTGATACCAAGCACCGCACGCTCAACGCTTTGCAGATTGAAGCGCGAGCCTTCGATCGAAAAAACCGCACCGGCGCTCGTCAGGGTCCAGCTGTTGTCCTTGCGCCCCACGGCTACGTCGATGAAATTCATGTTCGGCGTCCCGATGAACCCGGCGACGAACAGATTGCCAGGCCGCTCGTAAATTTCGCCCGGTGAGCCGATCTGCTCGATCCGGCCGTCGCGCAAAAGAACGATGCGATCGGCGAGCGTCATCGCCTCCAACTGGTCGTGGGTAACGTAGACGGTGGTCGTCTTCAGCGACTGGTGCAGCCGGGCGATCTCGACGCGCATGTGATTGCGCAGCTTGGCATCCAAATTGGACAGCGGCTCGTCGAACAGGAAGACCTTCGGCGTCTTGATCATGGCGCGGGCAATCGCTACGCGCTGCTGCTGGCCGCCGGACAGTTCGGCCGGCTTGCGGCCGAGATAGGGATCCAGCCCCAATGTCTTCGAGACCGCCTCGACGCGCTGCTGGATTTCCGCCTTCGCCACCTTCTGCCGCTTCAGGCCGAAGGCGATGTTGTCGAAGATCGTCATGTGCGGATAGAGCGCGTAGTTCTGGAACACCATGGCAATGCCGCGGTCGCCCGGATCGAGGTCATTGACCACCTTGCCGCCGATCGAGACCTCGCCGCCGCTTATGTCCTCCAGCCCCGCCAGCATGCGCAGCAAGGTCGACTTGCCGCAACCGGAAGGGCCGAGGAAGACGACGAATTCGTGTTCCTCGATGGCGAGGTTCAGGTCGCGGATGACGGTCGTGGCGCCATAGGATTTCTTGATATTGGAGCAGGTAATCGCGGACATGGCTCGGTCAGTCCTTCTCGCTCGAAATCAGGATCTGCAGCTTGACGTCTTCCGGATGCGCCGCGGCCGCGCGCTCGAAGGCCTCGATGCTGTCGTCGAAAGGATACGTGCCGGTGATCAGCGGATTGAGGTCGACCTTCCCCGAGGCTATGAGTTGCAAGGCACGGTCGAAGATGTTGGCGTAGCGGAACACCGTCTCGATGCGCACTTCCTTCGATATGGCCGCAGGCACGTTGAGCGCCACCGGTTCCACCGGCAGCCCGACGAGGACCACCGCGCCGCCAGGGCGTACGACCTCGAACAAATTGGCGAACGCCTTCGGGCTGCCGCTGGCCTCGAACACGATATCGGCGCCCCAATGGTCGGTCGCCTCAGCCACCGCATCGACCAGCGACTGCTCGCCAATATTGACCGGGACGATGCCCGGATAGCGCGCCGCGATTTCGAGCTTGGGGGCGGAGAAGTCGGAAATCAGCACCTTCGAACAGCCGCCGGCAAGGGCTGCCAGCGCGATCATGATGCCGATCGGGCCACAGCCGACGACAACCGCCACGTCGCCCGGAACGATGCGCGCGCGGGCAGCCGCCTGCATGCCGATCGCAAAGGGCTCGACCATCGCGCCTTCGGCGAAGGAGACGTTGTCCGGCAGCCGGTAGGTGAACGCGGCCGGATGGACGGCTTGCGGCGCAAGAATGCCATGCACCGGCGGCGTCGCCCAGAAGCTTACGTCGGGGTCGACATTGTAGATGCCGAGTTTCGTTGCCCGCGATGACAGGTTCGGCACGCCCGGTTCCATGCAGACGCGATCCCCGACCTTCAGCGTCCTGACATTGGCGCCAATTTCGACGATCGTTCCGGACGCTTCGTGGCCAAGCACCATCGGCGCGCGCACGACGTAACTGCCGATGGCGCCATGGGTGTAGTAGTGCACGTCGCTGCCGCAGACACCGACCGTGTGGATGGCGATCCTGACGTCGTCCGGCCCGACGTCGAGCGGCAACGCAATCTCGCGCAGGGCCAGCTCGCCCTTCTTCTCAAGCACCAAAGCCCGCATGTCTCGTCCTCGCTTCAAGTCTTTTTTTGCCGGAAAGCGGAATTCAGGAAGCCGCTGAGCACGCCGAGAAACAAAAGCGGCGGCAGCGACAAAAGCACGACCGAGGCGTTGAGGATGCCCCACGGCACGTTCATGCCTTGCTGGGACAGTTCCGAGGCGACGATCGGCAAGGTCTTGGCATTGGAGCTGGATAGCATCAGCGCGATCAGGAACTCGTTCCAGACCAGCACGAAGCTAAACGCCACCGCACCGATCAGCGAGCGCGCCGCGACCGGCAGCGCGATCCGCCAGAACACCGAATAGGCGCCGTAGCCATCGACGAAGGCGGCTTCCTCGACCTCCTTCGGCACGCTCTGGAAGGCAGGAATGGCCAGCCACATGATCACCGAGATGGTGAGCAGCGAATAGGTGACGATCAGCGCGGCGAGCGTGTCGTAGAGGCCGAGCTGCAGCCAGATCACCATCAGCGGGATGGCCACCGCAACCGGCGGCAGGAAGCGCAGCGACAGCACGAAGAACTGGATGTCGCCGGCCCAGCGGTTGGGATAGCGCGCCACCGAATAGGCGGCAGGCAGGCCAAGCACCACGCCGACCAGCACCGCGACGCCGCAGGCGATCACCGAGTTGTAGAGGCCGGTCATGACGCTGTCGCGGCCGATGATGTAGCTGATGTTGGCCAGCGTCGGCGTGAACACCACGCGCGGAACGCGGGTGATGATATCGACATTGTTTTTAAGCGAATTGAGGCCCGTCCACAGCAGCGGAAACACGGCCATGAAGCCGGCGAAGGCCAGCACGGCCTTACCGATAAGGCGGCCCAGTCTCATGCGATGTGGTCTCATGCCTGCACCCGCTTCCACAGCATGGTGAAGGTGATGACGGTGGCGATCATCATCAGC
The DNA here is from genome assembly GCF_040317555.1 of Mesorhizobium sp. M1406. NCBI lineage: Bacteria > Pseudomonadati > Pseudomonadota > Alphaproteobacteria > Hyphomicrobiales > Phyllobacteriaceae > Mesorhizobium > Mesorhizobium sp. M1406. The sequence continues at coordinate 988 of NZ_JAMYKW010000086.1, read as the reverse complement.
ACGGCCATCGCCGAGGCATAGGACACCTTGCCGGACTCAATGAAGCCCTGCGAGAAGGCGTACATGTCGAGCGTTTCGGTCGCCACGCCCGGTCCGCCGCGGGTCATCACATAGATCAGGTCGAAGGAGCGCAGCGACTCGATCATCTTGACGAACATCAGGCTGATCAGCGGCGCCTTCAGCATCGGCAAGGTCACATAGGCGTGGATCTGCCAGCGCCTGGCGTGATCGAGCCGTGCCGCCTCGATCGGCTGCGGCGGCAAGGTCTCCAGCAGCTTCAGCACGATGACGGCGAAGAACAGGCCCCATTGCCAGACATCAACCGAGGCGACGGCGAACAATGCCGTCGCCGGCTTGGACAGCGGATCGAAGATCAGCCCGCCGGTCAGCAGCCGGTACGGGTAGGTGGCGATGCCGTAGAGCGGATGGTAGGCGAACTTCCAGACGAAGGCGGCCGAGACACGCGGCAGCAGGACCGGGATGATGAACAGCAGGCAGTAGATGTTGCGCAGGCGCGGCGACGCGACCTCGAACATCAGCACACCCAGTCCGATCGCCACGGCCATGGTCGCGACAACGGTGACGACCTCCCACTTCACCGACACCCAGACGGCGTTGAGAAAGCGGCGGTCGAAAAACAGGTCATAGAAATTCGAGAACCAGACATAGGAATAGGCCGCCGAGGAGAGCTCGCGGTCCTGCAGGGCGATGACGATCGCGTAGAGCGTCGGCACCATCGACAGGACCAGAAGAATGACGAGCGTCGGCACGACGAAGGTGACCGGCAAGGATGAGCGTCGCGGCATCTGTCTATCCCTAGCTGCGTCTCGGGCGATTGAACATGGCTGGGCCTTTTCGCGCGATGTCCGGCTCAAACGGCGGTGGTGAGAAGGGAGGACCCGGCGGGCCCCCCGGGCGCCGCTAGGCGGGGTTGCGCGGGCCCCCCGCCCCCGGGGGGGGGGGGGGGTTTTTGTTACCCCCAGCGTGG
>NZ_JAMYKW010000085.1:0-16420 GCF_040317555.1 Mesorhizobium sp. M1406 | reverse complement strand
CGACAGCCCTTGCCTGCAACTCACGCGCTCGCAAAATCCCCGCTTCAGACCTACGCCAAAAGACAGTGTGAGATATCCGGGCTAGTCCATGTGCGCGGCTGGTGCGCCAGCGGCAGGCGCCTGCTTTGGCTTGCGAAGCAGGAAAACAAACGGGATGGCAAGCAGCGTCATTACCATGAGTATTTTGAAGTCATTGACGTAGGAGACCATCATCGCCTGGAGATTGACCATGCGGTCGACTTGCGACAGCGCCATCGGATCGCCGCTTGCGGCCGCCGGGGAGACCGCCCACAGATTTGGGTTGAACGGATTGATGAAGGCCGAAAGCTCGGAATGATTGACCTGCGTGTTGCGCACCATCAGAACGGTTACGACCGACACGCCAATGGACGAGCCAAGGTTACGCACCAGGCTGAACAGAGCCGTGGCGTCGGTGCGGAAGCGCACATCCAGCGTGGCGAAGGCGACCGTCGACAGTGGCACGAACACCATGCCCATGCCCAGGCCCTGGATGACGCCGGAGCTGAGGATCAGCCAATTGTCCATCTGCGGCGTGAAGGTGGACATGGTGTAGAGCGACTGCGCTGTCAGCAGAAAGCCGATGACGACAAGAATCCTGGCGTCGATCCTGCTCATGAGCCGCCCGACGACAAGCATCGAAATCATCGTGCCGACACCGCGCGGCCCCAAGACGACACCGATGGTGACGGTTGGATAGCCGAAGATGGTCGACAGCATCGGCGGCAGCAGCGACATCGAGGCCAGGATCAGCACGCCCATGACGAAGATGAATGCCAGCCCGGTCACGAAATTGCGGTCAAGGAAGATCTTCGGGTCGATGAAAGGACGTTCCGCCGTCAGCGTGTGGATGATGAACACCCAGAATCCGGTGATCGAAAGAGCAAGCTCGATCCAGATCTCGACCGAAGAAAACCAGTCGACCTCGCCGCCGCGGTCGAGCAGCAGCTGCAGCGCACCGACACCGAGCGATAACATGGCGAAGCCGAAGAAATCGAAGCTGCGCACCCGCCGGGCAACCGCCGGCAGATAGGCGGCCATGCCGAGGAAGGCGATGATGCCGACCGGCAAATTGATGAAGAACACCCAGCGCCAGTTGAAATTCTCGGTCAGCCAGCCGCCGAGCGTCGGGCCCAGGATTGGCCCCAGCATGATGCCGGCGCCCCAGATGGCCATTGCCTGGCCGTGGCGTTCCCTGGGGTTGATGTCGAGCAGGAAGGTTTGCGACAGTGGCACGATGGCGGCGCCGAACACGCCCTGCATCAGCCGGAAGAACACTATGCTCTCCAGGCTCCAGGCGATACCGCACAGCATCGAGAACGCGGTGAAGCCGACAACCGCCCCTAGGAACAGTTCCTTGCGGCCGAAGCGATCGGCCAGCCAGCCGGTCACCGGCGTCATGATGGCGGCGGCGACGATGTAGGAGGTCAGCACCCAGTTGATGTTGTCCGGCGAGGCGCCGAGATCGCCCGTCATGGTCGGCAGCGCGACGTTGGCGATCGTCGTATCGAGCGCCTGCATGACCGTCGCCAGCATGAGCGCGACCGTGATCAGGCCGCGATGCGGCAATTCTTTGAAGGGTTCGGGCGTGCTCATGACGTGAAACTTCCAGCAGGTAACAAAAACGTGTACAACGGGTTTCCGGGCGGCAAAGCCTTCCGTTGAGAGACCTTCATCGCGGTGGGACGCGATTATCGATGTGGGGGTTACATCGACCGAAAGTCTCTGATGAGCGGATGCCTGCCGCCCGGAAACATGAGGACCGACGGGTCCGTGCCAAAGATTTCAGATTCCGGTCAAGCCGCGCGGCGGCTTCGCCCAGACGCTGATCCTTCCCACTCCTCCATCAGACCAATCCTGCTACTCGCTTCCACCCGCGGGATTCCGCTGACTTTACTGCGCGGTCTCGCCAGCCGTGGCGTGGCCGAAGATCGACGGCAGGCCGCGCGCCACACCGGTGTCTACAGTAACGGTGGCGCTCATGCCGGTGCGCAACGCCATCTTGGCGTCGGCATCGGTCAATTCGAGACGCACCGGAATGCGCTGCGTGACCTTGACCCAGTTGCCGGTGGCATTCTGGGCCGGCAGGAGCGAGAATTCCGCTCCCGTGCCGGCGCCGATCGCCTTGACCGTCGCTTCGAAGGTGCGCCCCGGATAGGTGTCGACCACGATATCAGCCTTCTGCCCGGGCTTCATGTGGGTGAGCTGCGTTTCCTTGAAATTGGCGGCGATCCAGGTGTCGCCGGTCTCGACCAGCGAGAACAGCGGCGTGCCGGAACCGACATACTGGCCGACCTTGAATGAGGAAGCCTGGCTGACGACGCCGTCGGCCGGCGCCTTGACCGTGGTCCGCGCCAGGTCGTAGGCCGCCTTGTCGCGCGCGGCGAGCGCGGCCATCACGGTCGGGTGCTTGTCGGTCTCGATGTCGGGATTGCCGCCAAGCGCTGCCTTGGCGCTGATGATGCCTTGCTCGGCAACGGCCAATTGCTGCTTGGCCTTGTCGAGATCGTTCTTGGCCTCGTCCAGTGACGACTTGGCGTTGATGCCCTTCTGGGCAAGGTCGGCGGCGCGGTCGAACTGCGACTGGGCGAAGGCGACCTGACTGGTGTCGGATTTTTGCTGAGCCATCGACTGGCCATAAGCCGCGCGCAGCTGCTCGACATTGAGACGCGCTCCCGCAACCGCCGCGTCGGCCTGGGCCAGCGCAATCCGGTATGGCTCGGGGTCGATGGCAAACAGCACGTCGCCCTGCTTGATCAGCTGGTTGTCGGCGATGTCGACCTGAACGATACGCCCGGCCGTGTCGGAAGCGATCGAGACCTTGGCCTGCTGCAGATTGGCGTTCTCCGTCTCCTGGTAGCGGCCGCCGGTGACCCAGACATAGCCGCCGCCGGCAGCCAGTGCGGCAGGCAGTGCGACCATCAGCAGAAAGCGACCCAGCCGACGCTTCTTCTTCACAGGGGTCAGGGCTGGCTGCACCGGGGGAGCAACCGTCACCGGGGCCGCGGCCGGCTTCTCCGGCGCTTCCATTTCCAGCTCGGTCACTTTCTCGTCTATCTTGGCTACCGCGTTCATGCTGCTGCGCCTTCTGTCTTTACTTTTTCAATGGACGGCGTCTCGTCGTCGGTCAGGTTCCGGACCATCGCTTCAAGCCCCTCGATGAGGACACGGCGGGCTTCCGGCTTCACGCCGACCAGTGATTCCTCGTAGACTTCCCCGGCAATGCTCTTGATCACGGCGTAGGCTTCGCTCGCCTTGGGCGTCAGGAAGATCATGCGCACCCGGCGATCGGTGGCGTCGGGACGACGCTCGATCCAGCCGCCCTCCTCCATGCGATCGACCAGGCGAGAAACGCTGATCGGCTCGATTTCGAGAAGTTCGGCCAGCCGCGCCTGCGCGACGCCGTCTTCCTTGGCAACGCGGACCAGAAGCCGCCATTGCGCCGAAGAAAGCCCCAAGCCACTGGCCCTCGCCTCGAAGCGCTTGCGCATAAGGCGCTGCACGTCGTGGATCAAGAAGCCCAATCTGTCGATGCCATCGGAAACCATGAGCGGGATATATAATAAGCGTGCTTACTATTCAAGATGCGGCGTTGCACCAAAAGCCGGCAAATGGGTATGACAGCCATGCGATGCAGTCATGGTTAGCGATTGGTGAGCGCCTGGTCGCCATGCCAGTCGGCATAGCCGCTCCGCCACGTCATGCTGGTCGTGTCTGACATATTGATGTACAGCCGTTGGTCAGGATCGGGGGATCACGAAAATGCCGACGCTTTACGCTCTCAAGCCGGCTTTCCAGGGAAGGCTGCGGCCGCTGGTCAATCGGCTGGCGGCAATCGGGGTCACTGCAAACAGCATAACCATCCTGGCGGCGTTGATGTCGATGGCGGCAGGAGCGGCCATCGCGGTTCTGCATGAATGGCGCTGGCTGCTACTGCTTGTCCCCGCGGTGATGTTCGTGCGCATGGCGCTGAATGCCGTGGATGGCATGCTGGCGCGGGAACACGGACAGGCCTCGACGCTCGGCATGTATCTGAACGAGTTTTGCGACGTCGTTTCGGACCTCGCGCTTATACTCCCTTTTGCCTCCTTTCCGCAGTTTGCCCCATGGGCGGTCATCGCCTTCGCGATATCGGCCGTGCTGACCGAGTTCGCCGGCGTGCTCGGCATCGCCGCCAAGGTCGGGCGAAACTATGCCGGGCCGTTCGGCAAGAGCGACAGGGCAATGGCGCTCGGCGTGGTCGCCGTGCTGTGCGCCGCCGGGTTCTGGCCGGCATCCATCGCGCCATTTGTGTTTCCGGCCATGGCAACGCTTTCGCTGCTGACCGCCATAAACCGGATACGCGCCGGCCTTATTGGCAGCGCCAGCTGAGCATCGGGGCTCGCCATGCCGTCAGAGGGAAAGACCATGATGCACGAACCGATCGCCGCCGCGACCAAGCAAAGCCTTGAACGGCAAGCGCAGGAGCGGGTCTTTCGCAGCCATGACGGGACGGAGATCTTCTACCGGTTCTGGCCGGCGGCTTCCGCGGATGCCGAGGGCGCGGTGGTGCTCTTCCATCGCGGCCACGAACATGGCGGCCGCATGGCCCATCTCGTCGATGAATTGCGGATGCCGGACCACGCCTTCTATGCGTGGGATGCCCGCGGCAATGGCCGCTCGTCCGGCGAGCGCGGCTATGCCCCTTCCTTCTCGGCCCTGGTGCGCGACATCGACTGTTTCATGGGCGAGATCGCCGCCAGGGATGGCTTCGCCACGCGGGATATCGCGCTGATCGCGCAATCCTTCGGCGCCGTGCTCGCCGCAGCCTGGGTGCATGATTATGCCCCGAAGCTGCGCGCCATGGTGCTGGCCTCACCGGCCTTCTCGGTAAAACTCTACGTGCCCTTCGCCAGGGAAGGCATTGCGTTCTGGCAGAAGATCAAGGGCCGCTTCTTCGTCAATTCCTACGTCAAGGCGAAATTCTTGACCCATGATCTCGTGCGCATCGCCTCCTTCGAGAGCGATCCGCTGATCACACGGCCGATCGCCTCCAATATCCTGGTCGAACTCTACCAGCACGCGGCACGCATCGTGGCTGACGCCCGCGCCATCACCGTGCCGACGCAGCTTCTGCTTTCGGGCAGCGACTGGGTGGTGCGCCACGGGCCGCAGCACGATTTCTTCGTCAATCTCGGCAGCCGCGCCAAGGAACGCCATGTGTTGCCGGGCTTCTTCCACGACACGCTGGGCGAGCGCGACCGGGCGCGGGCCCTCGACCTGATCCGGCCGTTCCTGGCCAGGCAGTTCGCCACGCCGGACGCTCCAGTCGACCTGAAGCAGGCGGATATTGCCGGCCACACCCGCGACGAGGCCGACAGGCTTGCCTCGCCGCTCGATCTGTTGTCGCCCAAAGGCCTCTACTGGGCATTCAGCCGTGCCTCCATCCGCATGGGCGCCTGGGTCTCCCAGGGTATGAAGACCGGCATCGCCACCGGCTTCGATTCCGGCTCGACGCTGGATTACGTCTATGAGAACGACGCGCGGGGTCTCACACCCCTTGGCCGTGTCATCGACCGCATCTTCCTGGAGGCCATAGGCTGGCGCGGCATCCGCCAGCGCAAGCTGCATCTCGAGGAACTGATCGGCTCTTGCCTGACGACGCTCAAGGCCGCAGGCCGCCCGGCGCACATTCTCGACATCGCCGCCGGCCACGGCCGCTATGTTCTCGATGCCATCGTCAAGAGCCCCGACCAGCCGGCGAGCGTGCGCCTGCAGGATTATTCCGACCTCAACGTGCAGCTTGGCCGCAAGTTGATCGCCGAACGGCAATTGCCGGCTGATGTCTCGTTCCAGCGTGCGGACGCCTTCGATGCCGATATGCTCGGCTCGATCGATCCGGCGCCCGATCTCGCCATCGTCTCCGGCCTCTACGAGCTGTTCTCCGACAATGCGATGATCGCCCGCTCGCTCGGCGGATTGGCCAGCGCCATGCAGCAGGGCAGCCTGTTGCTCTACACCAACCAGCCCTGGCATCCGCAGCTTGAGATGATCGCCCGCAGCCTGACCTCGCATCGCGGCGGCGAGGCCTGGGTGATGCGCCGGCGCACGCAAGGCGAGATGGACCAGCTCGTCGAAGCCGCTGGTTTCGAAAAGCTCGACCAGCGCATCGACCAATGGGGCATATTCACCGTCTCGGTCGCGCGGCGCCGCTGAACAGCATGGTGTCATCGCTTGCATCCACCGCACGCGACGAGCCCTATGGACGGGTGGTCGTCAGGGCAGCCCTCTGGCTGGCCTTCCTGGCGCCGTTCTTCTACCTCAGCTACGGCTTCGCCAACTGGCTGGCGTCGCGGCGCGACGAGGTCGGCAGCATCGTATTCTCCTGGGAACACAGCATCCCGTTCCTCGCCTGGACCATCGTGCCCTATTGGTCGATCAACCTGTTCTACGGCCTGTCGCTGCTGCTCAACGACAACAGGCAAGGGGTCGACCGTCTGGCCGGGCGCTATCTCACCGCGCAGATCGTCGCCGTTGCCTGCTTCATCCTGTTTCCGCTGACGGCGACGTTCGTGCGGCCGGCTGGTGGCGACCGGCAGAGCCAAGACGCCGACGCTTGCCCGCGAGATGCTGATAGCAGCCGGCCGCCCGGTTCATCTTGCCGATGCCACGGAGCGGGCAGCGTCATGACCGGCAATGCTTACCAGGAACGCGCCGACCGCTTCGCCCGCATGCTGATGCAGCAGGCCGCATGGCCGGCCGCACTCGTGGTGGCTGCAAATATCCTTGGGCCCCTGGCCGCGTCGGCACGCGGAGCCTTCGAGACCTTGCCTGCGGCGATCGCCCTGTCGATCACCGCCGCGAGCACTGTCGCCGTGCTGGCGCTGTCGGCGCTGCTGGTGTTCGACGCGCTGCTCTTCCGGCTGATGGCGAGCCACGACGACGAGGTTTCCGGCGGCGCCGCGGTGGACGACATGCTGGCGCGCATGCGCCTGAAACCGGCGCCGTCCACGACGCGCTCGCTCGAAGACCGCATGGCCGGCACAAGCCGCTTGCTGTTCAAGCAGCGTGCGGCCCTGGCCCTGTTTGCCGTAGCACTTCTGGCGGCGGGGTTTTGGGCGCCGCGATGAACAAGCTTTCGCTGAAAACCTTCACCTTGCTGCAGACGGTAACCTCCGTCGGCCTCTCGGCGCTGGCCTGGATGGTGACCGGCGTGCGTCCGATATGGAGCGGCAGCCTGCCGTCCGACCGGCAGCGCATCTATTTCGCCAATCACACCAGCCATGGCGACTTCATCCTGCTGTCGGCCTGCCTCAGCGAAAAGGAGCGCGCGATCACCCGCGCGGTCGCTGCCGGCGAATACTGGGGAAAGTCGCGGCTGCGCCGCTTCATTGCCGAGGACATGCTGTCGTCGGTGCTGATCAACCGGCAATGGACCAAGCCTGAGGAAAATCCGATCGAGATCATGCTGTCGGTTCTCGACCAGGGCCACTCGCTGATCCTTTTTCCCGAGGGCACCCGCAACATGACCGAGGAGCCGCTGCTGGCCTTCCGCTCCGGGCTCTACAATCTGTCGATGGCGCGGCCGCAGGTCGAGCTGATCCCGTGCTGGATCGAGAACATGTCGCGCGTGCTGCCCAAGGGACAGTTCCTGCCGGTGCCGCTGCTGTGCCGCGTCGTCTTCGGCGCACCGGTCGCCGTGACGCCTGGCGAAGAGCGCCGCGCCTTTCTCGAGCGTGCCCACGCCACGCTTCTGGCGCTCAACCCGCGTCCCGAGCGAGACGATTGATGCGCCACGAGATCTCCATCCTGATCATCGGCCTGCTGGCGGTTTTGACCACCGCCAGCATCGTCGCCGCCATACTTTCGGCGCGGGCGCCGAAGCCGCTAAGCTCGACCCTGGTCAATCTCACCCAGCGCATCAACGCCTGGTGGGTGATGGTGGCGATGATGACGGTCGCCTTCTTCTTCGGCCGCTACGGCATGACCATCCTGTTCGCGCTGATTTCCTTCGCCGCGCTGCGCGAATTCGTGACGCTGACGCACACCCGCCGCAGCGACCACTGGGTGCTGCTTGGCATGTTCGGCATCATCATACCGTTTCAATACTGGCTGGTGTGGACCGCCTGGTACGGGCTCTTCGTCATCTTCATTCCGGTCTATTGCTTCCTGTTGATGCCGGCCATCACGGCGCTGCATGGCGACACCGAACGCTTCCTCGAGCGGATCGCCGCGCAGCAATGGGCGGTGATGATTTCGGTCTATTGCGTCAGCCATGTTCCAGCGCTGCTGACACTCGACGTGCCGCGCTTCGAAGGCCGCACCCTGCTGCTGATCGCCTTCCTGATCATCGTCGTGCAAGGCAGCGACGTGCTGCAATACATCTTCGGCAAGCTGTTTGGAAAACACCGTTTTTCGCCGAATGTCTCGCCGTCGAAAACCTGGGAAGGCCTGATCGGCGGACTGGTGTCGGCGAGCCTGCTCGGCGCGCTGTTGTCGTTCGTGACGCCCTTCTCGCCGCTGCAGGCGGCGGCCGTGGCCTTCGTCGCCTGCTCGATGGGATTTCTGGGCGGGCTGGTCGCCTCGGCCATCAAGCGCGACCAGGGCGTCAAGGACTGGGGCCATCTGATCGAGGGCCATGGCGGCATGATGGACCGCACCGACAGCCTGGTCTTCGCCGCGCCAGTCTTCTTTCACATCGTGCGCTATTTCTGGACGGTCTGAGAGCCTGTTTGGAAACTCTACTCCGGCGGCCTCTTGTCCGCTACGCTCAGAGCAGGTTGCGGATGAGCCTGGTGACGACGAAGAACGCACCGACCGAGCTGATGCCGATCGGCAGTTCCCGCGGCGGCGGCAGCGTTCGGGCCATGAGATGGCTGGCCAGCAAGAGCACCGCGCCGGAATTCGAACGCTACGGCCCCGAATTCGATCCACGCGGCGGCAATGGCGGTTTGGGGGTGAAAGCGCAGGCGATCACCCCATCGGCAGCGCCGGCCAGCGATCGGCGATCCTGCCGCCGGAAAACACCGCGATCGATCCGAATTGCTGCAGCACGGCCTCGCTCTGCGTCGGGCGCAGAAAGGCATGGTCGCCTGGCCTTGCGGTCGCATCGGCCGGCAAGCCCATGAATTGCTGGTTGGAGGACAGGCCGAGCAGGCCGTTCGTCCGCATGCCTTCGGGGAACACCGGCTCGGCCATCCACTTGCCGCCATAGAGGTAGCAGCCCTTGCGCGGAAACCGGCCGAGTGCCTGCAGCAGGCGAGTGACGGCAGGCGGGCCGGGCAGCATCGGCTCGACCACTTTCAGCATCGGTGTCGCGATAAAGGCAGCCGGCAGGAAGCCTTCGAGGCCGGGCGTATCGAAATCGCTGGGCAGCACGAAGGCCGAGCCCATCGACACTTCGTTGGCCACGCCGCCATGATGGAGCAGTGCGGTCTTGCTGCCGCCGATGTTCAAGATGCGGCGCTGGTCCGCGCCGAGGCAAGCGACGAACGCCGTGGCCTGCGCCGACGCCTTTGCCAACGCTTTCACCGGCCCGCCGAACAGGCCCGGAATGTGCGGCGCATGCGCCTCATAGGCCATGACGCCTTCGCAACACAGCCGGGACGGCAGCGCGCTCAACGCCTTCGACAAGGACTCCGGGCTCGCAAACCCGCCGCGATGCAGTCCGACGTCGATCTCGAAAGCGATGCGCAGCTCGATGCCCAACTCGGTCGCGAGTGCGCCATATTCCGCCAGCCGCTCCTGCGTATCGATCAGCCAGCAGACACGCGACCAGTAGTCGGCGTCGGCTTTCACCAGCGCCGCCCTTGCCGCGCCGACCGGCATCGGCTTGCCGTACAGCAGATCGGCATCTGGAAACGCCTTCAGCACCGCCTCGCTGACCGGCGGATGGAAGGACATGACGTGATTGGCGCCGAGCGCCTTGCCGATATGGGCAAGCAGAGGCAGGCAGGCGAGCGACTTGTCGACCAGCCGCACGGCAAGGCCGGGATCCAGCCTCCCCTTTACCAGGGCGATGTTGCGGTCCAGCCGGTCGATATCCAGCACCAGACAGGGCTGCAGGATGCCAGCGGTCTTCAATGCGTCCGACAGGGCGGAAAAATAGGCGCTCATCGTTCGTTGTCAAAAGGACTGGGTTCGATGCCGAACAGGCCGGCCATGTAGGACGAGAGGAAGCGGTTTTGCGGATCGATGTCGCGTCGCACCGCCATGGCGTCGTCCCAGCGCGGGTAGAGCTTTTTCAGGTCCGCCGCCTTCAGGCTGTGCATCTTGCCCCAATGCGGCCTGCCACCGTATTTGCGGAAGATCGGCTCGGCCGCCCGCATGAACGGCAGCGGATCGTTCGCCGCGTCATGGTGGATGGCGATCGAGCAGGTCGGCCTCCTGTAGAATGGCGACAGCCAGAATTCGTCGGGCGCAACGGTGCGCACCTCCATCGGAAAATAGACCTCGGGAAAGTGCTTCTCGGTCAGCTCAATGATTTCGGCCAGCGCCTTCGGCCCCTCCTCGAACGGCAGATGATATTCCATCTCGTTGAATTTGGTCTGCCGGTCGCTGGCATAGACGTTGAGCCAGTCCTGCACGTAGTCCTCGGCCGGGAATTTGGCGACCGCCGAACGGATCAGGCGGCCGCGCAGCGACGGCAGCCTGGCGAGCGCGGCGCGCAGCCGGCGCAGCGTCCTCAACCCGGCCTCATCCGCTTCCGGCGGTCGCGGGGTCGGTGCCGCGTCGCTGAGATCGCTGGCGATGAACTGCGCGTAACCGGAAAACGGAATATAGTAGAATTCGGCCGAGCGATGGGCGGCCATCATCGTCTCGAACTCGCGCAGCATCTCAGTGATCGGCAGCACCCATTTGCGGCGGCGCAGCCGGTAGGTCGGGATGTTGTTCAACGTTACTTCGGTCATCACGCCGAAGGCGCCGAGCGCGACGCCGATGGCATGGATCATCTCCTGGTCCCCTGCCCGCTTGAAGTCGCGCAGCTTGCCCAGCCCGTCGACAATCCGCACCGTCTCCAGCTGCGTGTGATAGGCACCGAGCGTCGGTCCCGAGCCATGGGTGGCCGTGCCCAGCGCGCCGCCGATCGCCTGGCGGTCGATGTCGCCCATATTGGGCAGGCCCTGGCCGATGCCTTGCAGCATGTGCATCAGCGGCCCGAGCCGGGTCCCTGCCCGCACCCGCGCCTGATGTTTCTCGGCGTCGTGCGAGACCAGCCCTTCCAATTTCTCCAAGGACAGGATGGTGCCCTTGGATTTCACCAGCGGGGTGAAGGAATGACCGGCACCGACGACGCGGATCGGACCCGGCGCTGTGCGCACCAGATCGCCCAGTTCGCCGGCATCGGCGGGACTGGCGATCAACCGCGGTTCGGCGGTGACAATGCCCGACCAGTTGCTCCATCTGTTCGACATGGCGCTCCCCGCTCAGGCAACGGCGCGGCGGCGCCGCGTCACGAGGATAAACAGACCGAGCAGCACCACGCTGGCCACAGCACTGGCGGCGGCGAATTCCGGCACCGGCCGGAAATCCTTGCCGTCGATCAGCAGCGACGCGGCGATCGGCCCTATCGCCAGGCCGAACAGCTGGGCTGCCGGCACTAAGAGCACGGCGGTGCGCGTCTCGTCGGCGGTGATCGCCAGCCGGATCTGATAGGGCACGATGAACAAGAGGATGAAGCCCATGACCAGGGCGGCGATCCAGAATGTGGTGAGACCAGGTCCGCTGGCGAGAACCAGCGAGCTGACAAGCGCCACGACCCCGATCGTCGTGATGGCAAGCCGATAATCGATGCGCGCCTCGAAGACGGTTGCCGTCATCGCACCCAGGGCCTGCGCCGCGAGGCTGGCGGAGACGATCAGGCCGACGGTGCGGCCATCGATGCCATATTGCGCTCCAAGCGGTTCCAGGAAGGCCCAGACCGCACCGAAGAACATGAAGTAGCAGAACACCGACAGCAGCGCGGTGAGCGAAGGAATCGTCAGCACATTGGCGAGATTCTCTTCCTTCGGCAGATCGGCGTAGTCCCCGGGGACGGTGAAGGCGACCGCCAGCGACGCGATGCAGACGACGGCAAGAACGATGAAGCCGCCCGCCGATCCGGCTGCCGGGATGACATAAAGCGCCAGCAACAGGGCAAGCGCGCATTGCGCCAGTGTCTGCATGGTGACGAAATAGCCGCCGATGCGCTCGGCGCGCCGCGACCGGGCGATCAACTCCGTTGCGACCGCCACCAGACCGCCCTCGGCAAGACCGGCCAGGGCGCGGGCCCCGATCAGCGTGTTGGCGGTTGCGGCATAGGCCGTCCACACATTGGCGAGCCCTAGCAGCAGCAAAAGGACGGCACTTTTCCGGCGCATGTTGTGGGCCGAAAGCAGCATCGCCACGACAGCCGAACCGATGGCAATGGCGATCATCTCGGCGGTCGCGACCAGCGCCAGTTCATCGCCGCTGACATGGCCCTCGGTGTAGAGCGCGCCGAGCAACACGGGCTGCAGCCCGAGGATGAGCAGGCCGACCGAACCGATCCACAGTGCCGAGGCAAGCTGTGCGCCGGTCGGATTGCCGACCAGCCAGTCGCCATTGCCCGAGTGCCCGGTATTTGTCGAAGCCAAAGGCGCCTCCCAACGTCCTTGCCGCGCGGCAAAAAAACTGACAACCTGTCAGCATTTCTAGAAACTGATACTTGATCATATTTCTTGTCAACCGGATTTTGAAAAACCCGTGCGAAAGATCGGTGCATGACGGAAGTGAACAGAACAGCCACCGAGCCCCGGCGCAGGCCCAAGCAGGAACGCAGCCGCGAGCGCATCGACGCGATCCTGTCGACGACCATGCGGCTGATCGGCGAGAAGGGCATCGACGCCGTCACCATGAAGGAAGTCGGCATGCTGGCGGGCGGGCCGATCGCCACCGTCTACCATTACTTTCCCAACAAATCGGCGATCCTGGCGATGCTCTACGAGCGGTTTTCAGAGGTCAGCCGTGCCCGGCTGACGGCGATCATCGCCGACGTCCGCGAGGCGAAGGACGTGATCGTGGCCGCCGACCGGCTGCTTGACGATTATCTCAGCCGCGTCGCCGGCGATCCGGCCATCCAGGATCTGCAGAACGCCATCCAGGCCGACAAGGCGCTCAAGAATCTCGACATCGCCGAAACCCGACATCAAGCCAGGATGTTCTGCGACCATGTCATCACCCTGCTCGAGCCCGGGAAGCGCGAGCAGTTCGAACGCATGGTCATCCTGATCTTCCAGCTCGCCGGCGGTGTCGTGCGCCTGGCGCTTGCCGAGGGCGAAGCGGAAAGCCGCCGCACGATCGAAGATTATCGTTCGATCATTCACACGCAGCTGCGGTTGTTTTTGTAGAACACCCATCATTGATCTATCGCACACCGCGGATCAGGCTCTCAAACCCATCGGCCAGATCGGAAGCGCCTGCCGCGAACATCCTCCTCAAATTGCTGGGACGGCCGGGGGTCTTGTTCGCATCCAGCAGCACCGCCCTGCCGTCATGCACCACAAAATCGAATTTTCCATAATCGAAGCCGAGCGCGCGCCGCAACGAACGCAGTTCATCGGGGACCGGAACAGGCTCACGTCGGATCGTTTCGGATGCCTTGATCAACGGCTTGGGCGATACATAACGCGTGCAGCGCTCGCGGTCTCCGCAGAACACCCAGAAGCGCGCCGCGAAGCCATCGCGCTCTCTTTCCGGAATGAACTTTTCCACGACCAGATCGGCGCGGTCAAAGCTACTTTGTGGAATATCGCCGATCGACTCATGGATCGCGTAAGGTTCCTGAACAGGCATGTCCGGAAATAGCTGAGGCTTGCCCGCGCGTTGCGATTGCCGATTGAGGAACGTCTCCGGAATACCCTGATTGTTGAGATTGCTTTTGACGATCACCTGACCTTGCCAGCTGTCAGCTCTGTCGACCAATGCACCGCTGATCCGACGCTTGGATATGTCGACCGCCCCGATATTGAGGCAGAATGCAAAACTTGATGCATAGTCGACATAGTCCGTGGGCGTCACCGTGGCGTCGACATGCAACACCGCTATATCGGCGCTGAATGGCGTCGACAGACCTTGCTGAACCCGAACCGAATGGCCGCGCCTTTTCAATTCGGCGAGAATGTCGAAAAGCATGTATGGGCTGCTCCTGCGCAGCAGGATGTCGCGCCTGCCCAGGAATCGGTCATGCTCATGGGTGACCACGAGAATACGCGCCAATCATCGACCTCTTGGCTTATACAACAACCTCTATTAAGCCCCGATGGGTATCTAAATCTAGACGTCCATGGCCCAATAAATTGCATGACAAATCACTGGGACAATTATCACCGCCATTGGAAACTTCTGGATGCGCCGCTCCGGCCAACAGCGGAAACCATCGGCATATTCGATCGCGAACTCGATCTGAAAAATGCCGACGTCCTGCTCCTTGGAGTGACGCCGGAACTGGCAATCCTGGGCAGATCGATGTTGGCGGTCGATCAATCGGCCACCATGATTTCCGGCGTATGGGCCGGCGACGACGGATCGCGAAAGGCGATAGCCGGCAACTGGCTTGACCTGCCAGTGGATCGGGCAAGTTTCGACGCCGTCATCGGCGACGGATGCCTGTCGGCGGTCGATTCCAAAGCCGCGCGCGGTTCGCTGTTTGGCGAAATCGCGAGGGTGCTGAAGCCTGGCAGGCGTGCGGCGATCCGCGTTTTTGCTCGGCCGGAAACGGCGGATGATCCGCGCGGCATCGAAGCTCTGGTTCTGGCCGGCGGGGTCGAGAATTTCCACGCGCTCAAATGGCGGATCGCGATGGCGTGCACGACCGACGACCGCGATTTCGCAATCAAGGTGCGAACGATCCGCGACACCTTCGACAGCCTGTTCCCCAACCGCGAAGCTCTTGCCGCGAGGACGGGTTGGACCATGGTGTCGATCAACACGATAGACGTCTATGCGGGCTCGGACATAAGCTACAGCTTCGCGACGCTGGCAATGCTGATCGAGGAAGCGAGCAACTGGTTCGACGACGTGCGCGTCGTGCCGAGCGGCAGCTATCCCCTGGCGGAGCGTTGCCCGCTTCTGGTGTTCGGTTCGGCCAAGCCCCGATAAGTTCGTCATCGAGGTGCCAAGTGGCGCTCCGACCGCCTTGACTCCGGCGAGCCGCCAGCCTATTTCAGCGCCACGTTAGCACTCGCCATTGGTGAGTGCTAACTCATATGTCCGGCGCCGCCGGACGGAGGAACTGTTTCTCACCGTTCTCATCGAGGAAGAAAAAATGGCAAAGTCGAAGTTCCGCCCGCTTCATGACCGCGTGGTCGTTCGCCGGGTCGAATCCGAATCCAAGACCGCTGGCGGGATCATCATCCCCGACACGGCAAAGGAAAAGCCGCAGGAAGGCGAGATCATCGCTGTCGGCTCCGGCGCTCGTGACGAAGCTGGCAAGCTGGTCCCGCTGGACGTCAAGACTGGCGACCGCATCCTGTTCGGCAAGTGGTCGGGCACCGAAGTCAAGCTCAATGGCGAAGACCTTCTGATCATGAAGGAATCCGACATCATGGGCATCATCGGCTGATATCAGGCCTTTTCATCAACTGAATTCCCGGGCTCAATCAAAGCCCCTGCCAGGAGCTAAAAATGGCTGCCAAAGACGTAAAATTTTCCCGTGATGCCCGCGAGCGCATGCTGCGCGGCGTCAACATCCTCGCCGACGCGGTGAAGGTCACGCTCGGCCCCAAGGGCCGCAACGTCGTCATCGACAAGTCGTTCGGCGCGCCGCGCATCACCAAGGACGGCGTCACCGTCGCCAAGGAAATCGAGCTTGAAGACAAGTTCGAGAACATGGGCGCGCAGATGGTCCGCGAAGTTGCTTCGAAGACCAACGACATCGCCGGCGATGGCACCACGACCGCGACCGTTCTGGCGCAGTCGATCGTCCAGGAAGGCCACAAGGCCGTTGCCGCCGGCATGAACCCGATGGACCTGAAGCGCGGCATCGACCTGGCCGTGACCGAAGTCGTCGCGGCGCTCGGCAAGGCTGCCAAGAAGATCAAGACCTCCGAGGAAGTTGCCCAGGTCGGCACGATCTCGGCCAATGGCGACGAGTCGGTCGGCAAGATGATCGCGGAAGCGATGCAGAAGGTCGGCAACGAAGGCGTCATCACGGTTGAGGAAGCCAAGACCGCCGAGACCGAACTCGAAGTCGTCGAAGGCATGCAGTTCGATCGCGGCTACCTCAGCCCCTACTTCGTCACCAACGCCGACAAGATGGTTGCCGAGCTCGAGGACGTCTACATCCTCCTGCACGAGAAGAAGCTCTCCAACCTCCAGGCCATGCTGCCGGTTCTCGAAGCCGTCGTGCAGACCTCGAAGCCGCTGCTCATCATCTCGGAAGACGTCGAAGGCGAGGCCCTGGCCA
>NZ_JAMYKW010000084.1:0-17549 GCF_040317555.1 Mesorhizobium sp. M1406 | reverse complement strand
GTTTGTACGGCATGGCACTCGCATCAAGCTGATTTCGATCCTGCCTGCCTATCGCCAAACCGTTGACAAAGGATCCATGCACCAACGCTCTGTTTTACCCTAATCCCGTAATCCGCCAGGACCCGATCAGTCCTGGCCGATCCAGGTGGATGAACCGATACCTGGCATGGCCTGAATGCCCGTTTTGTATTGTAGAATGGTTTCATCCTCCTGAGCCCTTGCCCGCCGCAAGCGGGATATTGGTGCAGCCGTACTGAACGGCGACCGCATGTGAGGTTGATCGTGCTCGGAGACGACCGGTCATGCAAATCGGGCTCAGACCTTGGATGCCGAAACAGTCCTGGAGTTCTGCTCATGCATTGCTGAATTTAATCCTTGACCCCAAGAAGCCCATGTGAGGCCAGGTACCAGCGCACGCAAAGCAGGATCACAGATTGCTCGAACTGGCGGCCTTTGAACGTCGCAATCCTCCGGGAAACACCGGAGCCCAATGCCATGCGCCTCGTTACCAAAAACTTTGCAACACATCCCCCCGCCGCGTCGTCAAAGTCGACGAGCAGGTTTCGCCGACTCAGCTTGCGGAGCTCCTGCATGACGGCGGCTTCGAGTGCGGCCTCCCAGCGCAACGGAGACCGACCCTTTGCCGGCGGCAAAAAGCAATTGCATGTCCGGGCGAGTCGAAGGTCGGGGAAATGACGCGCTCACCCGAGCCAGTTATGATCAACAGTTCAAGGCAGAACGCGCACGTGTCCGGGTGATTCGGCCAGGCCGCCCTGGCCGCACCGCTCGCGGATGGCGGCGCAGGGAAAGGCGAACTCATGTCGCGATGACCCGTATCTGGCTGGAGGCGATGATCGGCGGCCCGCCGGGAATTTGTTCTGCCGAGAGACAAAGAGCGGCAAGTGGATTGATGAGGATTGGCTGACCATTGGCCAAGACCCGCGTAGCGGCTGCGAGCCACCGTGTGGTCACACAGGGCTGCGGTTTACCGTTCGGAAGCGTAAAGACGCAGCCGGCAACGACGCCTTGGTCAGTCAAGATCGCCACGGGCATGCCCGAGACGGAGACGCGCAGCGAGGCAGCCATTATATTGAGGCTGCCGCCGTGGGGGCAGGTCGCGGCTGTTCCTTTGTGAAGGACAGGACCAGGCATCAGGTCACCACAAGCGCTTCGTCGTTGATGATGACCGAAGCACCCGACACCTTGATCGAGGCTCGCTGAGCGTTCATGAGAGTGATGCCGGCTGCGCTGATTTCGATTGCCTGGGAGCCGCTTGCGCCCATCACTGAGAGGCATATCTTGTCAGGTGTCACCTCGATACTGCTACCAAACGTCGCCGCAGCTGAGGCTGAGGTCAGGAGGTATTGCTTCGTGACGTCGATGGCATAGATGTTTCCAACCTGAACGTTGTGGTCCTTCTGCGCTTTCAGAAAGACCTCTTCACAACCCTGCCTATCCTCGAACCGTAGCTCATTATAATCCGCAATTGTACCTCGATCCGTGTGCGTTCGGAAGGTGGAGCGGGACTTGTTGACCGGTAGGTTTTCAGGAGGCAGGTTGGACCCGTTGTAAACGACCCCGGTTACGAGGGGACGGTCAGGGTCGCCGTGGAGGAAGTTTACTACGATCTCTTGGCCGATCCTTGGAATTAGAAGGCACCCGAACCCCTTGCCGGCCCAGTTCTGGGCTACCCTGATCCAGCAAGAGCTGTTTTCGTCCTTGTTGCTCTCGCGGTCCCAGAAGAACTGGACCTTGATGCGGCCGTACTGATCCGTCGTGATTGTCTCGCCGCTTGGGCCCACCACGATCGCCGTCTGCGGTCCTTTGATCACCGGCACCGGTGTGCGGCGCGGGGAGCGATACTGAGTGCTCGCGGGGATGATCTCCACCGTGCTGTGATAGAGGAAGCACTCAGCGCGCTGGTCGGCGGTGACCGCGCCCGTTGGACGGTCTCCCACTTCCCCCAAAACCGTGAATTCGTTCCCGACCGCCAGAAAGCGCTGGGTAGCCTTTGGGCGCGCACCCAAATCGCCGTAATAGAAGGGGTTTGCAGCCTTGAAGACTACTCCCGTTTTGATTTGGCGAGCTGTAGTTTCAATACGCGCCCGATAGGCGTTACAAGCAAGCTCTTCTGCGCGGATCGTGGCGTAGAAGTCGCCCTCCCTTTTTGCCTTATAGCCTCCAGGATAGATGAACGTCTCCTGTACAGCTGAGCAAACGTCCGCAGTCGCCGTCTCCGATTCCACGACAGCGGCGCCAGAAAGACGGCTACCGGCACCCACTGTGCTCTTTCCAGGAGGAATGCCGCCGATACGCACGGAAGGGGTGCGCGCGACAGCGGTAAGTTCTGCCATTGGCTTCTCATCGTCGTAGTCCTTGAGAGTGACCTTGTTCGACTGCAGTGACACGACTTCGTTCCAATGCAAGATAACATCATCTCGATGGAGACTTCGGGCGGGCCTGAGATTGTGGTGGGTCTCCACAGCCTCAGGCTTGCATGCCTCGTGGCTCGAAAGGTTGTCGACCAGCACCAGATCGTGTCGATTCTCCCCATGTTCAAAATAGTAGTAGAGGCCGTCCTGCTCCATTAGGCGGCTGACGAAGGCCAAATCTGTCTCGTTGTACTGCACGCAGAAGGTGCGGTTTGGAAACCGCCCTATCGTCCGATTCTTGAAATTGCCTTTGTGCTCCTGAAAAATTTTGGTGATGATCTCAATGCTGGTTTTATCCTGAAAAATTCGACTGTTGGTACGATATTCGAGCAGCGAAAGCCAAGGCCGCAACTCCGCCACGTAGTTGAGGTGCTCCGTGTCGTCCAGGCCGAGATACTCGAGTCGAGTGATGAGGCCGTTGAAGAAGCGCGTTCCCGCATCCTTCAGCTTAAGGCCGACTGTCAAAAGTTGTCCGGGAATGTTGGCGAAGTTCTGAACCGGAGTGGCTGTGGCGAGCTTCACCTCATAGAGAAAAGGTTCCCCCAGCCGTTCGGTGCCTCTTAGCCGTCGAAAAATGATCTCGTTCGGCTGGAGTGCCGCCGACGTAACTGCGGCAAATCGATTGTGCTTCAGCAGATTTTCAATTGTAGGCTGGACCATAGGAGATTTCCGCGCTTGAGATGCAAGAGCACCTTAGTACTTTGACTTGGCTCTAAAGACGCGGCCGGAGCGCCACCAAGGAAAACGATGGAGCGCGCAATGACGGGAATCGATGATGAGCCTGTCCGTTGGTCGCCCACCGCCGCTCTCCGGGGAGGGGATCTGGCGGCGCATATCAATAACGCCCCGCTGCTCGTACGGCTCTTCCATATCGGCTGGGCTGGAGATGCTTACTTGGCGTCAAAGCGTTCTCGAAAGCGAGGATGCCTTGATCAACGCCGAAACCGCGTAAAATCTTCCAGAGATCCGGCTGGGCAGCGCCACTGAGCTGGTCTTCAAACAGCTCAACAAAAATACTGTCGCGGACGTTGCGGGATGCTGAACAACTTTTGATTGTATTTGCATTGCAGAGTACATAGAGATCGCTAGTAAGATCCATGCAGCCCATTATAATCGACCCTCTCAGATTGCTGCGGAAAGTTCGGGGCGCCTTCGGCAGAGCTCGATCGGCGCCGTAGTCAGCTCGTCGGCATCACGTCGCGTCTTGCGCTCGCCGATCCAACTCGTCCAGCCGAGCCTACCGCTATGTCCCAGCCGGAGTCTCGGCACTTCTTCTTGTCGCAGGATCAGATTGACCTCCCAGTCCAGTTCATCTCCCAAGTAGTTTCGGATAATCTCGGCCAAAGTTCTAAGGTCGGAGGTCCCCGGCAAAAGCCGCTCGTACTGAGCCAAGCCGAGCGGGCCGATAATGACGCGGAAGCGATGATGGTAGACTTTGATCCTGCCGCCGACAGCGGCTGTACTGCCAAGTGTGGCAGTGCCTGCGTCACGGCCGAGGAGGGAGCGCGCGCCCAGCGGCAACTGAACCCATTTGGGGATAAATTCACGGATTTCGACCGGGGCCACAAAGAAGCTGTTGAGGATAGCGACTAGCCCTTCGGCATTGCGCGCGTGCGAGGCGAGACGGCCAGTGAAGTGAAATTTTGTTAGATCTGGCATGGCGTCCCGGCCATGGAAAGACCTCATTCCAAAACCGGCGAGGGCACCGAGTTGCAGGGCAAAGCGATCTTCTTGTGGCCTGTCATGGCTGACGGTCGGCTCGCTCTCCGCCCAGGCACGGAAGAAGAGCGAGGCTAAGCGATGATGAAAGATATCTGCAAACCGAACCAGCGTGTTGTCGCCGGCATTGCGCTGCCTTAAAAGCGCGTACTCCGTCAGATGCAAAGGCAGCGGACCGTTGGGCCCGAATAGGCCAAAGGCGTAGGTGGAAATACTGGCGGGATGGCCCTCTCCAGCCTCGGCCACGCGAGCTATGGATCGGGTCGGAAAGGCCAGCGCGGGCTGCTGTCCAATCCGCACCCGATCGAAGCCCGGTCGGCTTGATTCCCCAAGCCTGGGGCGATCTGAGCAGATTGCATCGACGACTCGCATAGCCTGAAAGAAATCGTAAGCATGCGGCTCGGCCGCTACTGCACTCAGAAAATGTGCGAGAGAGTCTGGCATCAGAGGATCGTCCGGCGACCAATCGCCGGTGGCCATCGCATCACTTTACCGCGTTGCAATGTCGAGACAGCCATCTCGGTGAAGCTGTTGATTGAAACATACTTGGCGAAGAACTGGTTGAGCACGGAGGCCAGGGGAAAAATGCCGACGCCTTCGAAAGCCGCCTCATCCAGGACGACGCTGATTTCGATTCCACGTGCGACCGCAGCTTGTCCGCCGCCCGGCAGCCGCCGATCTATCGGTCGCGACTGGATTTCGCGTATTCCGTCGATCTGCTGCGAAGCGAAAGCATCGTCCGGATCGACGTACAGGCGCAAGAGTTCTCGCAGCGCCTCTGCGCCATGGCCGTTATTGTCGGAATTCGTGATCGAGAGATAATTCAGCGAAAGGTGACTGATCAGCTTCCACGCGACATCGCCGGTGGCGAAGGAATGACGCGGCTTGGTCGGCAACGACAGACATCGCGTGGCGGTAACCGGAGCTCCGATTTCGAGTGTAAAGTCTGTCTCTTTATGACCGATTGGCAATACAAGCGGTAGATGCCTGTTCGAGCAAAGGCACCGCACCGACAACTGCCGTGGATTCACCGAATTGGCAGCCGCCCGGCGGTCCACAATTGAGATGTAAGTCTCGGTGCCGCCATAATCACTCCTCGCACCGTTGAGACGCTGGTGCTGGGACCGCAGGCGACGCTCGCGCCTGACTGTATAATAGCTGGAGTGCTGCACCTCCCGTCCATGGGCGGTAATGTTGTAAAATGGAAAAAACTGAATGGGGGCCGCTTCGCTGCTCTCTCCTTCGCCGCTCATCTCGAGGATCGACTGAACCTCGAAGTCGAGCGGCCTCATTCGATCTACAACCAGATGATGCTCGTAGCTCTTGTCGCTCAAGTGAATGCGATCCGCCTGGCGTTCGAAAAGATTGATCGCCGGCGTTGCGAACAGGGTGATGTTCTGGGTTCCGAGGTGACGTTCCAACCGTGGCTCGGCACGGTTGAGCACGAATACGATCTCAAGGCTCTCAGTCGTCGACATCGCCACGGCGTCGGCTAGCCCGCCGAGCTCGAGGAACAAGGTTCGCTCCGCAAGGGCGAAATACTCTTGAAGCAGACGATACCCGTCGAAGGAGCGGGGAACCTCGGGCAGGAGAGCGAAGTCGGGCTCCAGACAGCACTGCCGCAGTTGGCCGAGCGGAATTTTCTCCTGCCAGGGGGGCGGCGGGCTGGCGGGCCGGGCGACAATTGCGCAAGCATCGCCCATAAGCTGTTCGGCGACTGTTGCACCGACGCCACCTGCGCCGGCGAGGTAGAGTGTCAGTGCCCTCAGCCCGAGATTTTTGAACGGCATGCCATTGGTTGTCCGAAGGCGCAGTCGCAGCGCGGCCTTCCCATCTTGCCGGGGCGGAAGATTCAGGGCCGAAATTTGCGCCGGCGTCGTGTAATAATCTACAGCACTCACCGCAATCGGCCAGAGGTGGACATCGTGCGCCGTGCGGAACTCGCAATGGGTGATCGCATCCGAAGCGAGTTGGCCCAGCAGCTTGGTTCCGCGCGGCACCACATATCCGTGTTCAAACCGTCCGGCCAGTGGATCCGGCTCGAATTGGACGATAGTCATCGACGGGATGGGCGCCAGAAAATGCGGATAGACCAATTCCAGCAAGTGCTGCGTGAAGTCCGGGAACCGGGCTTGCAGCTTCAACTGGACCCGCGCCGCCAGGAAGGCAAAACCTTCTAGCAGCCTCTCCACATAAGGGTCGGCGACCCCGGCTGCTTCCATTCCCAACCGGCCGGCGACCTTTGGGAATGCGCGGGCAAACTCAGCTCCCATCTCCCGCATATACGCAAGCTCATCATTGTATAATCGCAGGAGCCTTGGGTCCATCAGCTTATCTCTGCACCTAGATCGGTAACGCGGACGGTCTTGCGTTCCCGGTCAAGCTCGGTGCGGATCACAATCCGCAGCGGCACTGGCTCTGCCAAGAGGTCGGCCTCGATCCTAAAGCCAAGAGAGCCGTTGCGGTCGGCCTCAGCGAGGGGTGTGACCTTGACACTGACGGCAAGCAGCCGAGGTTCAAAACGTTGCAAGCTGTCGGCAATCTCCTGTCCAAGCGAGGCAGCGTCGAGGCCATCGACGATGTGCCCGGCAAAGGGCCGGATACCGTAATTGAGAGTGCTGGATGCCACGTGGGGGTAGGACTGCAGGTCTACGGTTGCAGCCAACTGGTTTGCATTAAGCAGCCACGACACGTCGCGAAGGATCATTGCTTGCACTTGGCGCAGCGACAAGCTGGAAAATTTCGACGATTCGGACGCGCTGCGCGGCTCGTCATCCGTTAGCTGGTCGAGAAGGGATGGCTGGATCAGGTCCCACTTGGCAGTGACAACCATGTTCAATCTCCACATGTTGAGCAACGATCCGGGACCCGAATGCATGGCGAGCCCCAGAACGCACGCCGGTCTGCAAGCTGTCAGGCGACGAGCATATTGAAGTCAGTACTGTTGGCGATTTGGTTCCAGACACCCTCACCAGCCTTGGTAAGAGCACCCTTATCGTCCTGCGCGTAGTAAATGGCCTTGCAGGCGCCGAATCGGAAGGTGATCGTCTCCTCCGGAGCTTCTTCAGCATAGGCCCACTCGACCTTCTCGATCGCAAGCATATTGAAGGTCCAGTGTAAGAACAGGTTCGAACTGGCCGTCGCCAGCCCGGCGCCCGTCGATTTGAATAGCTTCAGCTCGACGCCGTTGAAATGGACGCCGCGGCCACATGCCACGTACAGCCAAGCAGAGGCTTTATCCACCTGCTTCTTGATGGTGAAGACCTCGAATTCGGCCTTACCCGACCCGGCGCCTGCGGTGTGAGGGCCGATATTGAGCTTGTTCTCCATTGAGAAACTCCATTGGTCGCCAAGCGTGATACCGTTCTTCAGGATAATGGATTCGCCCTTCGGCTGGATGCCATCCTTGGACGCTTGGGTGAAAATCATAACTGAATCGAATGCCATTCCAAATTCCTCTATCTGGCGGTTTCGGATCGGGGGCCGGAATGGTCCCGAACCGGCGTGGTATGAAAGCGGACTTTATGCTTGTGGCGGCGGCGTAAGGGCTCAGCCCTTGCGGGCCGCGGGTAGCCGTGACACCAGCCTCAGAGAGATAGTAAGGCCCTCGAGCTGATAGTGTGGTCGCAGATAGAATATGGCGGTGTAATAGCCGGGATTATCTTCGACCTCATCGACCTTGACCTCTGCTGAGGAGAGCGGCTGTTGCGCCTTGCTTTCTTCGCTCCCCAACTCCGGCGAGGGATGAACATAGCCTTGGATCCATTGGTTCAGCCACTCCTCGACGTCATGCCGTTCTTTGAACGCGCCAATCTTGTCGCGGACCATGCACTTCAAATAGTGGGCAAAGCGGCAGGTCGCAAAAATATAGGGTAGCCTCGCACTGAGCTCTGCATTCGCCGAGGCATCCGGGTCTGCGTATCTGATTGGCTTGTTGACGGTCTGGGCGCCGAGGAATACGCCCAGCTGTGTGTTCTTCCGATGCAACAATGGTAAAAGGCCATTCTTGGAGAGCTCCGACTCCCGCCGATCGCTGATCGCGATCTCCGTTGGGCATTTGAGGTCGACGCCACCGTCGTCGCTGGGGAACGTGTGCACCGGCAAGTCTTCAACCAGGCCACCGGATTCGAAACCACGGATTCTAGACAGCCAGCCGTAGAGCTTGAACGACCGCGTGATGTTCACACCCATGGCATAGGCGGCATTCGTCCATAGATACTTTGCGCTATCTCTGCCGTCGGTGTCCTCTTCGAAGGCAAATTCATCGACTGGATTGGTCCTAGCGCCGTAGGGCAGCCGCCCGAGCACGCGTGGAAGTGTCAACGCCACATACCGGGAGTCCTCGCTCTCGCGAAAAGCTCGCCAGGCGGCGTGCTCAGGGGTTAGGAAGATCTTCGTGATGTCGCGTGGGTTGGCAAGTTCGCGCCAAGAATCCATCTGCAGCAGATGCGGGGAGGCCGCTGAGATAAACGGCGAGTGGCTTGCCGCGGCAATTTGCGCAATCCCCGTCAGCAGATCGATGTCCTGGGGGCTATGGTCGAAGTAGTAGTCCGCAACCAAGCATCCGAAGGGGTCGCCGCCAATCTGCCCATATTCCTCTTCGTAGATCTTCTTGAACAAAGGACTCTGATCCCAGGCAATTCCCTTGTACTTTCGCAGCGTTCGAGACAGTTCTTTCTTGGAAATGGAAAAAACGCGAATCTTCAACGTCTCGTCCGTCTCGGTGTTGAACGTAAGGTGATGCAGGCCCCGCCAAGCCGATTCCAGCGCCTGAAAGTCCTGGTGATGGAGTATCTCGTTGATTTGTTCCGATAGCTTGTCGTCGATCGATGCTATAATTGACTGGATCGTCTCAACGGCATCATCGCTGATTAGCGGTGTGTGTCGGAGGGCTTGGTCAGCCAGAGTTTTGACCGCATTCTCCACTGCGTTGCGGGCCTGATCCGAATGCGTCTTGAACTCGCGTTGCAGCAGAACGACGAAATCCTCGGGATCGACAAACGGGGCGTGCACCTCGGCAGGTATTGAGCTTACGAACGTCACAATCAATCCTCCTTCGTCTCTGGAAAGGAGGTCAGGGCTGCCTCCGCTGGTTCATCAGGCGCTTCGTTCTCCGGCGCTCCACTGAGACTACTGAGCAGCGCTGGATTGCCGAGGAAATGGGCGATCAGTTCCTCGGCACCCATCTTGCCGTCCATGTAGGCTAGTAGATTGGAGAGCTGCATGCGGGCCTGCAACAGCGCGTTGAGGCTTCCCACCTTGCGCGCCACGGCTGCCGGCGAGAAATCGCCCATCGACTCGAAGGTCAAGTCGACAGCCAATTGCCCTTCGCCGGTCAAACGGTTGGGTACCCGCATCGCCACCCTGGGTCTTAGCGATCTGAGCCGATCATCGAAATTATCGATGTCGATCTCCATCATCTTGCGCTCGCCCACTGGGGGCAGCGGCTCGGCGGGGTTGCCGGCGAGATCAGACATGACTCCCACCACGAAGGGAAGTTCTACCTTTTTTTGGGAGCCGTAGGTTTCTAGGTCGTATTCGATCTGGACTCGCGGGGGGCGATTTCGGTTGATGAATTTCTGACTGCTTGCCTTTGCCATTCTTCGGTTGTCCTCATGTTAGCCTTCGAGATCCGAGGTCATGCCCCCGAGTGTGCCGCCAGACCCGCGATCGAGCGGTATTGAGAAGCTCCATCCGGCGCGAGCTCTTCGAGCAAAGCCATAAAGTCCTTCGATACAAGTCGCTTCGCCCGCTCAAGCAAGGCTGGCACGGGGCTGGCCGGCTCGTTCACTTGATACCAGCGGCAGATACCGTCGAGTATGCTGATGACATCGTTGCGGCCGCGAATCTCTTCCGGATTGCGCGCCTCGGCTCCTGGTAGCAGGGGCTGCATAGCGGTTTCGGATTGAGGGATTTTCAGGTGGCGACTTACCACGTCCTTGCCCTGACGGAGCACCGAAATGAGGGGCTCGAATCGGACAGCATCGATGATATCGACGTGCTCGTTCATTAGGGCGTCTAGGCTGGTCGCAGCCGTAAGGCTGGCGTCGAGATTCGCCCCGAGTTGATAGAGGAGGGCGTGCTCGGTGTCCCCGAAGGCGAGGTCGATGGTCGCTGAATCGACGTCGCTCGATTGAGATCGCTGCGTCTCTATCCAATCGCGCAGCGTAAAGGTGCCAAACTGTCTGGACGCGGTGAGGGGAACCTGGCAAACCTCGGCGATAAGCCCGGAGGGATTGCAGAGATTTGCCAAAGCGTTAAGGCGCACCGTCTGATCGCCAGAGTCTTCTACGTCTGGCCGCGGATGCAGCTCCGGCCAATAGGATTCCACATACCCAGCGAGCAGCTCCAGGCCGTTGCGAAGGCCGGGGTAGCCGAATTGGCTGAGAGCGGAGCGGGTTAGCAGGACCCCGACGCGAAGGTCCTTTGTGCGGGTAGCGAGCTCCAGGCCAAGCTGCCAGACTTGACGCCAATCGGGAGCCTCCGCGGCTATGACGGAATCCCCCATCTGCCGAGCGGGCTTGCCCTGCGCCGCCATCTCAAGTTCGAGAAAACTCAGATCGTAATCGAGAGCATCACCGCATGGGGTGCCGTCGCTGACCGGCTTCATCAAACGATCTACATCGAACATGGCCAATTCGTGTCGCCCTATCAGGTTCGCGCCGCCCATGACCAAACCAGCCTCAGTTAGTTCGTGTCTCTTAGGTGATGATCAGGCTTCATGTGGCATGCGAAATTGATATGCAGCCATACGGGGGGGCGTTGGTGCATGGGTCCGGACTTGAGGGATGTCGATCTTTGAAGCGGCAGACTATGCCGTGGCCGCCTTGCGGCGGGCGGATTTCGGGCGTGCGCAGGCAAGCATGCGGTTGAGGACGGCGCAGCCGATGGCGACTTCGGTCTGCTAAACTGGAAGCGACCGTGCCCGCAAACGCCGCCCGATGGTGGACTTGTATCGCCCTATGGCGGTCTCGACCAGCGAGCGTTTGCCATAACCGTTGGAGACCTGCCATTTCATCCGGCCGTCTCTGCCGATTGCGGCGATATGCTGGTCCCTTTGGCCGGCAGGTCTATCGTCGAATGGTTGGACCGCGTTGACACGAGGCGGAATGACGATTGCGGCGGCAGCGCTGTGATCCATGACTGCGTCGTAAGTTGGCTTTCCGTCATAGGCGCCGTCGGCAGTAAACTGTCCGACCGGACCGCCAATCTGCTCGAGTAGTGGCTCAACTTGAGAGACATCGCCAGTGTCCTGATCAGTCAGGGTATATCCGTGACCGCAACGATCGAAAGAAGAACTTCGAACTGATCGTCGGCCGCTCCTTACCCGGGACGGAGGTGCCCGTTACATGGGTTTTGTCCATGGCTACGATCGCAAGCCGCAGCGGCGTATCCTTGACCATCTTAAAAAGCAGGGTGTTCAGGCCAATCAGGACATCACCTGAGCTATGGCGGAAACTGGGTGATGACGGTTTGAGGAGAGCGGCGTATCGAGGCGGGTGATGAAGCCTGCCAGAACCTCACATGGGGAGGATTAGGTCAAGTGAATGCATCAGGGCGACATCAGGGTTCCAACCTTTGCTTTTGTATCCAGGGTCCGAGCCCTAATCGCATGACGCGGCCCGTTTCCGAGCTCGGTCAACCTCACATCCGGTCGCCGCTCTTGGCGGCTGCACCAACATCCCGCTTGCGGCGGCAGGGGCTCAGGAAGACGAGACCATTCTCTCGAACGGCATTTCAAGCCATGGTTCTGGTAGGTTCGTCCACCTGGATCGGTCAGGACTGATCGGGTCCTGACCGATTACAGGATTGGTTCAATGGGGTATCGTCAGGCGGCTTTCCCTCCGACGTTGCTCAGAATGGCGCCTTCGATCACGACGCCGGTGCTCACATATTTCCACAGCGCGACCAGCAATTTGCGGGCAAGCGCCACGATCGTCGTGTTGTGCTGGCGGCCACCGTTGCGCTCGACGCGCTCGTGGAACCAGCGGGCGAGTGCCGAGTGTGGCTGGTGGCGCAGCCACAGCCAGGCAAGCTGGATCATCGTCGTTCGCAATCGCGGATTGCCGGCCTTCGACACGCCTTGTTCGCGGTTGATCGAGCCGCTCTGCCAAGGAGTCGGCGCGAGGCCGGCGTAGGACGCCACTTGCCTGCGATTGTCGAAGTGCCGGAACAAGCCTTCCGACCAGAGTAGGGCAGCGAACTCCGGCCCGATGCCCTTCAGGTTCAGCAACATCTCCACCGAGGCGGGCGTCGCCGCGTCTTGTTCCTCATTCAGCAGCACGTCCCGCTCCGCCTCCACCGCCTTGATCTGCTCGAGAAGCAGTTCGAGCCGATCGAGTTCGCGGCTTACCTGGGCTTTGAGATGCTCCGGCCGTTACGAGGCGTATCGTTGATTGCCGCCGTCGTCTTTGTTGCCGAAATTGGCGACATCCGCCGCTTCGAAAACCCCCGCCAGCTGATGGCCTTTCTTGGCCTCGTTCCGTCAGAGAGCTTGACAGGTGAACATGTCAAACGTGGTGGGATCACTAAGGCCGGGAACTCTCGGGCCCGTCGCATGCTGATCGAAGGCGCATGGGCTTACCGCTTCCCTGCGCGGGTAAGTCGAACCAAGCAAGCGCAGTTGGAAGGCCTACCGAGAACCGTTCGCGAAATAGCGTGGAAAGGTCAGCTCCGCCTCTGTTCTCGCTATCGAAAAATGATCCTCGCAGGGAAGCACAAGGCCATCGCGATCACCGCGATCGCTAGAGAAATGGGGGCTTTCCTGTGGGCTATTGGCCAGGAGGTGCAGCCAGCTCATCAAGCCTAACCTAGCATCCGCATCTCGCGAGTAATTGAAAGGAGGAGACAAGATCGATCATCCGCTGATGCGCAATGTCGGAGGCAGGGCCCCGGTCGGGGAACCTTCGATGGAATTGAGTGGCCGACTACGTCGATGCCCGTGCTTAGATAGAAGCAGCCCCAGGCGTACACACGGAAATGCGGTATCCAACCCGCGTATAAGAGTTTGCAAACCGTCGTCTTGAGGCCCCGTCTCCTACATTGCGCATTAGCTACACCATGCAGGACCAGCCATTATTGGCTGGACGAACAGTCGTGGCTACGCCGCTTGCAAATGAACATAAGAGTTCCAATGAGACGAAAATCGCGCAGAGATTGGTGCGGATGGCGGTCGGTGCTTCGGGTCGGTCAGCTACAACAGGCATGGTCGTCTCCAGGGTGGTTGGTTCAACGACTCCACTCTGTCAGAGAGCGGGCCGCCATCCACCCCATGGGATCTCTCAAGGAGAGCGATACGCCATGAACGAGACTATCAACATTGTTCGCCTTCGTCAGCCCGACGAAATCGATGATCCCCTGACGGATGTGCTTCGCAGCGGCGCGCGCAAATTGCTTGCGCAGGCGATCGAGATGGAAGCCGAGCCGTTTCTTGCCGAGATGAAGGATCTCAAGCTTGCCGATGGTCGTGACCGGCTTGTCCGGCATGGTCACGGCCCGGAGCGGAGCATCCAGACGGGGATCGGACCGGTGCCTGTCAGCCGGGTGAAAGTCCGGGATCGCGGCGCGACCGGTGAAGCGGACCGGGTCCGGTTTTCCTCATCGATCCTGCCCAAATGGGCGCGTCGGACGCGCAGTCTGGATGCGCTGCTTCCCGTTCTCTACTTGCGCGGCGTTTCGACGGGCGATTTTCAGGACGCTCTGGCGGCCCTCCTGGGCAAGGAGGCGCCGAACCTGTCACCCTCGGTGATCACGCGGCTGACGGCACAGTGGAACGCCGAATACGATCGTTGGCAAAAGCGCGATCTTTCGGCGCGCCACTATGTCTATGTGTGGGCGGACGGGGTCTATCTGCAGGCCCGGATGGAAGACCATGCCGAATGCATGCTGGTTCTGATCGGCGCCACACCCGAGGGCAAGAAGGAACTTGTCGGCTTCCAGACCGGCATTCGCGAGGGTGCGCAAAGCTGGCGCGAGCTGCTGGTCGACGTCAAGCGTCGTGGCCTTAAGATCGCGCCCGATCGTGCCGTGGGCGACGGCGCGCTTGGCTTCGGGAAGGCGCTCGAGGAGCTCCTTCCCGGCACCAAACACCAGCGATGCTGGGTGCACAAGACAGCCAACGTTCTCAACAAGGTGCCGAAATCGGTGCAGGCCGGCATGAAGGCAGACCTGCGCGAAATCTATCTCGCTTCCAACCGGGCCTCGGCCGAGACCGCAATTGCCGTCTTCGTCGAAAAATATGACGCGAAATATGCCAAGGCGGGTCGACTGCCTGACGAAAGATCAGAATGCGTTGCTGGCGTTCTACGATTTCCCCGCCGAACACTGGGATCATCTGCGAACGTCCAATCCCATCGAAAGCGTCTTTGCGACCGTTCGCCATCGAACGGTGCGTACCAAGGGCTCGCTATCCTCGAAAACCGCCGGGCTGATGGTCTTCAAGCTGGTCATGGCCGCGGCAGGACGTGGCGACGATTGAAAGGACAAAATCAGTTGCCGAAACTCATCGCAGGGCCAGGTTCCTGGACGGAATCGAGGTCATCGAAACGAAGCCACAGAGCGCCGCTTGATCAGCCCCGTCACCCAAATTCCAGCATAGCTCACATCACCTTCATCACCGACGGAGGAGAAGAAGTCCGCTCGCTTGCCGAGATGATCGCGCCGGCAAGCGAACATGTCCTCGACTGGTTCCACATCACCATGCGCATCACGGTCCTGCGCCAATTCGCCCAGGGTCTCGAAAACCATAATGAGCAGGCCGGACAGGATCTGCTTGAAACCCTGCGCAGGATCAAATGGCACCTCTGGCATGGCAATGCGTACCGTGCCGGTGAGGAAATCGGCGACCTGCAATTCGATGCGGAAACGCTCGAAACGGACTACCCGATCATGCCGCAAATTCCTCACGGCCATTGGCGAGTTCCGATCCTACATCGCTTCCAACAGTGCCGGCCTGACCAACTACGGCGAACGCTACTGGTCCGGTGAGCGGATATCCTCGGCCTTCGTCGAGGCAACCGTCAAAGCCGTCATCAGCAAGCGGTTCGCGAAAAAGCAGCAGATGCAGTGGAGCAGGATCGGCGCGCATCTTCTGCTGCAAACCCGAACGCAGACCTTCGACGGCTCCCTACGCTCGACCTTCCAGCAATGGTATCCCGGTATGGCGAACGACAATCACGAACCAGACGAAACAGCTCTCGCCGCATAGCCGCCCCACAAAACCTCATGCTCCCCCGACAGGAAGCATCACCATGTCCCGATCGAATGATTGAATATGAATTGCGCATGACGGCGGCGCGACCGATAGGCGCTAGAGTACTTCCTTGATCCGCGACCGGAGAGACCGCTATGGACAATACTGGCCGGGCATGGCCCTACGATGCTCCCGAACAAAATGATCCCAACGCCGACGTATACCCTTGGGTCGCGAGTTTGACAGGGATAGGGGGGACAACGGACGATTACATGCGGCAGTACCGTGCGCAACAACAGGGCCTGGAGCGGCAGCTGAGCGAGTTGAACCTAGGCGGCTCCGCTGCTGATCCAGACAGTGGTGCGATTCGGCGTACGTCCATGGGTGGCTCGATGCGGATGCCGCGGCAGCCTTCCCTGCGGGACAACCAAATCAGCAGCGCGCGCCACAGCATAGACACCTCTTACGCAGCCTCGAGCCACTCGCGGTCCAGGCATTCGACCGCCTCGTCGGAGGCTTATTCCTCCTTCTCGGAGGAGCCGGCAATCACCCCGCCGCCGAAAAAAAGCGGGGGATTGAGATCGTTGCTGAAGGCAGTGAAGAAGGCCTTCGTTCCAAGCAGCGGCAAGCAGTCGTCGAAGGACGGGATGCACCAGCCGGAGGTTGTCAAGACGACGTATCGCGCCGATTATGCCAAGCGCGGCCGCCCGGCCGACGAGGACCACACGATAGTCCCCGACGAGGACCGCACGATCATTGCTGACTTCATCGCGGCCACCGGCCGTGGCGCCAGGAGGACTATCTTGCCGCAGGCAACGAGTCTGCGCGAATTCAGCGCATGGCTTCGGACGCAGCCCCAGGGCCGGACACTGGGCGGCCTGCTTGACGCTCCTGGCAACCCTGACGATCCCAATGGGTTGATTGGCCGCGCGAACGCGTTTGCGCATCAGTCTGGCGACGCCCTAATCAACGCTGCATTGGCGGCGATCCAGCGGGTGCGCGCCGGGAACGTCGACGAGCACCTCTTTTCCCAGATCACGAAGGTGATGAACGACGCCAGGGAAAGGAATCCTGACGTCGCTGCATACAATACCGTGGTGAACTGGGTATCCGCGCTGCGCAGGTTCAGCGTCTGGCTTCAGCCCAGCAACTTGACGGTGGCCAGCCTCGTTGATGACCCTGGTGCGTTGAATGCCCGTGCGGAGCAGTTTGTGAACGAGCGTGGCGACCGACGTGTCAATACCGCCGTGGAGGTCCTGCTGGATTGGCGCGCCGGAATCGACCCAAGCCTTTTTCGCGCTCGTCCTTATGCCGAAGACGAGGATCTCCTCAAGCAGCGCGCGGCCGAGGGGGACGATTCCCTAAACCGGAATGCACCGGAACTCAGGCAGTTTTCTGCGTGGCTCCGAAAATTCAACAGGGCATCCATCGCTTCTCGGTATCTAACCGGATCGATGGACGACGACCTTCAAGAGTACAGGGAAAAACTCGGTGCTGACCGACTCTCCAAGCTCGCCACGGCACTGTCTGATCTCCCGAGGCTCGCAGTTGGAGCGCGGCCCCGCGTCAGGGAACGCCCTCATCCCCTGATTCCTTATGCCGACGACGCTCGCCTCATCGACGGCGCGCTCGAGCACGAGTTGGCCAGCCTTGGGCCTGAGTCGACGTCGAAAGAGAGGAAACCTTTCCGTATCATCGCTAGCAATCGACGCGGGTTCAGTGAGTGGCTCCGAAGGCAGGGAAAGGCGAGCATAGCGAGCCGAGTCAACGGGAATCAGGAGCAGACACAAGGGTTGAAGGATGATTTTCGGGCATATAAGGTAGTCTGTGGATATAATCCGAACCTCCGTTTAAGCCACCTTCGGAACTACCAGCAAGTCGTTGAGGCGAACGCTGCGTGGGGAATGCAGCCACCGCAGCAATCTGGCCAGTCTCCAGTGGAAGGTTACGATCAGGATCAGTTGTGGGATGAGCTGCCCGACCGCGAACGGCAGGGGCCTGCGGAAGGTTACGATCAGGACGCAATTCATGACGCTGCGGATCAAGCCGGAGGGCGGCAACCTGCCGGGTGGGAGGATGACTCGTGGGCGTTGTCATCGCAGTCGGATCAACCTGCCGGGTCGAGCTCAACCTGGTCGCCGCAGTTGCCATCGGGTTTTGATCTAAATGAGTGGCCGACGCCGGAAGCCGGGCCATCGTCGTCTGCA